>CAVBRV010000111.1:0-8833 GCA_963597965.1 Paludibacteraceae bacterium | reverse complement strand
AGGTATCTTATCCATGCTTTTTTAGCGGTATCACATCTACCGTCATTTCGACCGACGGGATTCGTGCTTGATGTTTCTTTCGTACTAAGCGACCATGTTAGACAGAAGTGGAGAAATCTTGTGACAGTAGCGATAACTTTGTCAGTGTCACAAGATTTCTCCACTTCTGTCTAACATAGTCGCAGAAAATCGATAGAGTCAACAAGCACAAATCCCATCGGTCGAAATGACGGTAGATGTGATACCGCTGTTTTTACATGGGCTCATGTTCCAGAACCCTTGTATAGCGAAATCAATGAAATGTGAGTAAAACGAAATCATGCTCCTAGAACCCTAGCATAGCGGAACCAGTGTTATGAGAGCCAATCGAAATCACCACTCCCAGAACCCTAGAACAACGAAACCAACGAGATGTGAGCACTAGCCGCAATCGCCCCCCCAGAACCTCCTGAATTTTCACATCTCTTATCATATAAATTTGCATCAACAAATATAATATTTTTACAACCATCCTAATTATTCACATACATGCAATAAAATAATTCAATAGCATGTACAAGAAAAATATTTTGGTCTATTGACTAATAGTTTCATGGGATTATATAATGTTTTCGCAAATAACGAGATTCGTTATCAATGAAGGAAGGTGAGGTGAAACCTATGATGCCGTTGATTTTTGCCAAAGCAGGCGATACCGTGACCATTCGGCGTATTTCCGGAAAAGATGAAACCCGTCAGCATCTGGCAGATTTAGGATTTGTGGTAGATGCAGAAGTTCTCATCGTCAGCCAGATGGGTGGTAATCTCATCGTGCAAGTCAAAGGGAGCCGGGTCGCACTGGATCGCTCCATGGCTGAGCGTATTTTCTTCTAAATTTTTAAGTGACTGGTGACTAGTGACTGGTGACGGGGATATTTCCCTAGTCCCTAGTCACCAGTCCCTAGTCACTCTATCACAAAGGAGAGAGAAGCATGACATTAAGAGAAGTAGCCGTAGGGGCTACAGCCAAAGTCAAGAAAATTACTGGCAATGGTCCGACTCGTCGTCGAATCATGGATATGGGCATTACCAAAGGCGCTGAGGTGTACGTTCGCAAAGTAGCGCCCCTGGGCGATCCGATTGAACTTACCGTTCGCGGATACGAACTGTCTATCCGTAAGGACGAAGCAGAAGCTATCGAAGTGGAATAGTCCATGTACGCACGTTAGGTGCGACAAATAGAAGTGAAAATAGAGAGGTTTTGAGTAGCTAGGGATTGGGGATTAGGGATTAGAAATATTTCCTAATCCCTAGCTACTAATCCCTAATCCCTATTTTCACAAGAAAAGGAGAAGAGAAAGTCATGTCAATACGAATCGCCCTGGCGGGCAATCCGAACTGCGGGAAAACGACATTATTCAATGAATTGACCGGCAGTTCTCAGTACGTAGGTAACTGGCCTGGTGTTACCGTAGAAAAGAAAGATGGGGTCCTGAAAGGTCATAAGGATGTCATCATTCAGGATTTACCAGGTATTTATTCCCTTTCTCCTTATACCCTAGAAGAAAAGGTAGCTAGAAATTACCTGGTCAATGAACAGCCAGATGCCATTTTGAACATCATCGATGGCACCAACTTGGAAAGAAACTTGTACCTCACCACCCAGCTGATTGAAATCGGTTTGCCGGTGGTCTTGGCTGTGAACATGATGGACTTGGTCAAGAAAAATGGGGACATCATCGATACCAAGAAACTCGGCGAAGAACTGGGCTGCGAAGTGGTAGAAATTTCCGCACTCCAGGGCAAAGGCTGCAAGGAAGCCGCTGAAAAAGCACTGGCTGCGGCAAAAGAAAAACGTCAGGTTCGCCTGCCGTCTGTTTTCACTGGCAGCGTAGAACATGCCATTGCCCACATCGAAGAATCCATTTCCGATAAAGTGGAAGATCAGTTCGTTCGTTGGTATGCCATTAAAGTCTTTGAAAGAGATCACGATGCCACCAGTGCTCTTCAGTTGGAACCGAAAGTGGTTTCTCATCTGGAAGGACACATCAAAGATTGCGAAGATGAATTGGATGACGATGCAGAATCCATCATCATTAACCAGCGCTATGCCTACATTGCCAGAATTATCGGCAATGTGATGAAGAAGAAACAGCAGGCTGGTTCCATGACCGCTTCTGATAAGATCGACCGGATTGTAACCAACCGTGTGCTGGCTCTTCCGATTTTCTTCATCATCATGACTTTGGTGTATTTCATTTCTGTCACTACTGTCGGCGGCTGGGCCACCGATTGGGTGAATGATACCTTCTTTGGTGAAATCGTCAACGATGCAGCTACCGATTTCATGGATTCCATCGAAGCGCCTGATTGGCTCTCTAGTCTGGTGATTGATGGCATCATCGGCGGTGTTGGCACCGTCCTTGGTTTCGTACCACAGATTCTTTTGATTTTCTTCTTCCTGTCTCTCTTGGAAGATTCCGGTTATATGGCTCGTGTAGCCTTCATCATGGACCGTATTTTCCGTAAATTCGGTCTCTCTGGCAAATCCTTCATTCCGATTCTGGTAGGTACCGGTTGTGGGGTGCCAGCTGTCATGGCTACTCGTACCATTGAAGACTTGCGTGACCGTCGAATGACCATCATGCTTTGTACCTTTATTCCTTGCTCTGCAAAGGCTGTAATCATTGCAATGATTACAGACACCTTCTTCCCAGACTCCATTTTCATGGCACCAGCTATGTACTTCCTGGGCATTGCCGTCATTGTTCTGGCAGGCATTGCACTGAAGAAGACCGGCGCATTCGCTGGGGATCCCTCTCCATTCGTTATGGAGCTTCCGGCTTACCACTTCCCATCCATGAAGGGCGTACTCATTCATATGTGGGAAAGAGCTAGAGGATTTATTATTAAAGCAGGGACCATTATTTTCGCAGCCTGCACCGTGATTTGGTTCTTCTCTGCTTTCGGTTTCGATTTGGAATTGGTAGACGATATCGAAGACTCCATGATGGCTGCTTTCGGTCATGCTATTTCCTGGATCTTCGCTCCTCTGGGCCTGGGCGACTGGAAAGGCGCTGTGGCTGTTATTTCTGCTGAACTGGCAAAAGAAAATGCAACCTCTACCCTGGCTGTCTTGAATGGTGTTGCTGCAGAAGCAGAAGATGAAGAAATCATGGCTGGCATTGCAGCTATGTTCACTCCAATTGCTGCCTTCTCTTACATGATTCTGAACCTCTTCGACCCGCCTTGCGTCGTAGCTATCGCTACCATTGTTCGTGAAATGGGCGATAAGAAATGGGCCGCACTGGCTATTGGTTTCCAGGTGATGCTTGGTTACGGTATGGCTTTCGTAGCGTATAACCTGGGCAGCTGGCTCTTCTATGATGGCGCCTTTGGCATCAGCCAGATCATCGCGATCATTCTCTGTGTGCTGGCATTGTACTTCATCTGCCGTCCGATGCCGAAGAAAAAGGAAGAAATTCCTGATGGTGCACAGGCAAAGGCATAATGAGTGACTGGTAGACTGGTGACTCGTAGCTGGGAAATGTTTTTCCTAGTCACCAGTCACTAGTCACCGGTTACTATTGACAGAAAGGAGAAATAAAAATGAATTTCGCTGTGTATCTTGTTGTGGCGGTGATTGCCATTTTGTTTGTCCTGGCATGTCGTCACCTGTATAGAGTCACCATCGGTGGAGATGGTTGCTGTGGCGGTTCCGGTGACGGAGATTGCCCGGCATGCCGTGTGAGAAAGATGAAACTCCACGGTGGACTGAAAAAGCAATAAACACACAAAAAAAGGGAAGCGTCTCGCGGGACGCTTCCTTTTTTTATCTAGTAGGCAGTTAGCAGTAAGCAGTAGGCAGTAATTAGTGGCTGCTCGATAATTCATACGCCCGATGTTTACTGAATATATGCAATAAACTTTTTGTATTCAAATGCATAGAAATACGGGCTATTGTGCAGATTCCTGTGCACTCACTGTTGTTAGTTGTCGGTTGTTTGACCCCAACAACAAACAACTAACAACCAGCAACAGTCACCAATTCGAGTTCTTTCTATTAAAAAAACGAATTAACGAGCACTCACTAATTAGCAGAAAGCAGACAGCAGACAGTAGTTAGTAAACTGCCAACTGCCAACTGCCTACTTACACGCAAAAAGGATAGACGATCCTCTTTGGAAAAGCCGGACTCTCAATACCCCACACGAGTCGATAGCCAGCGCATTCGGCATATTCATCCGCAGATGAATAGCTCGCTCTTAGGGCGTATCCTCGCACAGCTGCACGGGTCAAGGCTTATATAGATTCGGCTTTCGTCTATCCTTTATGTAGTTTTTCTTTTGGCGGCCGCCGTAGAGGGGTGAGACCTATAAAAGAAATAGTTCTTATTTCCTCCCCACTGCCCTTTGCAAAGTGAAGTACTAGCAGATGATGGAAGGCTTTCAGAAATATCTCTTTCCACGTGGGGTCTCATTTGCCCCTCTATCTATATAGTAAAATGAGAAGGTGAAAAGTTTACATCGGGAGATAAAATTTCTATAATTTTTCTGGTGACTAGTGACTGGTGATTAGTAGCTAGGGATTAGGGACTAGGGATTATGTGAGGCTATCCTTAATTCGTCATTTCGACCGATGGGATTGGTGCGAAGTGACTTAAAGGGGGAGTCCGGTTCTATGTTAGACAGAAGTGGAGAAATCTTTGCGTTTCCTTGGAGGTTACAGGTTGCTCAAGGTTCTAAAGGTTCCCAGGGTTCTCGAATGTGCCTACAGACGATCGCGTCATCAGCTCATTCGAGAAACCTTTAGAACCTTGAGAACCCTTAGAACCTTAAGCAACCTGTAACCACAAGCGGAATCATACCAGCTTCACTTAACAACATTTTCCATCGCCCCATCCTATCTCAAACTTAGATAGAATTCACTTCACTTATGCTGAATAATCATTCATGCATGACTACATGTTCTCAAGGAAAGAAAAACGTGGTATAGTAAGGAAGTAAACTTCATACACCATCGGTGCATCATTATCAATGAAAATGGTGAGAGATCAAGTAGCTAGGGATTGGGGATTAGGGATTAGAATGAGCATTTTCTAATCCCTAGCTACTAATCCCTAATCCCTATTTTCATAGTGACTTGTGACTGGTAAATGGGAATCGGTTCCTAGTCACCAGTCACAAGTCACTAGTCACCAGTTACCCATATTTTATTCCATCTAGGAGGCTCGCAAATGGCAAATTACAATCCTTATGAAAATATGCTTCATGTATTGGACAAAGCAGCAGACGTTTTGGGATATACGAAAAACGATTACGAATTTGTTCGCTATCCAGAACGGGAGCTGACAGTCAGCATTCCGATTCAGATGGATGATGGTCATGTAGAAGTATTCTCCGGCTATCGCGTGCAGCACTCCACCGCTCGCGGGGCTGCGAAAGGGGGCATTCGTTTCCATCCACAGTCCGATGAAAACGAAGTGAAGGCTCTGGCAGCCTGGATGACCATTAAAAATGCCATTGGAAATATTCCTTACGGCGGGGCCAAAGGCGGTATCAAAGTGGATCCCCACAAACTCTCTCAACGCGAATTGCAACGGCTTACCCGTGGTTACATTCGGAAAATTTATCCCATCATCGGACCTGACCAGGACGTGCCGGCTCCCGATGTGAATACCAATGGGCAAATCATGGCTTGGATTGCGGATGAATACGCCGCTCTGTCTGGCAAATGGCAGCCTGCTGTAGTGACGGGAAAACCACTCACCACCGGCGGTTCGCTGGGAAGAAACGAAGCTACCGGTCGCGGTCTTCTATTTACCTTGGAAACCTGGTGCGAAAAGAATCACAAAGACATGAAAGACCTCACCATGGTGGTGCAAGGCTTTGGCAATGTAGGTTCCGTCGGTTCTCTTCTCATGCATCAGAAAGGGGTCAAGATTACCACTGTCGGAGACATCAATGGCACTTGGCACAATCCGAAAGGCCTTGACATCGAAGCCATGTATGTCTATGCCAATAGTCACGGTCGTTCTTTGAAAGGCTACAACGAAGAAGGAGCTACCATGATTCCTGATGATCAGCTCTTCAGTCAGGACGTGGATGTGATTTTTGTAGCCGCCATGGAAAATCAGCTCAATGAAAAGACCATGGGACAGGTGAAAGCCCATCTGATTCTCGAAGGCGCCAACGGACCGACCACGGAAGAAGCGGATGCTTATTTTGAAAAAGAAAACATCGAAGTCCTGCCAGACGTGATGAGTAACGTAGGCGGCGTGGTGGGTTCTTACTTTGAATGGGTACAGAACCGCACCGGCTACTATTGGACCGAAGAAGAATACAACGAACGTCTCCAGAAAAAGATGCGTCAGGCCTACGAAGATGTGTATGCACTGAAAGAGAAATACCACGTCACCTATCGCCTAGCAGCTTACATGCTGGCTCTCCAGCGTGTGGTAGAAGCACAGAAGACGAGGGGATTTTTGGGGTGATCCCTTCTGTGGCATTAGGTAGTTATATGGATTGGTGAAAGGTTATCATTCTGCAGAATCCATTGGTGGAACAAAGAGAAACTGTCGCTAGTGAGAAGGTTATAATTCTGCAGATTTCATCGGTATAACAAAGCGAAGATGGCGCTATTGAGAAGGTTATTGTTCTGCAGAATCCATTAGTGTAACAAAGAAAAAATACCGTTACTGACAAGGTTAAAAAGGGTTATGTGAAATAACCTTTATAACCTTGTTGGTGGCGGTATTTTTTCTTTGCTAGATAGGCGAAAGTGGTAGAAAAATAACCTTTTGATTAGCGGTAGACTTTCTTTGTTGGAACAGCGGAATACGTAAAATAATAACCTTCCACCGATCCCTGTACATGACCAAAGACTCAAGCGGATTCTCTTCAAATATCCCCTTGCTCATATATGTAAAATATATTAATATAAAGGCTGATATTATTATGAAAATAGGTTGCTAAGAGTTTTAGGTTAGGGCGCATGTTTCTGTAAGATTATGTTAGATAGACGTTTTATAGTCGAAAAATTTGTGATATTGGCAGTTATCGGCACATTCGAGGAACCTTTAGAACCCTGAGAACCTTGAGCAACCTGTAATCACTAGCCATTTTCACGTAAGTGATGCACTGAAGGAGAAGTCAAAACAATGAGAGCTCGTGGAATTTTATTTGCTGTAGCGGTTGTATTTTCTGTATGGAATGTATTTAACCAAGGTCTCAATGTACAGAGTGGGGCCATTTGCCTGATGGTATTGGCGTGCTTGGCCATGAATGTGTACAACTATCGGCAGAAACAGGCCCAGCAGGAAGCGGAAGAAAAAGAAATCCGGGCCAAAGAAGAAGTTCGCCAGATGCGGGCAGAAGCGAGAAGAAAGCAGAGCCGGAAAGGCAGAAAGCATAAGAAGTAATAGTAGCTGGTGACTAGTGACTGGTGACTAGGAAAGGGATTAGGGATTAGTAGCTAGGAATTTGGAATTTGGAAACTTAACGGTAACGCAAACAAAAAGTCCCCTTCCTCTGGAAGGGGATAGCGGTATGAGCGAAGCGAATCAAGCAGGGGATAGTTTCCCTCGACAAAAGTGGAGAAATCTTGTGGGATTCATGATGCTTTCGATAGTGTCACAAGATTTCTCCACTTCTGTCTAACATAGATCTGAACGACAGGATACATTCATCAAGCACAAATCCCATCGGTCGAAATGACGTCTTCCGTTACCATCGTTACCAACCTTTAGAACCTTAAGAACCCTTAGAACCTTGAGCACCCTTAGAACCTTGAGCACCCTAATCCCTAATCCCTGATTTTATATTACGAGGTATTTATGCCAATTGCACTGATCTATCGATGGGCCATTTTTGTATTGCTCATTGTGGGACTGATTCTTTTGATGAAACACAAAGTACTAACTCCTTTTGTGTTTTGGTCCCGGATTCAATATTATACATTTTCTACCTTTACCTTATTTGTGTTCTGGCTAGGAGCAACCCTCTTTCGGGCGGACATTCCCTTCCTCTATACTGCTGATTGTCGGTATATCGTAGCGGCCAGTTTAGGAACCTTGTCCCTCATGTATCATTGGATTGTGCGGCCCGGTGCCATTCGGACCCATCGGCTCAATGACATCAGTTATGAACACTTTTCTTTCTATAATTATATTTTCCACTACTTCATCCCCATTTTGATGACGGTGGATTATATTTTCTTTGTCGACAAGAAAGACATGCACTGGTACACCATGGTGACTTGGATGATCTATCCTGCACTGTACGTGGTTTTTGTCTACTTCCGGGCTTGGATTACCATTGTGACCCATGGCACATCTCATTTATACCCCTACACCTTCATGGACCCCACAGAGCATGATTTCTTCTTCATTGCGAAACATGTGCTGAAAGTGGGCTTCCAATTCTTCCTCATCGGCATCCTCGTCTACGCCCTGGGCATGGGATTGTACCATCTGGGGATTCCACCGGTGGAATGGACGTGTAATCAATGAGATGATAGTGCTTTGGGAGTGCGTAATGCGTAGTGAGTAGTGCGTAATGTTGGAAGGGGCGCATCAAATTATATAGCGCCCCAATACCCCCTTTTTATAAAGTTTGCAGTAGGCGGTTAGCGGTAAGCAGTATTTCCTAACTGCCTACGGCAAACTGCCAACTGCTAACTAATCACAAAATTGGCGAGCATATAGAAAAGAACTTGGTGATAGTTGATTGTATCTTTATAAGAGCAATATGGCGCGCTCGCCGGCCTTCATTACGCACTTCGCATTACGCATTCAAATATCTAGGGAAACGCTGATTTAATCAAAGAATTTGAAATGATATGAATTTTTATCCAA
>CAVBRV010000110.1:6387-8874 GCA_963597965.1 Paludibacteraceae bacterium | reverse complement strand
AGAATTTCCTGATTTCCAGATGAATACGGAACAGGCCGGCATTGATATGTCTAGGAAGGATCCAGAGTATGGTTTGAATGAAGTGGAAAACATCAAAATCCTTTATGGCGCATTGAAAGAATTGCCCTTGTCGGTTGCTTGGGATGAACGCTTCTGGACCGGTTTATCTCATACGGTGCTTTGGAATTATATATGGTTTCGCAGACGAAATAAAATTTGCATGCAAACGGACAAGGGAATCCAGGTAGGGAATGATAAAGATATCAAAAGTTCGTATCTACGAATTATTGCTGGACGAAGAGGGGTATTTGTGAATTGCGTATCTCGTCTTTGGTGGGTGGGGTACTTGACCTATGATGAAAAGAGAAAAGATCCCTATGAATTGACGAGGATTTTGGCACAAAAAGCATTTCCTTCACAGATGGTATTGCTAAGCTCTCGAAATTTCACCAGTAATAAGGAGGTGCTGCATGGAATTTTACGAGCTTTATTGGATTTTGAAAAACAGGGATACCAAGTCAATCGCAAAGCTTTTGAAGTGATTTTGACCTATTTAAATAACATCAGTGCGGCTACCATTTTGGATTTCTTGAGCGAAGAGGATATTTATCAGATTGGTAAGGAACAATTGGAGCGGTACATAAGTAGTTTATCTGAGGATGAAGTAGAAAAGGCA
The DNA here is from genome assembly GCA_963597965.1 of Paludibacteraceae bacterium. GTDB lineage: Bacteria > Bacillota > Negativicutes > Veillonellales > Dialisteraceae > Dialister. The sequence goes on along the minus strand of CAVBRV010000110.1, from coordinate 8,198 downwards.
AAAGTAGAAACAAAGCAATCAGAAGTTTTATTGTATCCTAAAGTAAAAAAACATGAACCGACGACACAACAAGTGGCAGAACAGCAGGAAACGACTAGAGAGCCAGTCTATGCAGGCTTATTTTCTATGGATAACCATAAAAATGAAAAGTATCGTAGAAATGGTCGAGGTAAAAAATCATTAACGAGAACAATGATTTTGGCTAAAAAGAAATGATAGGAGGCATACTATGTCAGAACAGGAAAACAAACCCACCTTATGGTTAGTCAGTTGGAATCCAATTAAATCGGGAGATTCGATACAAATGCGAAATTGTACAAGTAGGATGTCCAAGAAAGGCTTTACCGGCGGGGCCGTATTATCATTATGAGGGAGAAAATCCGGATGAACCGGTTTTTGTTTTTCGCATGATACAGGGATATTCTACGGAGTATATGCCTCTTAGTAAAATGAGAGAATTTGGCATTAAGTCGGAATCTTTGGTGGGACCACACAAATTGAAAGTGGAAGAAAAAGAAGGCATTCGGCAGATGGTGGAAGCATTAGACCATGTACCATCACCCGATGTAGGACCCAATCTTATTCTTTATGGACCACCAGGGACCGGGAAAACCTATCATGCCGCCATTTATGCAGATGCCTTGGTGGGAACAGCTGCGGATGGTGGAAAAGAAGAATTTGAAAATGCACTATCCTTTTGGAAGCAGAAGGACTATGGGGAAGTTTTGGATGTGTTTCATGGATTAAAAGAGGAAGGCTGTATAGCTACAACTACTTTCCATCAATCGTTTGGATATGAAGATTTTATCGAAGGAATCAAGCCTCGGACAGAAGATGGCAAAGTGGTTTATGAAGTGGAACCAGGTTTGTTTAAACGGGCTTGTCATGAGGCTAGGCTCGTGTCTGATTACCCCTATGTATTTGTTATAGATGAAATCAATCGTGGAAATATTTCTAAAATCTTTGGAGAGCTGATCACACTCATCGAAAAATCCAAGCGTGGTGGGGCAGAAGAGGCGATGAGTGTCACACTTCCCTATTCAGGAGAAACTTTTAGCGTTCCGAAAAATTTATATATTATTGGAACCATGAATACAGCAGATCGGTCCATTGCTTTGATGGATACCGCTTTGCGGCGGAGATTTCATTTTGTGGAAATGATGCCGGATGTCAGCTTGTTGAAAGATGTGGTGGTCGAAGAAAATGGTGTGAAGGTCAATGTGGGGGAGATGCTGGAAACCATTAATCGTCGGATTGAGGTATTGTATGATAGAGAACATACCATAGGGCATGCCTATTTCATGAAGCTAAGACAGAATCCTTCCTTGTCAGTGTTGGCGGATATTTTCAAGGAAAATATTATTCCATTGCTGCAAGAATATTTCTATGATGACTATAGCCGTATTCAACTGGTCTTGGGGGATAATAGCAAATCCAAGGCAGATTACCAATTTATCAAGAATATCCCACTCAAGGCGAAACAACTTTTTAAAGGAAATGTGGATTTGGATTTACCAGAACAAGAATATCAGTTACAGGACACCGCTTTTACGCATATAGAAAGTTATGCAGAAATCATGAACTCCTGAGGCGATTATGAAAGTCATTACTGTCAAAGAATTTGAAACGATTACACACTGCAAGAATGACCAAGAAACCTATACCTATATAGATGAGAAATCATTTCGAGAATTGGAACGGTTCCTCCGATGCTACGCAGAAACTCATGCGGAAGAAGATGTTCTCCAATTTTTGAAAATGGGGTATCGAAGGTATGTGGGAGATACAATTACCACTTCTAATTATGTGGG
>CAVBRV010000110.1:0-6350 GCA_963597965.1 Paludibacteraceae bacterium | reverse complement strand
TGCAGATTGAAATCCTTCCCAAAATTTCATTGGCTGAGCAAGATGTGAATGACAGAAAAACAAGAAAGATATTGGGGCAAATGCTACGATCACTGAAGGAGTTTTCTGGTAAATATATTTCAGGTGCCGATTTGCAGACAGAGCGAATGCCTCTCTTTGAATTTTTTATTCATATGTATCTTGTCTCTGTATGGCAACTGGTCAAGCAAGGGCTCAAATCTTCCTATATTCATGAAAAGGCCAATAGCAGGTATTTTAAAGGGAAATTGCTGGTGGGACAAAATATTCGACAAAACCTGGTACACCCAGAGCGTATTTTTATGTCCTTTGATGAATACAATCTGAATCGACCAGCCAATCGAATCATCAAGGCTACTTTATTGAAATTGAAGAGAATGTCCGCAGGGGCGTCTAATGTGCGGGAAATAGCACAACTGTTATCCTATTTTTCAGAGATAGAAGCATCTCTTCATTACGAGGCGGATTTTGCCAAAGTGTCATTGGATCGGACTTGCCGTGCTTACGAATCGATTCTTCGTTGGTCCAAAGTATTTCTTACAGGAGAAAGTTTTACTACATTTTCTGGGAATACCTATGGTTGGGCACTCCTGTTTCCTATGGAAAAAGTCTTTGAATCCTATGTAGCAAAAAAGATGAAACAATGCTATGAACCGATGGGATGGCAAGTTTCAGCCCAAGATCAGGGAAAATATTTATTTGATACACCAAAGAAATTCCGACTTCGCCCAGACATTGTGATTACCGATGAAAACGGCAGGCAGGTGATTTTAGATACCAAATGGAAACGGCTAAAGCCAAATGAACGAATCAACTATGGTATATCACAAGCCGATATGTATCAAATGTATGCGTATGCTCATAAATACCAGAAATCCAATGCGCCCTTGCCAGAAGTATGGGTACTTTATCCATTGAATGATGATATGCGAAATCAGGAACCGATTGTATTTCAAAGTTATGATGGAGTACAGATTCATATTTTCTTGTTAGACCTAGAACATATGGAAGAGAGCTTGCTGCAGTTAAGAAAAAATTTGATTCACCGTGAGTGATATTCTATTAATCATATGGAACCCAATAAAAATCCCAGTGCACTAAAGGTACTACTGAAAGTGCACTGGGATTTTTATTGGTACGAATAGTTAGTGGCTGCTCGTTAATTCATTTTTCAATAACAAGAAACCGAATTAGCGATTGTTGCTGGTTGTTAGTTGTTTGTTGTTGGAGCCAAACAACCGACAACAAACAACTAACAACAGTGAGTGCAAAGGAATCTGCACAATAGCCCGTATTTCTATGCACTTGAATGACAAAATTTCACTGCATATATTCAGTAAACATCGGGTGCATGAATTATCGAGCATCCACTAGTTATCTTGTCTCTAAAAAATATATAAAATCTTTTTTTAAAAGACATATACTGTCACAGGTAAATGCTAATATATAGAAACGGAGGTCATATATGATGATTACGATTCAAAAGAAACGACATATGACATAAGTCAAGCAAAGGCGAATTTCAGAAAATAGAAATCCCAAAGGACGTATGGCGGAAGATTGTGTATTTCGTGCCATTGCAGGTGCTACGGAGTGTCCGTGGGAAGAAGTGTATGCCGGCCTTTGTGAGATTGGCCTGACATTGCACAGCATGCCGAATTTCCCAATCGTGTTTAGAGCCTATTTGGATCATGTCGGCGCAAAGTTTGTCTATCAAAGGGAAGTAAATTGGAGACGCTTATATAATGATCCCTCCTATAAAAAGCAATGGGAATCCGCCGGTATTTCCGTATTGGATTTCGCCAAGTCTCATCCTACTGGAAATTATGTAGTTCGTATCGAGTGGCATGTCACGTGTCTCAGAAATGGAGTGATTTATGATTATGTTCCTTGTGGACAAGGAATTGTTATGGAAGCGTGGGAAGTAACACCGGGAAAATCCTATTTCAAAAGTGATGCAGAAAAGGATGCTTCCTGGGTATTTGAAAAATAGAGGAATTGACGATGAAACCAGAGTATGTATACCAAAATCCCAGTCCAGTCAATCGTGGTTATCAAGATAGTTTCATTCGGGCTATGGCCATTATAGAAAACCGCAGTTGGGAGTCTGTTTATAAAGACATTTGCCGCTTGGGTCTTCAAATGGCAGAAAGTCCCCAAGATGATAGCGTTTGGCAAATCTATTTGCAGCAGCATGCGGTAGGGCCGGAAATTAAGTTGTCTTATAGTCATATATCGGTTGGTAAATTTGCCAGAAGTCATTCAGACAGTACGTGGATTCTGACTTTAGGAGAGGGATGGGTTACTTGTTGTATAAATGGAACCATATATGATACCCGAAATTACAAAAATAAATGGATACAGAAAGCCTATAAAATTCGTTAGGAGGAAAATCGCATGAAGCTATCTTATCCTGTTTGCTATGTAACCGCGCCGGACGATACATACTGGTGCTTTGTGCCTGATTTGGGCCTTTTTGATCAAGGGGATACCATGGACGAGTTACATACCAATTTAAAAGAAGGCGTCTTGTATGCTATTACTTCAGAATTAGAAGAAGGCCATCCCATACCGACTCCTTCACAATTGATTGATTGGAAGATTCAAAAAGAGTTGCAAGATATAATGAATGACCCGAATAATAAAGAAGCACACTTACAATTATTTTCTATTGATTATACTGGTTCAGATAAAAAAGGAGGTAAAAATTGAAAGAGTGGGAATGTAGATTGCTTTTCCTGTAATTCAGTTTATTTTAATTGGTGGGAGTATTCATTCACTTTTCAACTGGCAAGAAACAAGATTAGCGATTGTTGCTGGTTGTTAGTTGTTTGGCTCCAACAACAAATAACAAACAACTAACAACAATCACCAATCTGAGTTCTTTCTATTGAAAAAAAGAATTAACGAGCACTCACTAATTAGAAATAAATGCTGTTATGTGGTCGAAATAGCGACATTCTGTTGCGGTTAAGGTTAAAAGGGGAAGAAGGTTATAGAAGTTATATTTTAGTGTATAACATTTATAACCTTTATCCTCCCTTTTTTACCTTGCTCGCAGCGTAATTTGATGTTGCGAGAAAAAGTTTTTGTCAGAATCATCACCCTTTTTTTTAAATCACTTGTATTAAGAAAATAAAATGTTATAATTAAGCATAACTGATAATCTAACCACTTCAAACTAAGGAAGCGTGACGTGATTCTAAGAATTAGTCCCTGCTTCCTTTTTGTTTGGCTCTTGCGTTACGTGGAAGATCAATGATTGCTGTTTATGGGAAGGGGATAAAGGGTTCTAAAGGTTTCTCACATACGATGATTGTGTTGATGTAATTTTGTACATCTACTATGTATGAAACCGGTGATTATACTAGTGTGTTGCTCCTTGGAGAAGGGGCGGCGAAGCCGGGTAAGTGAGTTTACACCGCTGCCTCGGCTCCCCTGTCGGGGGAGCTGCCGAAGGCTGAGGGGGCAGCTCTAGCGATATGAAATGCTATGTAGGGTAAGCGTACTCAGTGCTACTATAGAATGGCCCGAAGGGACATATTTCAGAAAAGCGGAATATGCTTATTTGAGATAGTCTAACATGGAAATGTATATCGCCACGGTGAATGTGTTTCTAACGAAACACTCTATCCCCCTGGCCCCCTTCTCCAAGGGGGGACGCAACTTACCGTTTATTCCAAATCTCGAATGAGCTGATGTTTATTGGCACATTTGAGAAACCTTTAGAACCCTAAGAACCCTAAGAACCCTAAGAACCCTTAGTACCTTGATTGCAGCAAAATCTGCTGTTGTAAGGAAAAAATTCATGGCAGAGTCATCAAAATCACTTGTATTAAGAAAATAAAATGTTATAATTAAATATAACTGATAATCTAACCACTTCAAACTAAGGAAGCGTGACGTGATTCTAAGAATCAGTCCCGGCTTCCTTTTTTTATGGACAGGAAGTATAGTGCGTATTTATTCCCGTTATGTTGGCAAGAAAAGGAATTAGTGATTGTTGTTGGTTGTTAGTTGTTGGTTGTTAGATCCCAAACAACCAGCAACTAACAACCAACAACAATAAGCGCATATGCCTCATAATCGAATGATACCAAATGACGCAAAGTCCATGAAGTGGTATCGAAACAAGAAGGAGGAAACGATGAGCGGAAAACCTGGCGAAACAGGAAAGAGTAAGGGATTTCGGATTTTTGTCATCGGCGTATTTGCGGTGTTTACCGTATTTGCTATGGTGGTCAGTCTGATTTTCGGTTCGGCCGACATTTCATTTGGCACCATCATGCATACTCTGATGGGAAATGTGGAGACCACGGACGAGATGGTCATTTGGAATATCCGATTCCCACGAAATATTGTAGGCGCTTTGGTGGGGGCCAATTTGGCTGTGTCTGGCGCGATTTTACAGGCGGTCATGAAGAACCCATTGGCCGATCCTGGCATTGTGGGCGTGTCCAGCGGTGCTGGGCTGGCGGGGGTGATGATGCTCATTTTCCTGCCGGAAGCGTCTTTGCTTCTGACGCCGGTTTCTTTTATCGGCGCTATGGCATCAGCAGCAGCGGTGTATGCTCTGGCTTGGAAGAATGGGGTGCGGCCCAGTCGTATCATTCTGGCCGGCGTGGCAGTGAATGCGTTCTTGGGAAGTGGTATTTCCGCCCTCCTCGTATTCTACTCCGATAAAGTCCAGGGAGCTCTGCTCTGGATGGTGGGGGGACTCTCCGCTCGTAGTTGGCCGCAGGTGGAATCCTTATTTCCTTACACCGTGCTGGGCTTGATTTTCGCTCTGGCTGGTTGCAAGGTGCTCACCATTTTGTCGTTGGGAGATGAAACGGCTCGCGGGCTGGGCGTGCCAGTGGAAAAGGTGCGTTTCTCTATGACCGCTGTGGCAGCGCTTTTGGCGGCTGGGGCTGTCAGTATCGCGGGGCTGATCGGGTTTGTGGGCTTGGTAGTTCCTCACATCGTGCGTCTGATCATTGGCACCGATTATAAATATGTGGTACCAGGCTCTGCGATTTTGGGCGCTGGGGTGTTGGTTTTCTGTGATACCTTGGGGCGTGTCATGTTCGCGCCGATTGAAATACCGGCTGGTATTATTATGGCTTTCTTGGGAGCACCGTTCTTCCTGTACTTGCTGAGGAGGAATTCCTGATGGATGAAATTGCAATTAAAATTTCGGATATTCACGTGGCTTTCGGGGACCATCATGTCCTGAAGGGGGCTAGCGGTATCATCAAGAAAGGGAGCATCGTGACTTTTCTGGGACGAAATGGTTGCGGGAAATCGACGCTTCTCAAAACGGTGACTGGCAATTTGAAACCGGATAAAGGGTCTATTGAAATTGCGGGTCGTCCGCTTTCTTCCTATAAGGCCAATGAATTGGCGCGGGTGGTGGCTTTTTTGCCACAGTTTCATGATATTCCCAAGGATATGACAGCGGAAGAACTGGTTTCCTGCGGTCGCTATCCCTACCAGCATTGGTACACCGGGGTTTCTCATCACGATCGGGAAGTGGTGCAGCAGGTCATGGAAAAGACCAATACCATTCATTTGAAAGATCGCCTGGCCGCCAGCCTCTCTGGCGGGGAACGGCAGCGTGTGTGGATTGCTATGGCATTGGCTCAGGAACCGAAAATTCTGATTCTCGATGAACCGACGACGTACTTGGATATTTGCCATCAGCTGGAAGTGATGGAATTGGTTTCCCGACTCAATGAAGAAGAGGGGCTCACGGTGGTCATGGTGCTTCATGAAATCAACCAGGCCATCCGCTACTCCACCAACCTTCTCGTACTGGAACACGGCATCATCCAACGCTCCGGTCCGCCGATGGAAGTGATGACCCACGAAGCCATCGCCGAAGTCTTCGACGTGGATGCGGATATTGAAATGAGAAATGGAAGACCGAGTATTGCGATTAATGGGCTTTTGCAAAAATAGTGCGTAATGCGAAGTGCGTAGTGCGTAATGGTGGTAGCGGCGCACAACTTATAAAGCGCCGCAAATTATAAATAATTCAAACTTCCCACCTGTAAAATGGTGATTTATTCCGATATAATCTAAGTCATTTAGCGGTTTTGAAGAGGAATGATAGGTCCGTAGGACCTCTCCCCCTCCGGGGGAGATGCCGTAGGCAGAGGGGGTGTATTTCCTTCAGCCGCAGGCTGGTTGTATGGTTTTTATAATATCATGCGGTATAAATTACAATGTTTGACTTTCATACCGCCTAGTATTCAGAAAAACCAAACAACCGGCCTTACGGCCGAGGGAAATGCACCCCCTCTTTTTATTTCTCCCCCGGAGGGGGAGATGCCCGATGGGCCTATCATTTC
>CAVBRV010000109.1:0-8876 GCA_963597965.1 Paludibacteraceae bacterium | reverse complement strand
CGAAGGGACATATTTCAGAAAAGCGGAGTGTGCTTATTTGAGATAGTCTAACATGGAGATTTATCTCGCTACGGTGAATGTGTTTCTAACGAAACACTCTATCCTCCTGCCCCCTTCTTCAAGGGGGGGACGATACTTACCGATTGTTCAACATGTATTTTTATAGTAGCAAATATCAATGATACAGTATACTGGTTGCTTGAATCCCAACAACTAACAACCAACAACCAACAACATAAAATTCCCCTGAATCCCTATTTTCCCAAGAAGGAGCACCTATGATAGACATTCACTCACACATTCTTTACGACATCGAAGGCGATGACGGATCCCGTTCATTAGAAATGTCACTTGGCATGTTGAAGCAAGCCGTCGCTTCCGGCGTGACAGACATCATTGCGACCCCCCACATGCATCGAAGGGGCGTGGTCCCATCCTGGAAATCCATCCAAGAACGGGTGGATACATTACAAATCGAAGCAGATAAAGCGGGCATTCCCATTCATATTTATACAGGCGCCGAGGTCAGCTTTGATGCAGACACATTGAACTACTTACCAGATGGGAAAAATGATTACTGTCTGGCGGGGACACAATACATTTTGGTGGAATTATTACCCACCAGTACCACCGAAGGGACTGGCCGCCTGTTGTATGAATTATCCCTCCGCGGCTATCAGCCGATTCTAGCACATCCGGAACGATATAAGCACATTATGGAACGCCCCGAACATCTGCTACGCTGGGTAGAAAATGGACTTCTGACCCAGTGCAATATGGGCAGCTTCTCTGGACAGTTTGGAGAAGAAGCAGAAGCCTATGCGAAATGGCTCTACGCCCATCGGGCCGTCCATTTCCTGGGATCCGATGCCCATCGGACCGATTGGAGAAATGCAGATACCAGAGAATTTCAACAGAAATTGCATGATTATACAGGAAACTCTTCTTTCGTGGAACAATGCACCCTCCATGGTCGCATGATTTTGACCAATAAAATTTACTATGCGCCGCCGCCCATCAGACGAGTGGAAAAGAAGAAAAGCTTTCTGGAGAGATTGTTTGGGAAATAATGACGTATGGCGTTCCATTTACATTGATAAGAACTCAGATGAGGCACTGTTGTTAGTTGTTTGTTGTCGGTTGTTTGCTCCCAACAACTAACAACCAACAACCAATTTCCCCAGTATTTGTCCAATCAAATGCTAAATTCTAATCTAAAATTTAAAGAAAAAGAAACATTTGCTCACCTATTTACGATATAATAAAGTAGAAGGTTAGAAAGCGTATTATTTATTTCTAAGTAGTGAGTGCTCATTCATTCACTTTTCAGATGGAAAGAAATCAGACGAGTGATTGCGGTTAGTTGTCTGGATTCAAACAACAAACAACCACCAACTAACAACAATACACATATTTCATTTCTTACCAGTTGAATAGGTAGGCACCACGCACTTTTGGAGGTCCTAATGAAGAAAAAGATTATTTCCCTGGCATTGGCTCTGACAGCGATGACATCTCTGGCTAGTGCAGCAGACTATACTCTTAGGCCGGGAGACCAACTGAATATCGTTGTCACCCAAGATACAGATATCAGCACCAGCAACACACAGACAGGAAATAAATACCTAGTACGTCCCGATGGAAAAGTTTCCTTCCCCCTAGTAGGAGAAATCGATGCCAATGGGATGACTATATCTGAATTTACAGCCACCCTAGAAAAGGGACTGTCTCGCTACTACGTCCATCCCGACGTAGCGGTGAACATTGAAAAATTGGGGACCGTTCGCGTCTTCGTCTTCGGTGAAGTGAAGAAACCCGGCATGTTTGAACTGCCGAAAGGCCATAGCGTCATCGATGCCATCGGTGCCGCCGAAGGCTTTACCTGGGATACAGCAAAAAAGAAAATTTTCCTGATCCACCAAGATAATACAAACAAAGCCATTCCCCTTAATCTGAACCACATCCTTCAGACCGGCGACATGAAAGATAACGTAGAACTCCAAGAAGGCGACATCCTCTACCTCACCAAGAATAGCCGCATCAGCTTCTCTAGAGACATTGCACCGCTCTTCAGTGCAGCATACTATGTTTCTAGGATTGATAAAGACTGATACTTGGTTGTTAGTTGTTTGATTCCAACAACTAACAACCAACAACATAGTCAATCTGGCTTCTTGCTACTGAAAAAGAAGAATTAATGAATAGTCACTAATTGGAGGATTCGTATGGGAAGCTACCGAAATTTAGATGCTTGGAAAGAAGCAAGAATCTTATGTAAAATGGTTTACCGAATCACAGAAATCTTGCCAGAAAGCGAAAGATTTGGATTATCATCCCAAATGCAACGGGCTGCGGTGTCTATTCTTTCCAACATAGCAGAAGGCTATGGACGAGAAGGTGCTAAAGAATATATTCGCTTTTTGCATATTTCTTGTGGCTCTGCCTATGAATTGGAAACACAAATTATTATTTGCAATGATTTAGATTACTTGAATAGAGAGCAAGCAAGTCAGCTCTATGAAAAGAATGCGGTTGTTATCAAATTGCTCAGAGGTCTTATTCGATCATTACAGCAAAGGCAGGGGATTTCTCTTAGAGAAGTTGCTAATGAGTATGGTGAAAATACTGATTCTCCATTCAAACAACCAACAACAAACAACTAACAACAAGCACCGCAATGTAGATATTCTTCGTTACACACCAAAGGAGAACAAACGTGAACGAACAAGAAATAGATTTACTGGAACTTGGGCAAATCCTCTATAACAACAAGAAAAAAATCGCAGGAATTGCCGCTGGTTGCCTAGTATTAGCAGGGACCTACTTGGCAATCACACCACCGACTTACCAATCCACCTCACTGCTTCGCATCAAGCAGGATAAAGGCTTGTCTGACTCTATCCTGAGCCAGATGCCTATGGGAAATACCCAGATGACCCAGCAGAAGATGAATACCAATGCGGAAATCCTGAAAAGCCGTAACGTAGTCGTCCCTGTTATCAAAAAGACAGAACAGCTGAAAGATGGGAAATATCCTGATTACAACGCTTACGTGACACGTATCACGACGAAACCTTTCAAAGATACAGAAATCATGGAAGTAGACGTGACCGGTGGAACACCGGAAAAAGCGAGAGAAGCCAACCAGCTCCTCATCGAAGGCTTCCTGAATCGCCTAGCTGAAATGTCCCACCAAGAACAAGCGACCACTAGAAAATTCCTGGAAAATCGTGTCATTTCTGCTAAAGGAGAACTCTCCCAGGCTGAAGATAAACTGAAAGCCTACCAGGTACAGCACAAGATTTACTCTACCGATGATCAGATGAAAGGGTTGGCTGACCAGATTAGCACACTGGACAAAGCGAAAGCACAAAACCAGATCGATTTAGAAACTGCCCAAGCTGCTCTTTCCAGTATCAATGGACAACTGGCTGGCGCAGGGGCATCCATCGCTGATAGTCCCGCCATCCAGCAGTACAAGGCCCAATTGGTACAATTGGAATCGACCAAGGCAGGTTATACCGGGAAATACACCGATGAACACCCGAAGATGCAAGAAATCAATAAACAAATTGCTGAAACAAGAGCCAGTTTGGATAAAGAAATCGGTGCCATTGTTTCCCAGCAAGCTCCTTCTTCCAGTGCGGTACAGCAAAAATTACTTTCTGATAAATTTGCGAATGAAGCGGCTGTGGCCGTAGCTAATGGTCGAAATGCTGCCATTGCTAGCCTGGAAACACAGAACGATGCACAGATTTCCAAACTGCCAGAAGCCCAGCAAGGATTCTTCCGGGTAAAACGAGACGCTGATGTAGCACAAGAAATTTACATCATGCTCTCCAAACGCTTAGAAGAAGCGAAAGTAGCGGAAGTCATGGTGCCAAATGAAGTGCAGATCGTAGATGAAGCTACACTGCCAGAGCATCCAATCAAACCAAGAAAAGCCATGACCCTGGCTATCGCTCTCATCCTCGGCCTTCTCGGCGGCAGCGGCTATGTCATCGCCAAGGAACTCCTGAATCGTAAGATTCGCACCGCCACCGACGTAGAAGAACAACTGAAACTCCCAGTCCTCGGCGTCGTGCCACAGACAGGGGATGAAAAATCATCCGATGATACGGACACCGGTTTCTTCGATAAAATTAAACGTTTGTTTAAATCGGGGGGGTAACTAGGATAGACTAGTAGGCAGTTAGCAGTTAGCAGTAGGCAGTGGCGCTAGTGCTGCTATGGTCAGAGCCACCAGCGTTAGCCCCCTTCCTTAGGAAGGGGGATCAAGGGGGATAGGATGCCTCGGAGAGGCATAATTTGCACTAACGCTACAGGTACATTTGGAGGAAAGTGTATTTCTGCTAATACTGCCAACTGCAAACCGCCTACTGCCTACTAATAACATCAAAGATCAAAAGTACATTGTTTGGCAAGCGTATTTCCAATAATACCGCCAACTGCTAACTGCCAACTGCCTACTGATTTAAGAAGGAGAAAACCCATGAGCAAATATCAGGATTTGAAAGCTTGGCAAGAATCTAGGAAATTATGCAAGATGATTTGCCTTTCCCTGAAACAATTGCCACCAGAAGAACTCTATGCTTTATCCTCACAGATGCGAAGAGCGGTAGTTTCTATCGCTTCTAATATTGCAGAAGGAGCTGGAAGAGGCAATAACAAAGAGTTGCTCTATTTCTTGCGAATTGCTCGGGGTTCTTCCTATGAATTGGAGACGCAAATCATTATTTGTGCCGACCTAGCTTACCTAGATAAAGAAACCTCTACTGCTTTATATAAGCAAAATACATTAGTACAGAAACTATTAAATGGCTTCATGCGTTCTTTGCAGGACAAGCCCGATTATATCAGAGAAGATTATGTGGAGTATGGGACGGAAGGCTCGAAGCTCGATACGGCTGACTGCCAACTGCCTACTGCCAACTACTCCGAAGGAGTCTAATATGGAAGAAATCAAACTTATCGTGCAAAACGATCCGAAATCACCTATTTCGGAAACCTACCGGGCGATTCGGACAAATCTCCAATTTGCCAGTGCCGGGAAACAAATGAAATATATTGCCTTCACATCTAGTGTGCCAGGGGAAGGGAAATCCACCACCATTTCCAACATTGCCCTCACTATGGCACAGGATGGGAAAAAAGTGCTGCTCATCGATAACGATTTGCGAAAGCCTCGGCAGCATAAAATCTTCGGTTTGTTGAATAAAGGTCTTACCAATATCATTGCCATGGGGACTTCTTTTGATGAAGTGGTACAAAAAGAAGTATTTCCAAATTTGGATGTGCTTACCAGTGGTCCAATTCCACCGAATCCTTCTGAAATGTTGGGATCTGATCGGATGACAGAAGTATTGAAAGAAGTCAAGGATAAATACGATTATATTCTTCTTGACCTGCCACCTGTACTGGCTGTAACAGATGCCGCTATTGTAGGTCATATGGCAGACGGGGTGGTACTAGTAGTTCGTTCCGGCCTGACTGGCCCAGACGAAGCCAAAGAAGCGAAAAAACGCCTGTTAGCTGGTCATGCGAACATCCTAGGCGTCGTCCTGAATGGGGTACCTACAGAAAAGAAAGGCTACGGCTATGGATACTACTACTATGATTACTACGATGAAAATCACGAAAAACACCATGGTAAACATAGAAAAGGCGTCACACCCCAAGCCATCGTAGCGAAAGTGACGAGCTTGTTTGGAAAATAAGTATGCAGTAAGCAGTTTGCAGTAGGCAGTGATGCTAGTGCTGCTATGGTTAGAATCACTAGCGTTAGCCCCCTTCCTTAGGAAGGGGGATCAAGGGGGATAGGATGCCTCGAAGAGGCATATTCTTGCTAGCGTCAAAAGCAATAATGTTAGATAATCCGTAAGAACTCACTAAAACTGCTAACCGCCAACTGCCTACTGCAGACTGCCAACTAAAATACAAGGAGCTGATAATATATGAAAATACTAGTCACCGGGGGGGCCGGATTTATTGGCTCCCACTTAATGAGAAAATTACAAGCCGCAGGTCATGAAGCAGTGGCCTTGGATAACTTATCCACAGGCCTCAGGGAAAACCTGCTTCCTGGCATGCGCCTCATCGTGAAAGACATTCACGACAAAGACATCGAAAACATCTTCAAAGAAGAACACTTCGACGCAGTGGTTCACTTTGCGGCCCAGACCTTAGTGAGCGATTCCATGGAAGATCCTGAAAATGATATGTACCAAAATGTAGCTGGCATGGTACACATTTTGGAATGTTGCCGGAAATATGGCGTAAAACGTGTGATTTTCTCCTCCTCTGCTGCTACCTATGGTGACGTAGACGAAAAAGCACTCCCGATTTCCGAAACCCTACCTCAGACACCACTCTCCTTCTACGGTTTGACAAAAATGACCGCAGAAAAATATTTGGAACTCTATCACCTGGCCTATGGCTTGGATTACGTAGTACTCCGCTTTGCTAATGTCTACGGTGAACGCCAAGGGGATGGCGGTGAAGGCGGCGTCATCAGTATCTTTACCAAACGCCTCGCCCAGGGAAAGGGCATCACCATCTTTGGTGATGGCAAGCAAACCCGCGACTTCGTCTATGCAGGTGACATCGCTGACGGCGTCATCAAAGCCTTAGAAACAGATGCAGTGAATACAGCTTACAACCTTTCTACCACAGAAGAAACCAGCCTGAAAGAACTGGTTGCTATCCTATCCAAAGTATCTGGTAAGGATGTCACTTCTGCCTACGATAAACCAAGAGAAGGGGATATCTATCGCTCCTCCCTCAACAACGCCAAAGCCAAGTGCAATCTGAAGTGGGCACCGCAGGTCTCTTTGGAAGAAGGACTAAGAAGAACCTATGAGGATTTCCTTCATAGAAAGTAGTCAGTTGGCTAGCATTTTTGACTATAGATGATAGGCCCATCGGGCATCTCCCCCACTGGGGGAGAATTAAAAGAGGGGGTGTATTTCCCTCGGCCGCAAGGCCGGTTGTATGGTTTTCTAAATACTAAGCGGTATGAAAATATTTTAATGCCATGTGAACATTGTGATATATCACCTTGTATTTATAAAAACCATACAACCAGCCTACGGCTGAAAAAATACACCCCCTCTGCCTACGGCATCTCCCCCGAAGGGGGCGAGGTCCTATGGACCTATCATCTATATTTAAATACCGCCTACTGCAAACGATAAATAAAGGAGAGAAGATCATTGTCATTAGATACAGAATTACTCATTGACACCACCTACCTGGATCCTGTCCTTCAAGGAATGAGTCCAGAAGAAGAAAAAGAATACAATGAAAAAGTCGAATCCGCAGCGAAAGCGGTGGATGCACTTCGGAAAACAGGTAAAGGTCCAGATGGCAGTGATGTATTATTTCCCCACTTGCCTTACCTTTTGGAAGAAAATCGATTAATTAGTGAAGAGGAAAAAGAACGATTACTGAACTTAAAAGAAGAAGGAAAGAAGTACGATGTAGTGATTTCCATTGGTATCGGTGGCTCTTACTTAGGAAATCAAGTGCTCTTTGACCTCTTCTGTGGCACCAGTTGGAACAAAAAGACCAAAGAAGAAAGAGGCGGTTATCCGCAGATTTACTTTGCTGGACAAAATGTGGATCCGGTCCGGTTGGAACGGTTGGCTGAGACCGTCAGACGGGAAGCTGGTAAAGTCTGGTGGAAGATGAAGGTTCTTCTTCTAGTCATTTCCAAATCTGGCACAACCATCGAGCCGATGAGCGCAGTGAAGACGCTGAAGTCTCTTATTACGGATTGCTGTGACGTACAGATCATGGCTATCACTGATAAAGAAAAAGGGATTCTTCGGAAACGTTCTACTGAGCATCACTATCCCTGCTTTACCGTTCCCGATGGGATTGGCGGCCGGTTCAGCGTATTTTCTCAAGTGGGACTGGTTTTTGCCCAATTGGCGGGCATCGACATAGAATCTTTCCTAAATGGTGCGAAAATGGTCGAAGAAGCCTGCCAATCAGAAAAAGCATCCGAAAACCCCGCCCTTCGTCTGGCAAGTCTGAAATACATGGCTACGAAGAGAGCTGACATTGCTACGGAAGTCATCATGCCCTATGGCGAGCTGCTACGTACCACTGGCTGGTGGTATTGCCAACTTCTCGGAGAATCCTTGGGGAAGAAATATGACAATCGGGGAAATGAAGTCTACTATGGTCGCACTCCAGTACCATCTGTAGGTACTACAGATATGCACTCCCTGACGCAGGAACATCAACAGGGCAGAAAAAACAAATTGTTGCAATTCATCAGTGTAGAACATCTTCCTCATGATGTAGATGTTCCCTGTGAAGAAGTCGGTATTTCCGGTATGGTTCCTATGAGCCAGATGCTCCGCTTCGCTATGAAAGCCAATGCCCAAGCCTTAGCCTCTGAAGGACGCTTGTCCTGTACCATTACCATGAAAGAACTCACACCTTTCCATGCAGGTGCTTTGTTCTATTTCTTCTTCCTTTGCATTGCCTACGAAGCAGCTATGGCCGACGTCAATGCCTATGATCAACCAGGAGTAGAAGCGTATAAGAAGATCTTGCATGAAGATTTGAGAAGATACTTGATGGAGCATGGTAAGTAAGCAGTTAGCCGTAGGCAGTTGGCAGTAGAACTAGTGCTTCTATCTTCAAAATCACTAGCGACTCGGCTCCCCTGTCGGGGGAGCTGCCGAAGGCTGAGGGGGCAGCTACAGCGGTATTGGTACTATGTGAGACAATCGGTATTCCGTCATTTCGACCGAAGTGGAGAAATCTCAAAGCAATAGCGGTATGAAATAGAATGTGAATCTGACAGGTAATATGCTAGCGCCTTGTCTCCCCTTTCGGGGGAGAATAAAAGAGGGAGTTGCTAC
>CAVBRV010000108.1:4570-8881 GCA_963597965.1 Paludibacteraceae bacterium | reverse complement strand
GAAAAGCGATAGAAGCATCAAGCACAAATCCCATCGGTCGAAATGACGATTGCGATGTGACCTTCTTTTTGATTGGCATTTGATTGCAAACTGCCAACTGCAAACTGCTAACAAAATTCCCCTTTACCCTCACCTCCTAAGTGTGGTAGAATGTAAAAATATAAATTTGCATGGTAAAGTGTAGAAAATATCGTTATTATCAGTGACTGTTATTTGCCCAAACAACCCGCAACTAACAACCAACAACTAAACTATAGGAGGCACATCGTGGAAGAATTAAATTTACTGCAGAAAAAAATTTTAAAAGACGGCGTGATTAAACCAGGAAACGTATTGAAAGTAGACAGCTTTCTGAACCATCAGATTGATGTTCCCTTTATCAGCGAACTGGGGAAGGAATTTAAAAAATTATTTTCTGATCGTCCAGTAGACAAAATTCTTACCATCGAAGCCTCTGGTATCGGCATTGCTTGTCTGACTGCCATTTATTTTGGCGTGCCTGTGGTATTTGCCAAGAAATCTGCGGGCAGCAATATGGATAAAGACGTGTATGCCACGGAAGTGAAATCTTTCACTCACAATAAGGTGAATCATGTAGTGGCATCCAAGAAATACCTGAACAAAGGGGAACATATCCTCATCATGGACGATTTCCTGGCTAACGGTTGTGCGGTAGAAGGTCTCATTGACCTGGTGAAACAAGCAGGCGGTATCGTAGAAGGGGTAGGTATTTGCATTGAAAAAGGATTCCAGGGAGGCGGCGATTCTCTTCGGGCAAAAGGAATCGATGTGAAGTCCTTGGCAATCATCGAAAAAATGGATGCGGAAACAGGAACCATCCAGTTTAGATAATTTCAGTAGGCAGTTGGCGGTGAGCTGTAGGCGGTTTGTGCCTACGGTATGCCGCTTACTGCCTATTATTGTTGCTGGTTGTTAGTTGTTAGTTGTTGGTTGTTTGAATCCTAACAACCAGCAACCAACAACCAACAACAATCGTTTATCCGATTTTTTGCCATTTGAAAACTGAATGAGATTACAACTATCAAAAAGGAGAAATAAAAATATCATGAATACAACGGATCCCATTTACGATCCTCACGGAAAAATTTCCATTCGCAAAGCGGTACCCTTTGGTCTGCAGCACGTACTTGCCATGTTCGTGGCAAATATCGCACCCATTCTGATTGTCGCCGGGGCAGTGAAAATGGATGCTTCTGAATCAGCGGCTCTGGTGCAATCTGCTATGATTATTGCCGGGATTGGCTCTTTGTTACAACTATTTCCTATCTGGCGATTTGGGAGTGGACTTCCGATTATCATGGGCATCAGTTTTACCTTTGTCTCCGTAGCCTGTGTCATTGGTACCAAATATGGCTATGGCGCTGTGCTGGGGGCGGCTTTGATCGGGGGCATTCTCGAAGGGATTCTTGGCTTGGGCGCTTCCTGGTGGCGGAAATTTGTGCCGCCTATCGTATCAGCCTCTGTGGTGACAGCCATCGGCTTTTCGTTACTTCCTATCGGGGCCAATTCCTTTGGGGGCGGCTTTGGAAATCCAGAATTTGGGGATCAGAAATACTTGATTGTGGGCTCGATCACGCTGGTTGCCTGCTTGCTTTGGAATTTGAAAGCCCATTCCTTCTATAAGCAACTTTCCGTTTTGTTTGGCTTGGTGGTAGGGTATATCACGGCCTACTGCATGGGCATGGTCGATTTGTCTCGTATCACCCAAGTGCCCCTGGTTTCGCTTCCTGGTTTCATGCCGGTGGAATTGGAATTTCATGGCGATGCTATTTTTTCCTTTTTCCTGATTTTCCTCGTATCTGCGACAGAAACACTGGGGGATACCAGCGCACTAGCTACCATGGGATTTGGTCGCCCGCCGAAGAGCAAAGAAGTGTCTGGCTCTATCGCTGTCGATGGTTTCGTCAGCAGCGTGTCTTCTCTTTTCGGTTGCATGCCGATTACCTCTTTTTCACAGAATGTGGGCCTTATTGCGATGACCAAGGTTGTGAATAAAAAAGCCATTGGTTGCGGGGCGGCTATTATGATTCTGGCCGGCCTATTTCCTGGATTGGGCGTGGTTTTGGCTTCGCTGCCCGATGCGGTATTGGGCGGATGCACGCTCATGATGTTCGGCTCTATCGTGGTGAGTGGTGTTCGGATGCTAGGGGATTGTGGTTTCTCTCAAAGAAATATGAGCATCGCGGCACTGTCTCTCAGTATCGGTCTGGGCTTCACACAAACGCCACAAATCTTTCGTATTTTCCCAGAAATCATTCGCTCCGTCTTCGCTGAAAATTGCGTAGCCGTTGTATTCCTGGTGGCTTTGGTGCTGAACCTGGTATTTCCGGAGGAAAAGGAAGAGCCTATTGTAGTTGGCAGTAAGCAGTAGGCAGTTGGCGGTCATTGTTGTTGGTTGTCTGTTGTTTGGCTCTAAATAGTAAGTGCTCGTTAATTCGCTTTTTTTATAGAAAGAAATCGGAATGTTGCTGGTTGTTGGTTGTTTGTTGTTGGAATCAAATAACTGACAACAAACAACCAACAACCCGCAACTAATATTTTTCCAAAAAACTTTAATTTCCCTCTTGCTTTTCTAATTCACTCATGATACAATACATGCAAGTCAAGAGAAAACCTCTCGAGACGGGACAATTTCAGATGGGAAGCAGAGCCGAAAGGCTATTGCGCTGAATCTGGTGAAAATCCAGAGCTGAGATCCAGCCGTGAAGGAAATTTATTTCCAAGTCGGATGCCGCCTGTTTCCAACATCCAAAAAGCAAAGTTCTGCGGAAGTAGTGTATACTTTTGTAGTAGGCAGGGTGCTGGTCACAGTCTCAGTCTACGCAAATGAAGATCTACCCGCAGTTTTTTATTGCACGAATCGATTTAAAAGGCCTTGATCAATTCAGGTAGAACTTCTGTGTTTTCCTATCGAGGAAGGCAATGCTGTTAAGTGAATGGCTTGAGTGAATAAGTATGAGTTACAGGTTGCTCAAGTTTCTAAGGTCGCTCAGGTTTATTACATGGACTTATAGACGCTAGCGTCGTCAGCTCATTCGAGAAACGTGAGAACCCTTAGTAACCTGAGAAACCTTTATCTCACATATTTGGCTTCACCTAATAGCATTGAACGAGAAAGGATTTATGAATGAAAAAAATTAAGGATGAAATCAAACGCATAGAAAGCGCCAAAGGAAATGTAGTCCTTGTGAACAAAACATCATACCTTTCCCTTTTGAAAGAACTCAGCGTGCTTCGATTCAAAGTACGTAAAGCAGAGAACTGGGAAACCCCAGCGGCGGTGGTATCCTTAGTCAAACGTGGTTATATGTATCAATACTGGTATCCGGAGACAAAACCGGCAAAAAGTAAAGGAGAAAATAAAATGGCAGAACAGAAAAAAGTAGTAGCAGACAAAGTAGCAGAAAAAGCAGCAGAAGTAAAAGTAGCAGCAGAAAAAGTTGCTGCATTCACCAAATATCTGGAAGATAACAAAATCCAGGGATTTGGCCTTCAGCAGTTTGACCGTCCAGACCATGCACAGGCTTTTAGAAGCAACCTGCAGGTCGAAGGCACCAACCTTCCATTCCTCATTCTTCTTGACGACAGCGTTTACACCATCCTCCAGGTACAGATCGCTGCTGGCATCGCTACCGGAGACAAGAAAGAAAAAGTATGCGCTTACCTGAACGACCTGAACGAACAGTATCGTATGCTGAAATTCAGCGCAGACGCAGCTGGCAACGTACTTCTCACCTGCTGCATCCCGGCTGGCGTACCGCACTTTGAACCAGCTCTGGTCATCGCTATCCTGAACCAGATCCAGGGTCTCCTGATTGCTATCTATCCAGAAGTTATGAAAAAACTTTGGGAAAAATAATTGATTTAAGTGTTGCTGGTTGATGGTTGTTAGTTGTTTGGTTCCAGATAACTAACAACTAACAACTAATAACATTTCATAGAAAGGAAGAATCACCATGAATATGAAGAAACTCGCCCTCACCGGCGCTATCCTTCTGGCAGGCACCTTCGGTGCCATGGGCATGGCTGATGCAGCTACGGGTATCGTGAATGTCAATGCGGTACTCCAGAGCAATGATGCATTCCAGAAAGCCGGCAAAACCGTAGCTGCTGAACAGCAGAAACTGCAGAAGCAGTACAATGAACAGTCCAAAAATATGAACGATGCGGACAAAAAAGCACTGGAACAGAAACTGAACCAGCAGCTGCAGCAGAAAGAAAATGAAGTCATGAAACCGATTCAGGACAAATTCAAAGCAGCTGTAGAAAAAGCAGCCAAAGCGAAAAACG
>CAVBRV010000108.1:0-4560 GCA_963597965.1 Paludibacteraceae bacterium | reverse complement strand
CGTTGACACCGTAGTTGTACCTGGCGGCATTATCTACGGCACCATCTCTGCAGACCTCACAGAAGATGTGAAAGCCAACATGAAATAAGTATTTGGTAAGCGGTTAGCCGTTTTCAGTAAGTTGATTGAGACCCGTAAAAATCATTCAACTTCTTATATATACAATAGTTTTCCTTTTCATAAAACTCAAAATCTCCCTCATAAAACTCCCCAAGGATCATGGTTATGATTCTTGGGGAGTTTTTGCTATTAGTAGGAGGTTTGCGTTATGCATTAGGCAGTTGGGGCCAGCCAATTAACAACAGTTACGCATCAGTTTCTCAGTGGTGACTAGAACCTTGAAAAAGCATATTTTTTTAGAGTTCGTCCCAATGAAATTGACTATCTAGGCAGTAAATGGTAGTATGGAGTGTAGCAAAGAATAAAGTAGTGACTGCTCGTTAATTTGTTTTTTCAATAAAAAGAAATCAGATTAACGATTGTTGCTAGTTGTTAGTTGTTAGTTGTTAAGACCAAATAACCGACAACCAACAACTATATTTCAAAAGGCCACGGCAAGTTTGTGGTCCTATTTCTTACATGGATAGGCTTATGATACTGACTTACGGGGATTCAAAAATCGGTCTGGTCCGGAAGCTGAATGAGGATGCCATCAATTTGACAGTGCCTCAGCTGTTCATTCTGGCAGACGGGATGGGCGGCTATGAAGGCGGGCAAATCGCTAGCGCTATAGCAGTCCAAAAGGCAGCAGACTTCTTTTCGGAAGGTTCTGAAAGTTTTTCTGAAGAATCATTGAAGGAGTCTATTTTATGTGCGAACCAGGCCATTCTTCAAGAAAAGGACGGAAATCCGAAATTGTCTTCTATGGGAACCACCATGGTGGTCGGCGCGATTGCTTCGGATACGCTCTATTGGGCGCACGTAGGAGATAGTCGGCTGTATTTGCAGCAGGATGGGAAGCTGTCGCAGATTACGGTGGACCATTCTTTTGTGATGGAGTTGGTGACGGAAGGGAAACTCTCGAAAGAGGAAATGCGTTTCCATCCTCGTAAGAATGAAATCACCAGGGCTGTTGGTATCGATTCGGAGCTCAAGGTAGATACGGGTCATTTGACTTTGACGGATGGTTCCTTGTTGCTTCTTTGCAGCGACGGCTTGACGGGCATGCTGGAGGATGAGGAAATTGAGCATATTTTGAATACCCATCCTTGTCAAAAAGCAGAAGATTTACAAAATTTAGGAGAGACTTTCATGCACTTGGTCTATGAAGCCGGTGCACGGGATAATGTGTCTCTGATTTTGGTTTATTATAAAAATAATATGGGTGACTAGTAGACTAGTGACTAGGGAAAGTAGGTACCCCAGTCACTAGTCACAAGTCTACTAGTCACATTCACACGGAGTGATGCACTAACGGTGTACAAAATTTATAATAAAACAGAGTTTATATAGAAATGTGGAGTAAAGTATGATCGGAAAGATTCTTGATGAACGTTATGAGCTGATAAAGAAAATCGGCTCCGGCGGTATGGCCGATGTATACATGGCTAAAGATATCCTTCTTGACAGAGTGGTGGCTGTCAAAATTCTGCATAGCAATTTTGCGGAAGACAACGATTTTATTGTCCGTTTTCGGCATGAAGCGCAGGCAGCGGGGAAGCTGACCCATCCGAACATTGTAGGCATTTATGATGTGGGATGCGATGGAGATATTCACTACATTGTCATGGAGTATGTGGAAGGGGAAACGCTGAAGCAGTATATCACTTCCCACGGAAATATTCCTATCGACACAGCGGTCCGCATTGCCATCGACATCGGAAATGCCCTGGAAGAAGCCCATGCCAATGGGATCATTCATTGTGACATCAAACCGCACAATATCCTTCTCACCGATACGGGGAAGGTGAAGGTCACCGATTTCGGGATTGCCCGGGCCATCAATTCGTCCACCGTCATCGACAAACAGTCTATTTTGGGCTCCGTTCATTACTTATCTCCTGAACAGGCGGCGGGCGATAAAATCACGGAAAAGACGGATATTTATTCCTTAGGCATTGTACTCTATGAAATGCTGACCCACCATTTGCCTTTTGATGGGGAAACAGCGGTAAGCATTGCGTTGCAGCACATGCAAGGGGAGATTCCACGCCCTACGAAGTACAATCCCGCCATTTCTCCCATGCTGGAAGAATGTTTGCTGACCGCTTTGCAAAAAGACCCAGACAAACGCTATGACACGGTGGCTGATTTTATTTCCGAATTAAAAATTGCCCAAGGTTTTACTACTACTGTGTATAAACCGGCGTCCCATGACTTTACTGCCATGACGCGGCCCATTCAGAAAAAAAATCTTGCCAAATCCCGGCAAACGAAAGAAAATAAAATTGCCAATTTCATTACCAATTTACCGCAGAAATATATTTGGATTGGGATGATTATTCTTTTCCTGGGCTGTTTTGCTTGGGCCTTCTTCAGCTTCGGCAATTTCTGGAGCAGTGCGAACGTGACTGTGCCGAATGTGGTAGGAAAACCGGTGGAAGTGGCCCAGACGACCTTAAAGAAATTGGATCTCAAAGTGTCGGTGGATGAAATAGAAAGCGAAGACATTCCGGCCGGAGAGGTTATTTCTCAAACTCCAGTGGCCGGAACCAATGTGAAAGCGAAACGAATCATTCACCTCACCGTCAGCAAGGGCGGTTCTGCCATGCTGATTCCCGATTTGAAGGGATTAACCTTGGAACAAGCCAAAGAACGATTGGACAAGATGGGCTTGTCTTTGGGAGCTGTAGAAAATGGAAATGACCCGGATAAACCGTCCGATGTGATTATTTCCCAAAGCCCAGAATCAGGGAGCAAAGCATCGAAGGGAACCCGCGTCAACATTGTCATCAATGTGAAACAGAAAACCAGTGTGCCCAATGTGGTGGGTATGACCTTGGGAGATGCTAGAAATACGCTGCTCTCCATGAATTTGTCTATCGGAAATATCACCGCCAATGACGGGGCTTCTGCGGAAGATGCCAATGCCATTGTCCTGTCTCAGGACCCAGCCGGCGGCGAATCCACCAATTCCAATGTGGTCAATTTGACGGTCGGAAATAAACAGAAAGCCGCTAAGAAAACAGGCACCGTCAATATTTCCATCCCGAAAGGGGGAAATGCGCGTCAGGTAGAAATTTTCGTCACCGATGATAGTGGGAAACACACCGTCTATAGTGCGAAAGCCAATCCCGGAACGACGGTCACCAAGGATGTATCTGGCACTGGTAATGTAAGAATCCAAGTGGCCATTGACGGCTCTGTGGTGCAGGATAGGGAGCTCTAATATGAAAGGGCTGATTCTGAAAAATCAGAATGGATATTTCTCCATCTTAGGCGAAGAGAAACAGCTTTCTTTGTGCCGCTCTCGGGGCAAATTGAAACGGAAAACAGACATCCTGGTGGGGGATCAGGTGGAATACGAAACGGATAAGGGCAGCGAAGCAGTGATCACCAAGGTCTATCCACGGAAAAACAGCTTGCACCGCCCGCCAGTTGCCAATATCGACCAGCTGATTCTCGTTTCCGCCATCCGTACGCCAGACCTCAATATTTATTTGCTAGATAAAATGATTGCCCTCGCAGAAGATGCGGACATGGAACCATTGCTTGTGATTAACAAGTGCGATTTGGCAAAAGATGAAGCTTATCAGGTGAAATCTTACTATGAAAAAGCAGGCTATACCTGCCATGTCACCTCTGTAGAAACGGGAGAAGGGCTAGACGATTTAGGATGTGCTTTGCATGGACCCATCATTTCCTTCTCCGGCCCATCGGGGGCAGGGAAATCGAGCCTTTTGAATCATTTCTTGAAACGCAGTCATTTTGTGAGCGGCGCCGTGAGCAAACAAACCGGCCGCGGCCGCACCACCACCCGCCATGCTGAACTGGTGCAAACCGAGCAGGGCTATTTCCTGATGGACACGCCGGGGTATACGTTGCTCGACTTGGAAACGGTGTCCATAGAAAATGTAGCGTACCTTTTCCGCGAGTTCCGACCGTATATAGGACAGTGCCGTTTCAATAATTGCATGCACTACAAAGAACCAGATTGCGCCGTTCGACAGGCAGTCGAAGTGGGAGAAATACAAAAACGCCGGTATGATTCTTATGTAGAAATGCTTGAGGAAATACGGAGTAAATAAGTAGGGCCTGTAATGAGTGAGTAGGTATGATTCTGATAGAGATTATAGGTTCCTCAAGGTTCTAAGGGTTCTAAGGTTGCTCAGGTTTCTCGAATGTGCCAATAGGTGCTAATGGAATTATCTTTATTCGTTATGGAAATCGATAAAAGACGAGGCACTCGTATTGGTTTACGGGTTTATACACCGAGTTCATATGTGACAATTTGCCATGAAACAAAATCACATTGGTTTAAGGTTTACGCACTTCATTAAACCTTTTTTCGATAGCAAAAATCCGGTTTGGTAATTGTTGCTGGTTGTTAGTTGTTTGTTGTTGGGGTCAAACAACCGACAACAAACAACTAACAACAGTGAGTGCACAGGAATCTGCACA
>CAVBRV010000107.1:7157-8890 GCA_963597965.1 Paludibacteraceae bacterium | reverse complement strand
TAATCAAAGAATTTGAAATGATATGAATTTTTATCCAAAGCATCGTCAAGGAAACCCTTAAATAGCTCGCTATTTGCGGATTTTCTTTCCTCACTTTGAATAAAAATTCAAGAATCATTTCAAACCATGATTAAATTAGTGTTTCCTTAGCGAACAGCCACTACTTAGATTGTATCGAATTGAATCGCCATTTTATAGAGGGAGAAGCCCAATCCTCTAATTATTCACTGTCCCCAATCTTAATTCTGCCACAATATAAAACCGCTCCAAGCAATGATTTTCGCATCACCCAGAACGGCTTCATGGTCATTAGTAACTAATTATTCTCTTTTAATCGTTTTGCCGCATTTGCATTTTTTATCTAAAACACCCATACATAATAAACGTTGTATCCGGTTTTATAGTTATCTTTTTCAATTAGAATTTATACTGCAAGGAAACCGTGTAAGTTCTTCCACTAGCTGCTTCATTTGCATAAAAAGCTCTATCAAAAAGATTATAAATAGTAAACTGCAGTTTAGCTTCCGGCGTAACATTGTAATTAACAGCTACATTAGTAATAAAGAAAGGATCTTCACTGCCGTATTTACCTGTATCTTCATCCTTTGCCTGGCGAGCACTGACATATTGTGCATCAGCTGCAATATCCCATCTATTTGTATTAAACTCAGCACCGAAGTGAAGCAAATGTCGAGGAATCGTATTATACGTAGCACCATCCCATTTAGATTCAACCCGTGCATAGTTGACATAGGCACTCCACGCCTTAGTGAAATTATGCTTCAAATCCAATTCCACTCCTCTAGTCGTGGAATTATCCAAGTTTCTATACTGTGAGAACCCTTTTGTATACAAAATACCATTCATCATGGTTGGTTTACTGGTTGAATAAGTTCCAATAGCATCTTTCGTGTGGGATTTGTAATAAGAAAGGCTGGCAAATGTATCGTCTCCCCATTTCTTCTTAACTCCCACTTCATAGGTATCGGTTGTTTCTGGTCCCAAATCTGGATTAGACAAGCGCCCTTTTCTGGTAACCGTTAACTGTCCATCAATGTTTTCAATCTTAGCGCCTTCATCACGATATACCTGATACAGAATTGGCGGTGTAAATGAATGTCCGTAGCTGGCGAACGCAGTGGTTCCCTTGTTGAATGCATATTCCAGAGCGAACTTTGGGCTCCATTCCGTATAAGTCCCCTCTGCATAATGACGACTTACCCCGGTATCATATGCACTATATCCATTGTATTTCTTATACCGATCAAAACGTACACCGGCATGAACAGCAAATTTATCTGTGGCCTGCCATTTATCCTGTAAATAACCAGACCAAGATTCATCACTGCCTTTGTGCCATTCATACGGTGTTTTCCCATTTTTTGTATCTCTCCAGTGAACCAAATCATATCTCGTCTGGTCAAAAGATTCACCGCGATAAGCTGTACCAACTAATAATTTATGTTGTCCAATATCCCAAGTCTTGTACATATCAAAATCTTTTGTTTTGCTCGGATAAAAAGAATAACCACCATATCCATTCCAGGTAGCCATTTCCTGAGAAGTCATTGGACCTTCTTTACCATAAGTATCTGCATAACCATCTTTCTTAATATCTGTGATGCCAAATCTAGCATGGAATTGATTCTTTGTATCTTCATAGGCAATATTGTGAACGGCCCATTCCTTTTTCCCTATATAACCAAAGAAGTCTTCTGGATAGAAGTTAACGC
>CAVBRV010000107.1:0-7145 GCA_963597965.1 Paludibacteraceae bacterium | reverse complement strand
TATATTCATAAGTATAATTCGTGTGGAAGAAGGAATAAGTTAATGTTTTATCTTCATCAAAATGATAAGCCACTTTGACATGATAGGATTCTCTATCAAAGGCTTTCTGTCCACGACCACCAATTACATAATAACCATATGCGGATTTTGGTAGGCTATCCATTTTATAATTTGGACTTAAATAAGCGGATTCTGGATATCCTTCAATAAAATATCCTCTCCAGCCATCTGTTTTTCTCTTTTCATAACCTACGCCAAAATCCCATTTATCTTTCTTAATCCGAGTGTTAAGTACCTGTTTAGTGGTACTATTGCTTCCCACTGAAATAACGGCTTCACCATGAAGACCAATTTTTGTAGCTTTCTTAGTTGTAATGTTAATTACGCCACCTACTGCACGACTACCATATAGAGAAGAAGCAGCGCCTCTTACAACTTCAATTTTTTCAATATTATGGACTGGAATTAAGCTCCAATCTACCGAACCATTCCAACCGCTATTTACCGGCTGTCCATCGACCATAACTAAAATATTATTAGATTCAAAACCACGAAGAGTGATTCCTCCATCACCAATAGGTTCCAGATAAATTCCAGGGAGCTGACCCAAAGCTTCTGCTACAGAACTATAGTTATGCTTTTCAATGTCTTTTGCGGTTACAACGCTTACAGAAGCTGGTACTTTTTCCAATGGAGTTTCAAACTTTGTAGCTGTTACTACAACTGGATTTAATTGATATAAATCAGAAGCAGCTGCCCCCCCCCGAAAATACATTCGTGCCTGCTAATACAGTACCAATTACTAATGTACTTAATAATTTCCCTGACATAAAAACTCCCCTCTGTGCCTAACGGCATAAAAAATGCACTATACTCCCACTAAAAGAGAATCAACCATGCGCTTTTTGTATATTTGCACATTAAATTTACGCTCCCTTTTATTTGTAATATAGTGCTTATGGTTGACCAATCAAATTCTACTACAAGTTTAAAATAATTTCAAGAAGTATAGCGAAAAAAGTGTATACAAATTACACTTTTGGCTTTCTACCTGATTCCGAAATAGGACGAACCGATCAGGGTATCCTTATCCCACGGCATGCCATAATTGGCGATTATGATTCTGCTAGTAATTACAAAGTCTAAAGGTACTATGGGTTCTAAAGGTACTTGAATATAGCGATAAACATTAAATTCTTGTCTCCTCACCGGGATAATGCAATTAATTTAAGAAGAAGATATCACCGAAATCGTCATTTCAACCGATGAGGTTTGTGCTTGATGAATATATCGTGTAGTTCAGGTCTATGTTAGACAGAAGTGGAGAAATCTTGTGAGAG
Source organism: Paludibacteraceae bacterium (assembly GCA_963597965.1). Classification (GTDB taxonomy): domain Bacteria; phylum Bacillota; class Negativicutes; order Veillonellales; family Dialisteraceae; genus Dialister. The sequence continues at coordinate 5,805 of CAVBRV010000107.1, read as the reverse complement.
TAACGTTGTTTTCGATAGTGTCTCAAGATTTCTCCACTTTTGTCTAACATAGTCGCTTAGTTCGATAGAATCTTTTTGCACGAATCCCATCGGTCGAAATGACGACCGTTTTTATACCGTTATCCTTAAATTGCCCTATTAAGAACTTTTAGACTCCTGGGCAACTAAAATCCCATCTCCCCCTCTTCAATCCGCAACAGTCCCACCAAAAAAAGAGCCACGATTTCTCGTAGCTCTTTTTGCGTATTGTTGTTAGTTGTTTGTTGTCTGTTGTTTGACTCCAACAACAGACAACAAACAACTAACAACCAGTTTTATTTCATATCAGCAGCTTCTTTCAACTTCATCACCCGGTCTGCTTCCATCCGTTTCATAGTGAAACGATTGCGACGTCCCAGTTCCAGGTAATAGAAAGCCATCCCCAAGAGGGAAAGCACAGCGGCGCAGAGATACACTGCATAGAACCCATAAGTAGTAACCAGGTTGCCCAGCAAGTACGGACCTACACCGATACCCAGGTCAAGAAGGACGAAGTAGGTGGAAGTAGCCACGCCGATCTGACTAAGCGGTGCGCAGTGAATGGAAAGAGCATGGCAAGCAGCGGTCAAGGTACCGTAGCCAGCACCCAGGAGAAGGCCGCCGGTGAGAAGCATGACGTCTGTCTTTGCCAAACCAATGGTCATCATGGACAAGAAGGTCAGCACAAAAGCGGGATAAATGACGATAGAGCCACCTTTGTGATCCAGGAGCCAACCAGCTACTGGACGGCAGAGGAGAGAAGTGAAGGCGAAGCAAATGAAGAACCAAGTGCCGCCCACAGCGGACAGGTGCAGGCTATTGGCATATTCGCCCAAGAAGGAGAGCACCGTAGAGTAGCACACGCCGCCTACCATGGCGACGAAAGCAATGGCAAGAGATTGTTTCGCAAAGAAATCGGAAATATGAACTTTGCGGATTTCTTTTCTTTCTGCTGCAGAAATCCGACGTTCCGGTACTCTCATAAAGAGAGACAGCAGAAATACGATGCCAGACAAAGCAGCAACCACCCAAATGGCGGTGGTGAACATATTCAAGTTGACGAAGCGAAGAGCCATGTAAGGTCCGATGGCGGATGCCAGGGTGACGCCCAGGGTGAAGTAGCCAATGCCGGTGCCCATGCGGTTATTTGGAATCAGAGCTGCCACGATGGTGGAAACAGCGGTGGATGTCATGCCGAAGGAAATGCCATGCAGGAAACGGATTCCCATGAAACTTGTCACTCCCGGTGCTGCCAGGTACAGGAAAGTCACAACAAAGAAGAGTACCGTTCCTACAATGAACATTTTTCTTCGACCGATAAAGTCGATGTAGCGACCAGCGGGAATGCGGGCAATCAGCGCACCGACGATGAAAATACCAGAAGCCAGCCCCGCAGTCCCGATGTCCACACCCCAATGGGCGATGGCATAACTGGTGGACCAGAGCATGAGTAAAAAGTGAATCACATAGACCAGAAGATTGATTCCGATACCGGATATATAATCTTTAGTCCATAATTTTTTAGACGAAAGAGCCATTTGAAATATTCCTCCTAAGAATAACTTTTTTATTATCAAAATAATATTTCGTGACTAGTGACCAGTGACTGGTGACTAGGGAAATATCCCCCAATCGCCAATCATTAGTCCACCAGTCACCGTTTCTATCGGCCTTGCGAAGTCTATTCTATAAAGGAAAGCCCATTTCGTCTAATGTATAGAGTGTATTATTATCATGCATGTCATGCATAATATATCTAACCGCGCCTTAATTATGCCACAAATTCCGATAGAATCATTTCTTTCAATAGCATATACTATATCATTTTCTGCTAATATGCATGGCATACATCATTTTTCCATCAAAAGTTTCATAGCATTTTATACTATTATCTTGAAAATTTCCCATAATTACGGATATAATAGAAGTCGAAATTTAAAAATGCATTATGCATAAAATGTATTCTTTGGGAAGTTAGCAGTCAGCAGTTAGCAGTTAGCAGTTTATCGTTATTATTTATCGCCCCCATTGGGGGAGATGCTGAAGGCAGAGGGGGCTGCACCAGCGGTATGAATACAAATGTTATTCGTACTGCAATAGCGCCCCTTCCACCACTTCTCACTTCTAATTCCTCACTTCTAACTGATTTCTCCCATATAACATTCTATGTAAACTAACATCAAAGGACATAAAATTATGGATCTCAATCAACTCGAATATTTCCGCGCCCTGGCGAATATTCGCCACTTCACCAAAGCGGCGCAAGAAATTTCTATTTCCCAATCCGCCCTCTCCCGCTCCATCAATAAACTAGAGCAAGAACTGGGCCACCCCCTTTTTGACAGAAAGAAAAAAGAAATCACCCTGACCCCGTTGGGCCGGCGATTTCTTTCTCATGTAGAACGTGCGCTGAACGATATTGAAGAAGGCTGCCAAGAAATCGAACACGCTAACGACCCCCAAGGCGGCATCATCAACCTGTCCTTCATCCACTCCCTCGGCGGTGGCGTGCTCCCTATGCTCCTTTCCGAATACCGGGCCCTCTATCCTTCCACTCGATTTAACCTAGACCAGAACAACTCCGCCGTCCTAGCCCAAGGCCTCATCGACGGCAAAAGCGACCTCTCCCTGGGGTCCACCATGATCACCATGGAACACCTAGCGTGGACCTATCTATACTCTGAAGAAATCTACGCCTCCGTGCCGAAGAATCACCCGCTAGCAACCTATTCCTCGATTACGTTGAAAGATATAGAAAAATATCCGTTCATCACCATGAAACCCACCTATAGTCTTCGCATCCTGACCGACCAATTCTGCAGTCTAGCCGGCATTCATCCAGAAATCATCTTTGAAGGGGACGATACGAATACCGTAGCCGGCCTGGTGGCCGCCGATCTAGGCGTGAGCCTCCTCCCGAAAGTCATCGCCTCCGATGACCTAGGTATCAAGCAAATCCATATTTCCTCCCCCACTTGTAGAAGAGAAATCGGTATCGCCTGGAATGTGACCAGGCCCCTATCGCCTGCGGCCCTGCGGTTTCAGCAGTTTATCGTGAAACGATTTGCTAAATAGTGGCTAGTCAATAATTCATGTGCTCGATATTTACTAGATATATACAGTGAAATTTTGGTATTCAAATGCATAGAAACACAAGCTATCCTGCAAATACCTTTGCACTCACTGTTGTTAGTTGTTGGTTGTTAGTTGTTAGTTGTTTGGTTCCAGACAACCAACAACTAACAACCAACAACATTCCTTATCCCAATGCAGGTGTCAAATTCGGCAAATATCTTTGCAAAAATTCTCTGGTTCGATGTTCTTTCGGATGAACCATCACTTCTTCTGCTGTTCCTCGCTCTACTACGTTTCCTTTTTCCATGAAAACAACCTGATCTGCTATTTCTTTTGCAAAGGCAATTTCATGGGTGACGATAATCATAGTCACATGTTTTTCAGAAGCAATTTTCTTGATGACCGCCAGTACTTCCCCTACCCATTCCGGGTCTAATGCACTGGTAGGTTCATCAAATAGAATCACTTCCGGTTCCATAGCCATAGCTCGTGCAATGCCTACGCGCTGCTGCTGACCACCGGATAGCTGGCTCGGATAATAGGTAGCAAAACGGTCCATGCCCACTTCTTGCAAGAGGGTCATGGCCTTTTCTTTTGCTTCTGTCTTTTTCATTTTCTTCACGGTGACCATGCCTTCCATCACATTTTCCAGTACAGTCATATTGGAAAATAAACAATATCCCTGAAACACCATAGCCGTTTTCCTACGTACCTGCAGAATATCTTTCTTGCTGGCATCGTGCAAATCTACGATGGTTTCTTTATCCAAAGACAACGTTCCCTGGTCCGCTTTCCCTAAAAAATTAAGCGTCCGAAGAAAAGTGGTCTTCCCACTTCCTGAGGGACCTAGAATGACGGTTACGGTTCCTGTCGGGACTTGCATGGAAATTCCATCCAGCACTTTCTTTCCGCCAAACGATTTGCATACATTTTGAATGGTAATCATATAGGACTCCCTCCTTTATATTTCCCCATCACCATTTCCAGTCGATGGAATAGTATTTCCAATATAGCTCCCATGGTCCAGTACAAAAGAGCCACCACGATGTAAGCTTCAAAATACCGAGAATTTCCTTCACAAAATAATTTCGCTGCTCCCAGTATTTCTACTACGGTGATAATAAAAACGATACTGGTGCTTTTCATGGTCGATAGCACCTGATTGGCAAATAAAGGAATGGCAAAAACTGATGCTTGGGGAAGCACAATCCGCCGGAAAATGGCCGGCCAAGGCATGCCTAATGATTTTGCTGCTTCCACTTGCCCGATGCTCACCGAACGAATGGCAGCCCGGAAATTTTCTGTCAAATAAGCTCCTGTATGGAGTGCCAATCCCAAAGCCGCTACAAAGTAGGCGGAAATATGTTCATAAGGAAGATGAATTCCCCATTTGTCTTGCATAGCCAAAAGCAAAATCGGCAGTCCATAATACACCAAGTACAGGAGAACCAAATTCGGCAAACTGCGGCACACCCACACATAGACTTGAACCACTTTTCGTACCAACTTGCCGCCCATAATCTCCGCAATGGCTCCGAAGATGCCAATCAGACTCCCAAAGAAAACCGCCAGTACCGTCAAGGACAGCGTGACTTTCAAATAAGGATAGACGTATACCAATGCACCTTCCATATAGGCCGGATCAATAACTCCTGTAGATGTCACTGGTCACCACTCCTTCCTGATCAATTTCCGGATGAGACCTATCGAAATGCCTTTCGGCCAAGCGGCCCAACTGGGTTATGACAAAGACTAAAATACCATAAATAATGGCTACATCAATAAAAAGTTCCAGATACCGTTGCGAATTGCCGCCCATCAAATCGGCTTTTCTCATCATATCTACCACGCCCACATTGAAAATCAAAGAAGTTCCTTTCAATACACTCAGCACTGTATTGATTAAAGGCGCAATAGCTAAGGTCAGGGCTTGGGGAAATATGACCCGACGATAGGCTTGGAAAGAAGTCATACCGAGACTCAACGCTGCCTCTTTTTCCCCTTTTTCTACCGCACCGATGCTGCTTCTCATAATTTCTGCACTATAAGCCGCCACATACAAGGTAAATACGACCAGTACAAATAGCATGGGTGGAAATCCTTTGACTGAAACTCCTAAGTGATTCAAAATTTCTGGCGCTCCAAAGTAAATGAGAAATAGCTGCACCAGAAATGGCGTCCCTCTGGTAAAGGAAATATACACCGTCAATAGCTGACTGATTCCTTTCACACGATGGATTCGCACCATGGCAACCAAGCATCCCAAAATGACACCCACAAAAGCAGCCACCAAAGTAATGAGAAGCGTCACGTGGACATACCCCACCAGTGCGGGAAAGGAATGAATCATGTAAGAAATATCAAAATACATCTTGTTATACTCACCTGTTTCTTTTTAGGTAGCCAGTAACTAGTGACTGATGACTAGGGAAACACTGATTTAATCATTAAACGCTACGGATATATCACTATGAATAAAAACGATAGTAGCACTAACGTGTGGCCCCTTGGAGAAGGGGCGGCGAAGCCGGGGATAGAAATGGCCCAAAGGGACATATTTCAGAAAAGCGGAATTTGCTTATTTGAGATAGCCTAACATGGAGATTTATCTCGATACGGTGAATGTGTTTCTAACGAAACACTCTATCCCCCCCTGCCCCCCCTTCTTCAAGGGGGGACGATACTTACCGCTTGTTCAACATGTATTTTTAT
>CAVBRV010000106.1:0-9011 GCA_963597965.1 Paludibacteraceae bacterium | reverse complement strand
GGCGTCATTAGCTCATTCGAGAAACGTGAGAGACCTTAGCATCCTGAGAAACCTGAGTAACCTTTACATCAGCAGAAATCATTGCATATTTTGCTTAACAGACCAGCATTACTTTTCAGCAAGAAATTGATGGTGTACAATGGGGTTGTTGGTTGTTGGTTGTTGGTTGTTGGTTGTTGGTTGGGAAATAGAACCTTAGCATAGCGGATTCAAAACAGCTGAAACTATCGGAAATGGGAACCCAGAACCTTAGCATAGCGAATGAAGGACAGTTGGAACTAATGAAAGTGGGAACCCAGAACCTTTGTATAGCGAAATTAAGATAGTTGAAACTACCAGAAGCATGCCCCTAGAACCCTTAGAACCCTGAGAACCTTTAGTAACCTGAGTAACCTGTCAAAGGAGCTGATACCTTGAATCAAATCGCCGTCCTCATTCCTTGTTGGAATGAGGCTTTAACCATAGAAAAAGTGGTGAAGGATTTCAAACGAGTTTTGCCAGAAGCCACGATTTATGTGTATGACAACAATTCCACCGATGGGACGGGGGACATGGCAGAGCGGGCCGGTGCGGTGGTGCACCGTGAATACCGCCAGGGGAAGGGCAATGTGATTCGTTCCATGTTTCGAGAGATTGATGCGGATTGTTATATCATGACCGATGGGGATGACACCTATCCGGCGGAAGCGGCGCGGCAGATGGTGGATTTGGTGCTCGAAGGCAAGGCGGATATGGTCATTGGCGACCGGCTTTCGTCTACCTATTTCGAGGAAAATAAGCGGCCTTTTCATAATTCAGGAAATGTACTGGTGCGGCGGTTCATCAATATGTTTTGGGGAGAAAACGCCCATGACATCAAAGATGTGATGACCGGCTACCGTGCTTTTTCGCCTATGTTCGTAAAAACTTTTCCGATTCTGTCAAAGGGCTTTGAAATTGAAACGGAAATGACCATTCATGCCTTGGATAAAAATTTACTCCTAGCCAATGTTCCCATTTCCTATCGAGATCGCCCGGCGGGAAGTACCAGCAAGCTTCATACTTTCCGAGATGGGGCGAAGGTGCTAAAAACGATTTTCATGCTGTATAAGGATTATCGTCCCATGCACTTCTTCTCCTGGGCTGCCCTGCTCTTGGCGTTGATTTCCATGTTCCTCTTTTTGCCGGTCTTCCATGAATACTTGCACACCGGACTGGTCCCGAAAATGCCGACTTTGGTTACGTCAGGCTTCTTCATGATGTCGGCGGCGATTTCCTTGGGCATTGGATTGGTACTGGATACGGAAGTGAAGAATAGCAGGAAGAATTTGGAAATACAGATGAATGTGATTCGGATGTTATTGAAGAGGAGGTTCTAGTGGTGGTGTTCCGTTGCTATCATATGGAGACTTGTTCGCTGTCAAAAGGTTCTGGATGAGGCGGAACGGTAGGAGTTAAGTAGCGATGGAACCGCTGTCAGAAGGTTCTGGTCAAGATAGAGTGGTTGGAGTTGAGTAGCGAGAAAGCCGCTGTCAAAAGGTTCTAGTTGAGATGAAACGAAAACGGACAAGTCGGACCAGAACCCTATGAGAGTGATTCAAGATGAGATGAGAAGAAATCGGTCGAGTCGGGCCAGAACCCTATGAGTGCGGTTTGAAAGATAAAAGTCGCAAACCGCAAATGGTACTCTAGAACCTAAAAAAGAGGAGACATACATGACGATACAAAACTTTATTGAAAAACTAGCCGGTTATCAAGATGAACTGACATTCAATCCTTGGCGGGACACCAATCCGGACTATGAAGTGGAGGGCGCTGTGGACATACGGAGAAAGCAGCTGGCGGATTATTTGTCTCGCCGTGTGGGAAAGGCGAAGATGCTGCTGGTGGCAGAGGCTTGTGGGTACCAGGGGGGACATTTTTCTGGCATCGCTATGACTTGCGAGCGAATGATTCTGAACCAGCATCCAGCGGTGAATAGTGAAATGATTCTAGGCTATCAGGGCCAGCGGACCAGTCGACCGGATAGTTCATTCATAGAGAAACCAACGCAGCGAGAAAAAGGATTCAATGAACCCACAGATTCGGTGGTGTGGAAAGCTTGCTTAGAAGCGGTGCTTATGCCAGATGAATTTCTTTTGTGGAATATATTTCCCTTCCATCCATATAAGAAAGGAAATCTCCTCTCCAATCGCACGCCAACGGACACAGAATTGGCGGTGGGACTGACCTATACAAAAGATTTACTCTCTTTGACAGGAGATCTTCCTATTTTTGCAATTGGAAAGAAAAGTGAAATGACCCTATCAGAAGCAGGCTTTTCTGTTACAGGTCTCCGTCATCCGGCCAATGGGGGAGCGAATATTTTCCGGGTGCAACTGAAAAAGGCGATGAAATTTAGGGATTAGGGATTAGTAGCTAGGGATTAGGAAATGCTCATGACAATTCCTAATCCCTATTTTCCCTTTGTAATCAAAGGAGTATCTATGCATTGGAATGATCATAAAGAACGCTGCCACTGGGCAAATCCGAAGAATCCGCTCTATATCGCCTATCATGATACCGAATGGGGGGCGGCCTGTTCATGAGGATGGGAAACTCTTTGAAATGCTGCTCTTAGAATCTTTCCAAGCCGGCCTTTCCTGGGAGACCATTCTCAATCGTCGGGAAAACTTCAGAATAGCTTTTGATGGATTTGACCCGGTGAAAATTAGCCAATACGGTGAAGACGATATGGCTCGGCTCAAAGCGGATGCAGGCATCATTCGGAATGGAAATAAAATCAAAGCAGTCATAGGCAATGCGAGAATCTTTTTAGACATACAAAAAGAATGGAGCAGTTTTTCGGAGTACTTGTGGCATTTTACTGGAAATACAGTGATTCGTGAAACAGGAAAAACGTTGTCACCCCTGTCGGATGCTATTTCTAAAGATTTGAAAAAACGAGGCATGAAATATGTAGGGACCACCATTATCTACGCCTACTTGCAGGCCGTGGGTGTGATTGATGGACATGAGGAAGGGTGCTTTTTGCATAGTAGGTAACACCGCAATCGTCATTTCGACCGATGGGATTAGTGCGAGAAGACTTTACTGGGCCAAGCGGCTATGTTGGACAAAAGTGGAGAAATCTTGAGACACTATCGAAAACAACATTAATCTCACAAGATTTCTCCACTTCTGTCTAACATAGTCGCAGAAAAGCGATAGAAACATCAAGCACAAATCCCGTCGGTCGAAATGACGTTGCTTTTTTATACCGCAATCTTTAACTTGGTAGCATTGTCCTTCTAGGGGCGATAAATAAGGGACGAATTTATTTACGTACAAAATTTGGAGGCACTCCAATTTCTCTTAATAATAAAAAATACCGATAGCATCAGATTATAAAGTGTATGGGAAGTATAACCATTCATAACCCTTTATAACCCGATGCTATCGGTATTTTTGCTATTGAGATATAAGGAAAAGTAAAAATTATAACCTGCCCGAAGGGCCTCCTAATCCCTAATCCCTAGCCACCAGTCACTAGTCCCTAGTCACTAGTCACCAAACCTAGTGATTCAGTATAAACCGTTTCGTAAAATAATTCCAAATTATGACGATGGCGGAGGCTACGATTTTGGCGAACATATACCAGATGGCGAGTATGTCGATGCAGAACCACATGACCAGTTGGTTCAGGCCCAGCCCCATAAGAGAAGTGACGATGAAGAGGACCATTTGCTTGGTGCCTTGATGTTTCACGTGAAAGACTACGTACACGCAGAGAATGTAGTTCACGATGAGGGAAATGGTGAAGGCGATAGGGGCGGAAATCAGGGGATCTAGTCCGCCGTATTCGGTCAAAGAGAAGAGCAGGGCGTATTCTAAAAGGAAACAACCGCCGCCTACAGCGAGGAAGCGGAAGACTTCCCAAAAGCGATCCATAGAGGGAAAGATTTTGAGGATGAGAGATTGGAGCATGCGTGATGACCTCGGTTCTGGAGAAATGGTAGGCAGTTAGCAGTTGGCGGTAGGCAGTTGGCAGTAAATGATAGTGATAATAGCGATAGAAGCAATAGCGGCAAGCCCCCTTTCGCTGAAAGGGGGGAAGGGGGGATAGCTCGTAAGTAAGTTTACACCTTATTTATCGCCCCCGTCGGGGGAGATGCCGTAGGCAGAGGGGGAGGCACTAGCGGTATATTTCGCGATGAACACATCACGTGAGCCCGGTGATACCCACTCCTAGCGATGTAGTTGTTTTGCACACACGTACTGGCCGCTAGAGTGGACGCCTATAAAGATAGGGAAATCATAATTTCATGTCGCTAGAGGGAGCTATCCCCCGCTGCACTCGCTTCGCTCGTTATGCTACCCCCTTCCAAAGGAAGGGGGCAAAAGGAATAGATTACTCACTGCCAACCGCCAACCGCCAACTGCTAACTGCTAACAGCTAACTGGTCCTTATTCACAAATACATAAATATTCCCCGACACCAATTTCTTTGCAAGCACGAAGCGGTGATGGAGGGGCCACTGGTCAAAATATTTCTGCTTATTTTTGGCTACGTAAAGGAAAACCGGTTCCGTCGGATTTTCGTGACTTTCCATAAACGCTTTGTCTGAGATAGAAGGCATGGCGTATTTTTCATTCCACCGAGCGTCTCGTTTTTCTTTTATCTCATGTAGAGAATCGGGGATGAGGCGAGTGGCGATTTCTCCGGTGTAGTAGGTGTAGCTAGCAGGGTAGGATTGGAAGAAATAGTGTTCACCAGGTGCCGCGTGAAGGGCTTCGTCCAATTCTAGGGTGGAACGGGTGGGGAGGTACCGCGGGAGGCCTTCCATCATGAGACAGAGGAAAGCGGAGGCGGTGACGGCGGTGATGATGGTGAGCCGTTTATATTGGTTTGCTTTCCAGCGGAGCAGGTAGGCGAAAATGCCATAGGCTAGGACGATGTAGAAAACCCACCAATTTCCTTCTTTGATATACAAGGTGGCCGCTGTGATGACGGCCATGAGAAGGAAGAAACCGATTCCCGTCCAAATGGCAGGAATTTTTTCTCCTATCCGAATTTTCGGTGCCGCAAAGGCCGCTAGAATGATGGCTGGCACTACAGCGATATAGGTATAGGTCACATATTTTGTGGCCATCAGGGTGTAGAAAAGGATGGTTCCCCAGCACCAGACCATGAGGAAGCGATAGAACGGAGTTTTTTCTCTCCAGCATTTCCACATTTCATAGAAAGAGAGGAACGCCCAAGGCAGAAGGGCGGCGGGCAGAAGGACTAGGTAATAGTAGAAATGATTGTCCTCCGGGTGTTCTGAGGTGGTGGCGCGGAGCACGTTGTGCAATCCGAGAAATTCATTGATGAAATCGCTGCCATGAATGAGGTACATGCCCACATACCAAGGAAGGACGATGATACAGAAGGTGAGAATGCCTTGCCAAGGAAATAGGCGAAGAATGGTTTTGGGCGATTTCATGGAAAGGCACCAAAGAATCAAGAGGAGCCCTGGCAATACCAGTCCCACCGGGCCCTTCGTGAGGCAAGCCAAAGCGGCGGCTCCATAGGCTATGATGAAATGGATTTTGCTGTTTTCTGTGATTCCGATGTAAGCCGAAAGCAAGGTAGGGATGGTGAAAAGAAGCAGAATGCTGTCGGTGATGATGGCGTGGGAAATGACCCAAAATTCCAAGGAAATAGCCAGCATAGTGCCAGCCCAGACGGCAATCACATTGTCTTTCAAAATCCGGCGGAGGTACCAAATGAGAAGTGTGACTGAGAGACCACCACAAAAAGCGGAGGGAATGCGGGCAGCCAGGTCGGTGAAACCGAATAGGCTATAGCTGATGGAGAGAAGCCAATACACCATGATGGGCTTGTCGTACCAGTACACCCCGTAAATCTGTGGAGACATCCAGTTTCCTGACTGCACCATTTCTTTCGCTGTCAAAGCATAATTGGATTCTACCGGATCGGTGATAGGCAGCAGCCAACTACCCCAAAGGAAAAAGAGAAAAGCAATCACGAAAAAGCCGAGAAAGGATTCCAGCGTATTGCGAGACGCGTTTTCTTCTTCCGCTTTCATTTTTTTCGCTTTTTTCTGACGTTTGGCACTTTTGGTACTCAAGGGAAAACCTCCTTTTCTCGATGCGGATAGTGCATCAATAGTATGTATACAATACAGTTAGAAGTGAGAAGTTAGAAGTGAGAAATGGTGGAAGGGGCGCACAATTCATAAAGCGCCCCAATACCCCTTTTATTATCGATTGTTGTTGCTTCTTTGGATTCAGCCAATAACAATTATATATTTTAAAACTCGCGGCGCTTCCAAATTTTGTGCGCCGCACCTTCATTTCTCACTTCTAACTTCTCACTTCTAACTCAAAATTTGTTTTATTCTCATTGTTACAATGATGAGTTTTTGTAGATAAAATAGGCGGTGTCTTTCTCCCACAGAATCTGACAATGCTCTTTGAGAGTCTCCGGCCAATGGTCGTAGATTTTCTTTTGTACTAATATATAGGCTTGGGCTGGCAGCGGTTTCTCTTCCGTTTTGCCAGGAAGCAGGACGCCCTGTTCCTTATTTCTTTCGTCCGTTTCCTTTTTTCTTGCATCGTACTCTGGGAGAGCTTCACCGTATATATCCGTATAGAAAGCCACGGAGGGGCGATAGAAGGTGTCGAGGTATAAAGGAATGGAAGTTTCGCGGGATGTGGAAATGAATTGTCTCGCGATGGCTTCGGAGGTGAAGAGGGAAGCGACGGAGGAGGCGAAAAGGCCCCAAATAGAAAGGACGAAAACCAGAATCAATAGTGCTTGGGAAAAGAGAAATTGTCTGATATTTCCTTGTTTGATTTTATATACCGCAAAGAAGGCAGCTACCATCATGAAGGCGGAAATCCCATATTTCCAAAGAATCCCACCCGCTGGATTGAGTGGGGCCAAGCTGATGGCTAAGGCCGTTATGAGAGAGAAGAACAGGTGAGACGCGATAAAGGCTTTTGACACGTGCCCTTCTTCTTCCAGTTCGGTGAGATATTTCCCGGCCAGCATAGAAAGCGGCGGAAATAGGGGAAGAATGTAGGAAAAGAGCTGGGTGGAAGAAATCGAGAAGAAGAGGAAAATGAAAGCGGCCCAGACCAGGAAAAAGAGAAGGACCGGGTTCTTTCTCCAGTTTTTTATACGGCGGAGAATCCCTGGCAGCGTACCGCTCCAAGGATAGAATCCAGCCAGCACCACCACCAGGTAGAGCCAGTAATGATTTTGCCCGGCGTGTTCTGGGCTAACGAAGCGGGTCACATTGTGATAGCCCAGAAAGGTATCGATGAAAGCATTTCCATGAATGGAACCCATGGCGATATACCAGGGAAGACCCACCAAGCAGGCCAGCGGAATGCCCCAGTACCATTTGAGATGCATCACATTTCTAAAGGTAAACTGTTTAGAAAGAATCATCCAGAGCCCCACGATGAGGGCAGGAAATCCGAAGCCGATGGGCCCTTTGGCGAGGAGCGCCAGACCGCAAAATACATAGGCGGGGATGTATTCTTTTCGCAAGAAGGAAATTAGTGCGATAGTGAGTGTAAGGGTGAGGAGCGTATCGGTCACCGCACTGCGAGCGAGCACGATGATTTCCAGGGACGTGGCACAGATGAAAGCCCCGCGAAGAGCCACCTGTTGTCCCAACAATTTCTTGGTGGATAAATAAAGATATACCGGTGTCAAGGCCCCTAGTAGCATAGAGGGAAAGCGGGCCGACCAGGTAGATACACCGAAAAGGGAAAAGGAAATGGCTTCGAGCCAATAGAAAAGGGGCGGCTTATCATACCAAAACTCCCCATAGATGCGGGGAGAAATCCAATCGCCAGTGGAAAGCATTTCTTTCGCCGTTTCACCGTAGACTGGTTCATCCGGATCCAAGAGGGGGATAAGACCGCCAAATGTACTATATATAAGTAGGGAAAATAAAAAAAGAAGGATACAATATTTATTGATTTTCATTTTTGTTTTTTATGTTTTTGATACAGAAGAAAGGCACCTACGATGAGGATACAAAGAATGATGCAAACGATTGCGATTTCGAGTTTGTATTCCAAAAGAAGTTTCCAATTTTCCCCTAGCATAGCCCCCATGTAGACCAGGAAAATCGTCCACGGCACCGTCCCGGCGATGGTTAGCAAGGTAAATTCGGGTAGTGGAAATTGGGCGATACCGGCGGGGAGGGAAATAAAAGTTCGCACCCCAGGAAGCAGGCGACCGGTGAAGACCGCAATGGCGCCGTAGTTTTCAAACCAGTCTTTGGCGGCGATCATTTTCTTCGCCGTCATGCCGCCTTTGGCGGTGTGGCGGAGAATGAGCTCACGACCACCCTGGTGTCCCATCCAATAGGACCCCAGTGAACCGGCCAGGCCAGCCACAGTGGCAATGATGACCGTGGGCCAGAAGGTGAAAACTTCTTGGGAAACAAGAAATCCAGCAAATCCCAGAATGATTTCACTGGGAATGGGAATATTCATATTTTCTAAAACCATGCAAATGAAGAGCGCTAAGTAGCCCCATTCATTAAGAAAAGAGATGATGATGTCCATGGGAGGGTCCTTTGGTGGAAATAGTGACTAGGGACTAGTGACTGGTGACTAGGAAAAGCATGTCCCAGTCACTAGTCACCAGTCACCGATGTTAGCCATAGTGATGCACAGGCGGTGTATATAGATTAATCATATAATATATTTCAATATATAATATCCTATTTGGGAATTTTAAATATTAGTTAAATCATACTAGCATACACTATAGCATGATATAGAAGTGGGGTCAATGGTGGGACAGGTGACTTAGGGGGGCGAAGGGTTTAAAGGTTTTGGAGTGATGGCGTGGATAGAATAACATTTGTATTCATAACGCTTAGCATGCCCCCTCTGCCTTCGGCATCTCCCCCAAAGGGGGCGATAAAAATAAAAGGTTCTCGCTCCGAGGAAATCGCTAGATTTCCAATGGAGCGAGAACCCTTAGAACCCTTAGAACCCTTAGAACCCTTAGAACCCTT
>CAVBRV010000105.1:0-9030 GCA_963597965.1 Paludibacteraceae bacterium | reverse complement strand
ATAAAAATTCAAGAATCATTTCAAATAACGATTAAATCAGTGTTTCCCTAGCGTTCATAGGCACATTCGATAAACGTGAGAACCTTGAGAACCATTAGCAACCTGAGAAACCTTTTACATCAGCAGGAATCATCGCTGATTTCGCTTAACTTTAATGTCAGATTTCAAACAACCGACAACTAACAACCAACAACAAGTCAAAGAGAAGAGGAACCGCTATGGGAGAGAGGAAGCACTGGATATGGATAGCCGCTGGCCTCTTGACCATCCTTCTCATTCTCTGGGGGTACTGGGGCGAATGGACTGCGGCGAAAGTATTTCCGGAAAAGAAGGAAATACAAAGGGAAGTGGCTTCCAATCCAACTTCCTCTTCCAAATCTTTTTCTACTGAGGTTGATACGGATACAGAGCGAGGGGCCGTCAAGAAATATGATGCCGCCCGCTATGTCAGAAGCAAACCGCTAAAAGATCCGTTCCACGCGGAAGCGATTGCAAAAGCCACCCAAGCAGAAAAAGAAAAAATTGCCTCTGACAAATCGGTGGCAGCATCCCAGGTTCCTTCTGCTTCGACACACAAATCGGAGAAAAAGCAAAAAGAACGAAAAGATGACTATCCGAAATTACAAGGAATCATGGAATTTGGCAGTCAAAAACGCGCCATCATCGAATGGAATGGTGAAAGTTATATAGTAGGTGAAGGAGAGCAGGTAGGCCTATGGACCGTTTCTGGAATAGAAAAACGAACCGTCACACTGACCGGTGCTCCTGGCACACTCACAATCAGTACCCGCTGATACGAAAAGTGGGTGCTGCTTTTTGTTGTGCCTTTCTCTTATGGATGCCCATTCAGGCCGAAGAAACGCCGAAGGTGTCCATCACGCCGTCTACTACGCAGACCATGAGTTTACATGTGAACCAAGCACCAGCGGTAGAAATCCTTCGAGGATTGGCAGAAATGACAGGGTGCAATGTCGTTATTTCGGGAGACATCAAAGAAAAAGTGACGGCCCACTTGGAAAAAGTCACCCCAGAAGAAGCCTTTTCTGCTGTGTTGGCTTCGGCCGGATTGGTGGCTCGGCAAGAAGGAAAGACCTGGATTGTATTTGGCACTTCAGGCGAAAAGAAGAACGGCGTTTCTACCAAAGCCTATCGATTGTCCTATGGCGTCGCGAAAGAAGTAGCGGAAGGACTGAAAACTGTATTTTCCCAAGGAAATATAGCTTATCACAGTAGTAGCAACACCGTACTGGTGAAAGGAACGCCCCAGGAACTTATGCAAGCCGATCAGCTGCTGCGGGCCTTGGACCGACCGGAGAAACAAGTCAAAGTGGAAGCGGAAGTGATCGCAGTGAACCAATCCTACGCCAAAGAACTAGGCATTGATTGGGATTTCAAAAGCATTACGGGCAGCGCAGAGTACAAACGAGATAGCTGGAGCGAGCAGCGCTACGCCACGGACAGCGAAGGAAATATCAAGTATGATGACGATGGCAATCCGCGAATGCGCAACGTCTACCACAATGGATGGAATGTGACCACTCCCGAAGGGTACGCCGGTATTTCCTACGGGAAATCGATTGCGGGCCATCCCTATACCTTTTTCTTCCAAAGCCAGCTGAAAGCCATGGTGAGCGAAGGCAAAGCGAAAGTCCTCGCGAAGCCCCACGTGGTGACCATGAATGGACGGAAAGCAGAAATATTAATCGGCAGCAAAATTCCGGTCATTGTGGAACATATGGAAAATGGAGTCAAAACCACGGCTACCGAGTACAAAGATGCAGGCATCAAACTCACCTACACTCCTATCATCAGTGAAACAGAAGAAATCACCGCCGATGTGAACGCCGAAGTGTCCACTCCGTACCTGGTGCCCGAAATGAAAGCCTACCGCATCATCACCCGCTCCGCCAACACCATGGTCCGTCTCCACTCCGGTGACATGCTCACCATTGGTGGATTGATTGATAAAGAAGAAGGAAAAACCTTCCGCAAAGTCCCGATTCTAGGGGATATTCCTCTCTTGGGAAAATTATTTCAAAGCAAAAGCAAGACACAGGAAGAATCGGAGATAGTGATTATTATCCGAGCGGAAATATTACACTGAAATGCGTAATGCGAAGTGCGTAGTGCGTAATGGTGGAAGGGGCGCAACAAAAATTGGGAGCGCCCCAATACCCCTTTTTATATAGTGGGTGGTCATTCACTTTAGAGCTGGCAAGAATACGGGTTAGCGATTGTTGCTGGTTGTTAGTTGTTTGTTGTCGGTTGTTTGCTCCCAACAACAAACAACTAACAACCAGCAACAATCACCACTCCGAGTTCTTTCTATTGAAAAAACGAATTAACGAGCACTCACTAAATAGCAAACAAAATCGGCGAGCATATAGATTGAACTCGGGAAAAAAGGAATATATCCATTTAAGAGTAATTCGGCGCGCTCGCCGGCTACCATTACGCACTTCGCATTACGCATTATTTCAAAGACGAGTTATATTGGAGCAATAAATATGTCAGTACTACGAATTAACGGACTGTCCAAATCCTTTGGAATCAAGACAGTTTTTGAAAATGTGTCCTTTGATATCCGAAGCGGGGAACGCATCGGACTGGTCGGGGCCAATGGGGCGGGAAAAACCACCCTCCTCAAATGCATCATGGGCGCTGAAGAATATGATAAAGGATCTGTGAAAGCAGAAAATGGAGCCATCATCGGTTACTTACGGCAGGATTTTAACTACACCAGCCATACCATCCGAGAAGAAATGGAAGAAGCCTGGAAAGATGTGCTCTACTATAAAAATAAAATAGAAGAACTCACCAAAGCACTAGAAGAACATAAAGACGATGAAAAATTGGTGGAACAATATGGCCGCACCGAAGAACGATTTGAATTTTTAGGTGGCTATGACTACGAATCCACCACTCGAAAAATTCTGACCGGTTTGGGATTCACCGCCGAAGACTGGGATCGAGACATTCACTCCTTCTCTGGTGGACAGAAAGTCCGTATTAATTTGGCAGCCGCCTTCGTGCGACACCCTGATTTTCTCCTGCTCGATGAACCAACGAACCACCTGGACATGGGCATGCTGGAATGGCTGGAAGATTATCTGCGCTCCTACAAAGGTGGGATTCTCATGATTTCCCATGACCGCTATTTCCTAGACGCTGCAGCGACTGGCATCATTGATTTGGAAAATCACCACATTCGCAGCTTCCGCGGAGGCTATAGCCGGTACTTGGAAACGAAAACCAACCAGGACAAAGCCTACCAAAAAGCCTACGACAAACAGCAGGAACATATCAAAGAAACAGAAGAATACATTCGCCGCTACAAAGCAGGCATCAAAGCCAAACAAGCTCGCGGCCGCCAGTCCCAGCTGAACCGATTGGAACGCTTGGAAAAACCAGTCCATCAAGCCACCCTTCGTTTCCACTTTGAACCGCCCCAAGAATGTGCGGAAAAAGTACTGGACATCGTGAGGGCCGAAGCCTCCTATCCGGGCCATATCATTTTCAAAGACCTGAGTCTTCACATCAAAAAAGGAGAAGTGGTTGGCCTCATCGGTCCCAATGGCGCCGGGAAAACGACACTCTTGAAACTCATCACAGGAGACAAGAAACCGGAGCAAGGTATCATTCAGCTGGGAAATAATGTGAACATGGGCTACTACTCCCAGGAACAAGAACGACTACATCCGGAACTCTCCGTGCTGGACGAAGTGCGAGACACCTTCAATTTCGGTGAAAAAGAAGCCAGAAATATTCTGGGCATGTTCCTCTTCCGAGGTGATGACGTATTCAAACAAGTAGCTATGCTTTCCGGTGGCGAAAAAGCTAGATTGTCTCTGCTTTGTCTCTTCTTAGAGAAACCGAATTTCCTCATTCTCGACGAACCCACAAACCACCTGGACATTCCCACACGAGAAATCATGGAAAGTGCCATCCAAGCCTTCGGCGGCACCTGCCTCGTCGTTTCCCATGACCGCTATTTCCTGGACAAAGTTACCACTCGAATCGTAGAAATGGAGCATGGCAAGCTCACCGAATACCTGGGCAACTACAGCTACTACAAAGAAAAGAAAAAAGATTTGGAAGAATTTGAAAAAGACCGCCAGGGCGAAGTCGCAGAAGAAAAAATAACGCCAGAAGAAAAGGTAACCGCTCCAGAAAAAACACACCAGTCCAAGACCGAAGTGTCTCAAGCTGATGTGGATAAGATGAAGCATGTAGAAATGGAAATTGGTCGCCTTGAAGCCACTCTGAAAATGTACACTGCCCAGATGAGCATGAATCCAGATAATTACAGCGAATTGGCGGCAGAATACGAAGAAGCCAAGAAGAAGTTAGATAGTCTCTATGAGAAATGGGATGAATTGGTAGAGAAAGTGTAACGTCTTTTACTTATTGTCATATAGGTAAGAGCTCTTAAGTTGCTGGTTGTTAGTTGTTGGTTGTCTGGAGCCAAACAACTAACAACAGTGAGTGCAACGGTATTTGCAGGATAGCTCGTGTTTCCTTGCATTTGAATACCCAGATTTCACTGTATATTTTTAGTAAATATCGAGCATATGAATTATTGACCAGTCACTGGTACTTAAAAGCATTGCCCGATGGGGCGATAACAAAAGAAAAAGGTTATGCGATTATCTTAAACCGCATAACCTTTTTTATAACCCTTTATAACCTTGTGACAAGCGGATGATTTGATTATGTTAGAAATAAGAACAAGGCACAATCATAACCCTTTCCCTAATTCTAGTCACCAGTCACGAGTCACCACCTAAAACCGCCACTCCACATTCACCTTCCCATACGTAGCCGAGCCACCTTTTCGATACATGTCACTACCGACTTGGAACGTGACGTCACAGGATTTCGGGGTGCGTAGGGTGAGGGCGGCGGAGAGGGTTAGGCTGTCTCTGCCATAGTTGTTGGTGGGATCGGAAATGGTGATGCCTGGGAAATCGAGTAAACTATAGTCGGTGTGGCCGTTGGTAGAGAGAAGTTCGTGGTTCCAACTGAGGCGGCTTTGGAGCTGCCAGGTGGCGCCTTCGTAGGAATTGAGTTTCTTAGGACGGGTAGCGAGCTGGTAGCCCAGTTCGGTTTGTAGGGAATCATAGGTGGTGCTGCCCAAATGGGTTGCGATGGCACCGCCTTTTTCTGTGACGCTGGGACGATGAGCAAAGCGGTAGGAGAGGGAGGCGAAGGGGCCGCTTTGGAGAGAATGGGTTTCTTTGGTGAAAGCGCTGCCGATGCGGAAGTCACCGGAGAAGCCGGTCCAGTCGGCCCAGGCATTTCCTGGATAGTTACCAATGGTTACGTGCCGGCGGCTTTTCATTTGGGAAAGGCCGAGGCGCGCACTGCCAAAGAGGCTCCAGCCCTTCCATTTTTCAGGGGCGTAGTTCGCTTGGGTGCCTAAGTAGAAAGAATTTCCTTTGACCGATCCGCTGGTATCGCTGGTGGATTGGTGGCTGATGGCACCATGATAGCCTAAAGTGAGACCGTTAGCACGGGTGTGTTCGGCGGCACCAAGGAAGCCGGTTTGGTGATTTTTATATCCATAGCCACCCCGGTGTTGGTTAGCGTAGCTAGAGAAGGGCATGGCGATGGCGTGCCATGTGTGAGGATGGATTTGATCCTCTGCAGTCCAATTTTCAGAAATATGAGAACTGCTGAAGGTGCCTAGCGGACTTAAGGTGTCTAGTAAGGCTTGGCTCGCCATCTGGCTTTGGCCTTCGCTGCCATAGAGGGAGGGGTTCAGTTTAGACAAAGCGGTATTGATGTCAGAGGCGTTTCCCGCAAAGTCGATGGCAGCCACTAGATATTCGGCATCCCCTTGGACGGTGGCGGCATTTTTGTCGAATGCTTTGGCGATGCTGTAGGTGAGGGGATTGGTCGCTAGGCGGCTATAGGCATCGGCGGCGCGACTAGCAGAAATGGTATAGGTACCATCGGGGTTAGAAGCGAGAGAAAAATCTAAAATCAGAGATACATCCTGATTTGTCAACTGGACATTGGTAAATTCTCCTGTTTTGTCGCCATCTACCAGCAGCACATAGTCCGGGGTAAGTTGGACAGTTCCACTATAGTAGCTGGCGATGGGGAAGAGGGAGAGGGTACCATTCAGAGTCGCCTGGCCAGTCACTCTCAGCGTATCGGTATAGCCGTTTCCTGCAAAGCCGACCAAGAGATTTCCTGTATCACTTTGGGTGTAGTCCCCATCGATGGTGGTACCTTGGAGTTCCTGGCTCAGCTGGAAATTTCCTTCATTGGTGAAGCCCTGCTGGACTTTGTAATTTCCTTCCCCTTTCAAGGTCGCTTCTTTTCCAATGTCCAAACTATACACATTGGCGTTTCCGTTGTAAGTGAGAGTGCCGCCCAGGACATTCATTTCCAGGCTATCAGGACCGGTGATATTGTCATCATAGGTGAGAGAGAATTGTTCGTCCGGGAGATAGTCCATATTTCCATCTGTATCCAGCTGGAAAGAGGACTGGCCCTTTTCATCGGCGGCGGTGCCGAAGGTCAGAATGGTGCGTCCCTGATAGGAATCGTCATCGGGAATGAGAGGATGGAGAATTTCTTCTTCTTCCTCATCTTCATTCTGGTACTTGGTTTTCAGCGGATTCCATTCAGAAATAATATCTCCCACCAAAGCAGCGCCATTCATGATGTTGATATTTTGCACGTAGGCGTTGGGGGAAATATAAATGGCCTTGTCCTTTCCTGCCAAAAGGCCTTGTACATCGAAACGACTGACCAAAGCCCCTTCAATATCGGGGAGATTAAATTTATCGGTGACGGGGTCGAGCGCATATTCCCAGTGGTCTCCGTCAGCGGTCATGTGAATATAGGAACCCCGATAATCGTGGGTATCGCCCAGTTCATTGCAACCGAAATCAAAGCGTGCCGCCACACCCCCGTCGCCCATAGCGACCAGATTGGCGTTTTGTCCCAAGCGAATGGTATGCTCTTTGCCATAGGTGACGGCCAGGGCATTTCCGCCGAATCCATTGGCACTGACCGCGGAATCGATGGCAAGCTGATTTCCTACGCCATCTACGCGAATGCCCATGCTATAGGCTCCATTGGCGGAAATATTTCCTTTTTGGGTGACATCGATGTAATGACCGTAAAGGTGAAGACCGATGCCGTGACGTTTTTGACTTTGGAAGCCCGTCTGATTTTCGTAGGTGAAATAGGAAATATTTCCTTCCTCATCGAGAGTGCCGCTATTGTAGATGGATTTCCCGAAATACTGGCTTCGGTCGATGGTATAGCCCAAGTCTTGGAGCAAGGCAATTTCCGCTTCCATAAAGGTACACCAATTCCGGTACTCCTGATGGCTCATCAAACTATTTTGCAGTTCAATATGGGATAAGTCCGGAATCCCTGCTAGTGTGGCAAATCCTTCAAATCCGTTAAGCGGAAGCCCGCCTTTGACGGCTGGATTTTTGGAATTGTCGGACCAAGTGAGAGTGGCCTCTTCGCCATTGAGGGTGAGCACCTCTTTCACGTGATTTCCCGTAAAGTAGGCGCCGCAGTTAACCGATCCAAGTTCGTCAAATATATAAAATGCATCAGGATCCAGTTGACTAGGATCTTGGCGCATTTTTTCATAGGTTTCCATAGAAATCTTTTTGAAACGCCGGCCTTCGAGAAGTCCTTCAAAGGTGGGGGCGTCCTCTGGATGGTCATCGAAATAGACGTGTTGGTCATTTTCATCTTTTCCGTAGTACGACACCCGGCCGAATACATCTCGAATCCCTGCTTCAAACGGATTAAAAATGGAAGCGGAATATTCCTTTCCCTCCTCATCGGTGAACTGGATGGGGACGCCGAGGGAGACATTGCCATCCGTATTTCTTGCCGTAGCAGCCAGTCCCAAAGCATGAAATAGTTCATGAGTGACAGTGCCATAGTAATCTGAATCTGTGCCGTTGCTTGGCAAAATGGGGAAGGCATCCATGTACCAGTTGTTTTCCGAGAGGGCATTATCGAGCTCTATTCTTGCTGCATAGTCTTCCTCTTGGTCATCCACTTCCTTGGTTGCCTGGAGGAGCTCGCCCAGCTTCGTATTGGTGATGCAAGGAAATACATCGGGATGAATGACGGTGTCGCTCTCGGCGGCTGCATTGTCATCGGCGGCGGCCATCAATTCCAATTTAATGTAGGGAATGTTTTCTTCTTTGGAGAATCCAATCATGTCGCTGATGTATTGGAAACTGTCCGTCAAGGCTGCTTTTTCTTTGGGGAGAAAATCGCGATACCCACTGGGGATTTCTTCGGTGCCGGGGTCATTGGTTTTGTCATAGACGTCTAAGATGCAGAAAATGCGATCCTCCCCATTGGCATCTTTCGTTTTGATTTCGAGGGGGTTACTTTTATGTGGAAGTGTTGGTGCTTCGGGTTCCTCAGCCCAAATGGCATGGGGCATAAAGCCGGCGCAACTGAGGCATACGGCGAGGGTGAGGATTTTGGAAATAGGTGACATGGTGGGCTCCTTTGGATTGGAATGGTGTGGTTACGGATTGGTGTAAGTAGGGGTGGGTTACAGGTTGCTCAGGGTTCTAAGGGTTCTCAAGGTTCTCAGGTTTCTCGAATGTGCCAAATAAACGCTAACGTCATTAGTTCCTTTGAGAAACCTTTAGTACCCTCAGCATCTTTAGAACCATTGTATCATCAGAAATCATCCTTACTTGGCTACTGATATGACTTCATTATACAATAAATGGCTGGCATCGTGTTGTTAGTTGCTGGTTGTTAGTTGTTTGGATCCAGATAACCAACAACAATAGTTTCTTGCACGAACTGAATTTTGGTGGGTATGGTTTTGAGGAGCTGATGCAATTTTAATAAGTGAAGGGGAAAGCAATGAGGAATTAGAAATGAGAAATGAGGAATGGTAATAGTCCCATTAGGAATGGAGTAACATAAGTATTTATATCACTAGAGGTGCCCCCTCTGCCTACGGCATCTCCCCCAATGGGGGCGATAAATAAGGTGTAAACTTACTTACGCACAAAA
>CAVBRV010000104.1:5637-9050 GCA_963597965.1 Paludibacteraceae bacterium | reverse complement strand
ACTGTTGTTAGTTGTTTGTTGTCGGTTGTTTGGTCCCAACAACAAACAACTAACAACCAACAACAATTGCCTATCCAGATTTCTGCTATTGAAAAATAAATTAACGAGCAACCGATAGTTAGCAATAGGCAGTTAACCATTTATTGCGCACTGCATACTGCCTACTGCTAACTGCAAACTATTTTTATTTTCCCATCGTCTCCATCAAGCTCAAAAGCGATGGTACCAGGACCACGACAAAAATAGCAGGGAAAATACAGAACACCAATGGGAATACCATCTTTACCGGTGCCTTCATAGCAGCTGCCCTCGCCCGCTGGCGGCGAATATTTCTCATATTATCCGCCTGAATCGCCAGGGTATCTGCCATAGAGGCCCCCAATCGTTCTGACTGGGTGATGGACATGACGAAGAGGTAAATATCCTGAATATCGCAGCGTTTCGCCATGAACTGCATAGATCGACGGCGGGTCATGCCCATACGTACATCCCGAAGCATACGTGTCAGTTCATCGATAAGCGGCCCCTGCATGCGAGCCACTACCTTACGAAGCGCCCCATCAAAGGAAAGGCCGGCCTGTACGGAAATAGAAAGCAAATCCAGCACGTCTGGCAACTGACGGGAAATCAAATCCTGCCGTTTGCGGATGATATGATTGAGAATACCAAAGGGCACCAAAGCGCCTGTGGCCGTCCAACCTGCCAGCACCAATACATTCTGGGCAAAGGTAAAATTTTCTGTCCGAATATACCAGATGCCTAAACCAGCCCCAAGGATAAGGCAAAGTGACCAGAAGCCCGCAAAGTGACGGACTTTCCACACGCCCTGTTTCCCGGCCAGCATGATTTTCTTCTCCATCAACTTCGGAATGGCCGCCGGCGCAAATTGGGCCAGAAATTCCATGAACCGTCCAATAAGACGTCCTACGGTACGTTTTAGGAAAGGAATACGACGCAAATCGTCAGGATTTTCTTCCGCTTCTTCTTCCTCTAGTGACAATAATGTCCCAAGTCGACGTTTTACCTCTCTCTTTCCCCCCAATTTCTGAGCAAAGATCAGTGTGAAAAATAGGAAAAAGAACAAGGCAACAGATATGGATAGAGCTAATACTAACAATATATTCACTTCCTTTGAACCTAGCGAGTTCTTTATCTTCCCCTTTGAAACAAGTTGGTAAGTTAAGGAAAAATTAAAATCGCAATCGTCATTTCGACCGACGGGATTTGTGCTTGATGTTTCTATCGTTTTTCTGCGACTATGTTAGACAGAAGTGGAGAAATCTTGTGAGATTAATGCTGCTTTCGATAGTAACTCAAGATTTCTCCACTTTTGTCCCACATAGTCTCTTGAGACTATAGTGACTTTTCGCACAAATCCCATCGGTCGAAATGACGCTAGTTTTTTATACCGTAATTATTAACTTAATAGCATTGCCATTACTATAAAAATAGGGATTAGTAGCTAGGAATTAGGAAATGCTCTTTCTAATCCCTAATCCCCAATCCCTAGCTACTTAACCTCTCTTTATTTTCATTGATAGTGATGCACCGACGGCACATGAAGTTTAGAGGGGAATAAAAAATGCTACTACCGCTAGTGACTACTCCTCCCACATATCCTTCGGCACCGGTCCAAATAAACTCTTCGGCACCTCTACGCCGTGAATCTTAAATTTCGATAAGAACTGCGGCTGCAAACCGGTCGGTTCAAAGGAACCAATCGCCTTTCCATCCTCATCAAAGCCGGTCTGATGATAGCGGAAAATATCTTGGAGAACGATGACATCCCCTTCCATCTGCTGCACTTCGGTAATGTAGGTGATTTTACGAGAACCATCCTGGATACGGGACTGGTGGATAATCAGATCCAGTGCGGACGCAATCTGGGTGCGAATGGCGCGGACTGGGAGTTCAAAGCCGCTCATAAGCACCATGGTTTCCAGACGAGACAGTACATCTCGCGGGCTATTCGCATGGGCGGTGGTGAGGGAGCCGTCGTGACCAGTATTCATGGCTTGGAGCATGTCCAATGCTTCACCGCCACGGACTTCGCCGACGATGATGCGGTCTGGACGCATACGGAGGGCATTTCGTACCAAATCACGGATAGTGACTGCCCCTTTGCCTTCGATATTGGCGGGACGAGATTCCAAGGTCACTACATGAGGCTGTTCGAGCCGAAGTTCGGCCGCATCTTCGATAGTGACGATACGTTCGTCGGTGGGAATGAAGGAAGAAAGCACATTCAGCGTGGTGGTTTTACCGGAACCAGTACCGCCGCTGACCATGATATTCAGTTTAGCTTTGACACAAGCACTGAGGAAATCCGCCATTTCTTTGGAGAGTGTCCCATAGGAAATCAAATTTTCGACAGACAGCGGGGTCTTCGAGAATTTACGAATCGTGAGGCAGGGCCCGATGAGGGACAGCGGCGGGATGACGATATTCACACGAGAACCATCTTCCAAACGGGCATCCACCAAGGGAGAGGCTTCATCCACGTGACGCCCCAAGGGAGTGACAATTTTCTCGATGATTCCCATGAGGTGCGCATTGTCGTGGAACTGGGCATTGGTGAGGTGTAGTTTCCCTTTTCGTTCGATGTAAATTTTCTTCGGCCCATTCACCATGACTTCTGTGATGGTATCATCTTTCAGGAATGGTTCGATCGGACCTAAGCCAAAGATTTCATCGCAAATATCCGAAACCAGGCGATTCCTTTCCCCGCGAGGCACGGCAAAAGGATTTTCCTGAAGTACTTGCTGCACAAATCCAGCAATCACCGTCTCCACTTCTTGTCGGCTATGATTCCGCCCGTCTAGGATCTGTTGCTGCTGGGTAGTCATTTCATCCACGATGCGACGATGAATTTCTACCTTCAGTTCTTGATAGCTGGCTTCCTTCGCCGCATTGGTACGGCCGGCAAAGATTTGGCCTTGGTTTTGTTTCTTCTCTTCTTTTTTCTCCACGCCATCTCGGCGCGCCAGACGTTCCAGTAATTTCAAAAATGACACCTCTCTTTGTTGGTTGGCAGTTAGCTGTAGGCAGTGGGCAGTTTTTCTGCGTGATTTGTTGTTTGTTGTTGGTTGTTAGTTGTTAGTTGTTAGGACTAAGCAACAAGCAGTATGAATTAGCCCCCTTCCTTAGGAGGGGGAAACGAGCGGAGCGAGTGGGGGCTAGGGCCGATGTCGCTCGATTTGTTGCTCTTTCAAATCTGCTCTTACCTCTTGCGGTTTCTCATTTAGCATTCTTAACATTGAACTCCACCTATCCCCCACTTCTCTCACTTCGTTCGTTTCGTACCCCCTTTCGGCGAAAGGGGGCTTTACGCTATTGCTGCTTTCATTTGATACTCAATCGATCTTTAGCCCCCTTCCTTAGGAAGGGGGAAACGAGCGGAGCGAGTGGGGGCT
>CAVBRV010000104.1:0-5631 GCA_963597965.1 Paludibacteraceae bacterium | reverse complement strand
GATGTCGCTCGATTTGTTGCTCTTTCAAATCTGCTCTTACCTCTTGCGGTTTCTCATTTAGCATTCTTAACATTGAACTCCACCTATCCCCCACTTCTCTCACTTCGTTCGTTTCGTACCCCCTTTCGGCGAAAGGGGGCTTACCGCTAGCACATTTACCACTAACTATCAACTATTATGAACCACTCTTCTGATATGTTTCATCATACATATAGTAAATAATATTATATGGCTTTTTACTCAAAATCCCAAACCTTGATAATAATTTAACAAAGCTTGCATTTGTATTTAAATACATCGGAATAACCACTTCTACTGAATCATCAGGACCATTTTTAAAAAGATGCTCTCCTGGCCCTTTCACTGTCATTGAACCCTTTCGATATAAATATAATGATGTAACAATAGTCTTTGTATTAGGTGTATCTGAATCATTATGTTGTGCATCATAAATCATCGAGCCATATTTGTCAGCAATATCCTCATAATTATTCTGTTCTTGCCCATCTGATTTCTTAGTAATTTCCTCTATAACAGATGCATCCCTCGCTGCACTTCTTGCCAAATTATTCAAAGTCAAATAATCACTAAAGAAAAATCCCACATAGATGATGCCACAAATAATCAGTATAAAAACTGGAAAAACTAGTGCAAATTCAACTAAATCTTGCCCCTTTTGGCTTTTCATCTATGTGCTCTCCTTTCATATATTACCTTTATTGTTTTGGCATTGGATATCTAAAGGTGGCAGGTAATATTTTCCATGCTAAATCCAAAAGTTTACCAGCTGAAGAAAAAATGGATTTTATACTTTCACCCAGACCAGTAAATTGATAAATGCCATAACCAATCCCTACTACAATAGCTAAGAGCAAGGCATACTCGACTAAGTTTTGCCCTTTAATATTAATATATGGTTTCACGTAATAATCATATAATTGCTTTAGCATATTCATGACCTCCCCATTCTAACCAACTTATAATACATTTCCCTTTAGGAAAAGCTACAAAAATATCTGTAGCCCTTCCTAAAGGGCTCCTGCTGAGCAGAAGTCCTTTTCACATTAGCCTTATTTTGTATTAGCTTCAATAGTGGTATCTGCATTAGAAACCAAATCATTTGCAGAAGTAAAGATAGACTGAATGCTATCTCTCAGGCCTGTCTGCTGATAAATCAGGTAACCAATGCCGACAACAATAGCGAGAAGCAGTGCGTATTCTACCAAATCCTGGCCTTTTTCGCCGAGGTATGGCTTTACGTAATAGTCATACATCTGTCTAATCATATGTTTCACCCCCTTTCATTACGTGACAACTTGAGAAACAGAATATATAAAAAGTCCCTAGGAGACCTTTTACCAATGTGAGTTAGCAGTTTGCAGTAGGCAGTTGGCAGTATAAAAAGGATTCTCTGGCTCCCCAGGTTTCTCAAATACATAGCTGAGCATTGATGTATGTATCAACCTTGCAACCCATTTTACTGCCTACTGCTAACTGCCTACTATATTTTAATATCCACAATCTTGTAGATCGCAATAAATCCTATGATTTCCAAAATCACTGCCACGCCAATACACAGCTGACCAATGGAGCTCGTGAATAAGCGATTCATTTGCTCTGGTGCAATCACTGTCAGAAATGCACCAATAGCTATGGGGATGCAAGCCAATACATACCCTGCCATACGCCCTTGGGCGGTCAGTGCGGTAATTTCTCTACGAATACGAATACGCTCCACGATGGTTTCCCGGATGGTATCCATAATGTCTGCCAAGTTGCCTCCGACTTGCTGTTGGATAAGAACGGCGGTAACGATGAGGGAGAAGTCAGGACTTCCCACTCGTTTATCCATGGCGGTCAATGACAGTTCCATGGATTTCCCAAGATTGGTTTCCCGGAGTACTCGTTCAAATTCGCTGCTCATAGGTGGCTTCATTTCATGGGCGATGATTTCCATGGTCTGCAGGAAGGAAAAGCCCGCCCGGAGGGAGTTGGCTATCAAGGTCAGGCAGTCGGCCATTTGGAATACAAAGGCTTTTAGCCGTTTCTTGATGAGGTATTGCACATAGCCCCACTCAGCACCGACCGTCACCAGTCCTAAGCCAAGGGCTTCTATGGTTTTGTCAAAAAATACATTTCCTATCAGAAATCCAATCACGCCGCCTCCGATAGAGAGGAGTACAAATTCGTGCCCTAAGAGAGGCAGTCCCGCACGATGCATCATGAGGTCCAGCTTGGTCTGTGTTTCTTTCCGCCAGGTTTTCTGGATGTGCTGCTGCAGGGCTTCACGGATTTGTTCGCGCCGAGAGGGCTTGCCGCCCCCGGTCAGCGCGTTTTCGCCCACGTAGAGTTGCATACGCTCTGAGACGGCTTCTTTTTTCTTCTGCCCTGAGCGGAGGAGAAGGTGGACGAAGAGAAAGACAAGAAGGGCGCAAAGTAGGGATATGATCAGTATCATGGTTGGTTTACGCTCCTTTCTTGTGGGTAATCAGTTTCTTTCCTTTATCTTGGCTCCCCCTCTGGGGGGAGCTGCCGTAGGCTGAGGGGGCTCCTCTTACGGTATGCTTCACTTTGCGAGACTTGCGGAAATAAGATTCCGATTGTCTCGCCTCTCATTTCATACCGCTTGGCATACCCCTCTTTGATTCTCCCCTCAAAGGGGGAGACGAGCGGCGGGTGCTTCTTTTCGTTAGCCTCTCTAGCGCCTTGGCTCCCCCTCTGGGGGGAGCTGCCGTAGGCTGAGGGGGCTCCTCTTACGGTATGCTTCACTTTGCGAGACTTGCGGAAATAAGATTCCGATTGTCTCGCCTCTCATTTCATACCGCTTGGCATACCCCTCTTTGATTCTCCCCTCAAAGGGGGAGACGAGCGGCGGGTGCTTCTTTTCGTTAGCCTCTCTAGCGCCTTGGCTCCCCCTCTGGGGGGAGCTGCCGTAGGCTGAGGGGGCTCCTCTTACGGTATGCTTCACTTTGCGAGACTTGCGGAAATGAGATTCCGATTGTCTCACCTCTCATTTCATACCGCTTAGCACGCCCCCTCTTTTATTCTCCCCCCCAAAGGGGGAGACGAGCGGCGGGTGCTTCTTTCGTTAGCATCTCTAGCACCTTGGCTCCCCCTCTGGGGGAAGCTGCCGTAGGCTGAGGGGGCTCCTCTTGCGGTATGCATCGCTTTGTGAGACTAGCGGAAACGAGATTCCGATTGTCTCACATCTCATTTCATACCATTTGGCATGCCCCCTCTTTTATTCTCCCCCCAAAGGGGGAGACGAGACGCTATTGCTTCTTTCGCTAGATTATCACTACGGCATGTTATTTTCTTTTGCTTCAACTAGCTCTTTGATTCTATTTCTAGTAATATAATCAATCATCATGCATACACCATCAAAGTGTTTATGAATATCTCCATTGGAAAAGCGCAATACACGTATTCCTTTTCTCTCGATAATACCACTTCGCCATTGATCGTAGTTTTTTCCGTAGTCTGAATAATGTTGCGAGCCATCCAGTTCAATAGCCAATCGAGCTTTGGGGCAATAGAAATCAGCAATAAATCCATCTAATACTTTTTGTCTCCGAAATTTGAAGTCATATTTTTGAAGATATAAATACCAAAGTTTTCTTTCTTCCTCTGTACTATCATCTGATCTCATAGAAGATGCAAATGCTTTTAGGCGAGAGTCCAGTTTTGCTTTGACCATATTTTCTCCTCTACTTTGACTTAACCATTGTATTTTCTAGCGTCCTGGCTCCCCCTCTGGGGGGAGCTGCCGTAGGCTGAGGGGGCTCCTCTTGCGGCATATATCACTTTGTGAAACTAGCGGAAACGAGACATTCATTATCTCGCATTGTATTTCATCCCGCTTAGCATGCCCCCTCTTTAATTCTCCCCCCAAAGGGGGAGACAAGCGGCTGGTGCTTCTTTCGTTAGCATTTCTAGCGCCTTGGCTCCCCCTCTGGGGGAGCTGCCGTAGGCTGAGGGGGCTCCTCTTGCGGTATGCTTCACTTTGCGAGACTAGCGGAAATGAGATTCCGATTGTCTCACCTCTCATTTCATACCGTTTGGCATGCCCCCTCTTTTATTCTCCCCCCAAAGGGGGAGACAAGCGGCTGGTGCTTCTTTCGTTAGCATTTCTAGCGCCTTGGCTCCCCCTCTGGGGGAGCTGCCGTAGGCTGAGGGAGCTTCTCTTGCGGCGTATATCACTTTGTGAAACTAGCAGAAACGAGACACTGATTATCTCACATCTCATTTCATACCGCTTAGCATACCCCCTTGCCCTTCGGGACTTCCCCCCAAAGGGGGCAGCGAGATTTAGGTATAAACCTTCATCCCCAAAAAGGCGACGAGCGGCTAGTGCTTCTTTGGCTAGGATTTCATTTTCCCGCTATATCCCTCGCCAATGCATTCAACGCTTGCGAGAAGGGACTATCGGGATGTTCTTCTATGATGAGCCGGCCGTTGTTAGCGGCTTCGGAGACTAGGATGTATTCATTCGGAATGATAGCCGACACCGGATAATCGATAGCGTCGGACAAGGTCTTTCTGGATTCTTCATTGCACGGCTCTACGCGGGTGAAGAGTGGAAATACTCGTTTCTCATAATCATCCCAGGCTTTGAATATTTCCAGAGCCCGCTTGGTATGGGTGGTTTCGTAACCGCCATTGACCATGGCAGTGAGGAAGGTTTGGTCGGAAAGTTCACAGGCGGTAGCGGATATTTCACTAAATCCAGAGGGAATATCAATCAAAATGTAGCGATACACATTTTGCGCCATATGAATCAGCGCTTCTAAGCCATCTACGGTGACCGCTTCGGCCATATCTGGCTTGCTAGTACCGCAGAGGACTTGAAGATTATCCCCTGCCTCCGCGAAATAGGTTTTCAAGGTCACTGGCGAGAGGAATTTAATATCTCGCACCGCTTCGACGATGGTACTTTGGGGTGTCAAATTGAAGAAGACTGCCATATCACCAAATTGCAAGTCCGCGTCGATGATGGCTACCGGTTCTCCGGTTTGTTTTGCCAAAGAGGCAGCCAAGTTGGCGATGAGTGTGGTTTTCCCACTTTTCCCTTTGGCACTGAAGAAGGAAATCACCTTCGCCGGGGTATTTCCATAGGAGCGATTCGCATTCTTCACAGCCGCCTGGAGTTCGTCGCCGGTGAAGGGTTTGATCATATATCCTGCGGCACCGTCGTGAAGCAGTTTGGTCTGTTCTTCGGCGTTCCAATTTCTGGAAATACAAATCACCAGGGAGCTGGGATAGTTGCGTTTGAGCCCTTTGAGTAGATTGACATTGGACTTTTGGTCAATGTCTAACAATATCAGATTCGGATTGAAGGCTTGCATCTGCCCCATGGCTTCGCCGGCTGAGGTATAGCGGGCACTCACTTCAAAGCCTGGGGTGTTGCGGATGATACCAGAGAGTCGTTCTTGCATCAACGCATTTTCTTCTATCAGGACTGTTCTATAAGCCAATGGGATCACCTCCTTATTTTTGGTTGGCAGTTAGCAGTAAGCAGTTGGCAGTGAATCGCTAGTGATACCACCGCGAGAAACACTAGCGTCTTGTCTCCCCCGCCGGGGGAGATGCCGTAGGCAGAGGGGGTGTATTTTTTCAGCCGTAGGCTGGTTG
>CAVBRV010000103.1:0-9240 GCA_963597965.1 Paludibacteraceae bacterium | reverse complement strand
AACCCTGAGAACCCTGAGAACCCTGAGAACCCTGAGAACCCTGAGAACCCTGAGCAACCTTTGCATCAGCAGAAATCATCCCATGTTTCGCTTAACTAAAAGCGTATATCGAAAGGAAATAGAAAGCTCATGAAAAGAAAACTTCTTGAGCAAGAACTATTGGATAAATTAGAGCGACTGGAAACGTCGGGGAAATTGTACCAAGCTTTGGTGACGCCCACAGAGCCGCCCTATTTCAAAATGGTGCTCAAATTGCCAGAAGACATAGAAAACTCCTGGAAAGACATTCTTTCCTGGGCCGATTTTTGGAATCAACCGAAAAAGGATAGAAAAGGAGAACCGCTCTGGCGCATCGAGGAAAGACGAAAAAATTTGCATGCCTTTGGTCGGCGTCCCTTGCCTGCTCGTCTTCTCATTGATACACCGGAGGCGGTGTGTCAGCTCCTAGGCTGTCAGGCCAAGGTGAAACGATTTCATGAACTCCTGCGAGACATCGATGCCAAGGAACCTACGCTCCACGATTGGGGCGTCAAGTATTTCAACCGCATTGATGAAGAAAACTTTTCTCCGGCCCTATTTGCTATTGCCTCCTTTATGAAAGGGAAGATGAAAAAAGAACCGGCCTATCTGAGGGAGTGGTCGATTCCGGGAATTGATACGAAATTTCTGGAAAATCATCAATTTCTGACCAAAAGTCTCTGGAATGCCCTATTTCCAGAAGAACCGGTCAGCAGTCTGAAAGAATTGCTAGAAAAGCTTTTCGTCGCCAATGTGCCGGTGCCCACCATTTGCATCCGCACCTTGGATGAGGAAGAGTGCTTCTGCGGTGTCACCAAATTGTTTCTGTCTCAAGATGAAATCGCCCATTTCAATCCGTCCCAGCATCGGGTCTTTATTACGGAAAACAAGGTGAATGGCTATACTTTTCCGGCGGTCAAAGATAGCTTGATTCTTTTCGGCATGGGGTACGGGGTGCTGGAACTAGCGAAGTCCGCCCCCTGGCTGGCGGACAAAGAAATATACTATTGGGGCGACTTGGACCACGATGGGTTTCACATTTTGAGCAGCTTGCGGCAAGTCTTGCCAGATCGGCAGATTCATTCCTTCTTGATGGATAAGGAAACATTGCTGGCCTATGTGGATAAAACCATCAAAGATACAGGAAATACAAAAAACATCCCCGACCATCTCACAGTGAGTGAAAAAATGGCATGGAAACTCATTCATGACAACGGTTGGCGCCTAGAACAAGAGCGCATCCCTCACGAGGAAGTGGAATGGGCGGTGGAGTCGATTTTGGAAAAATAGTTTGACGTATAATTTTTATCGCCCCCATCGGGGGAGATGCCGTAGGCAGAGGGGGCTGCTATAGCGGTATAAAATGATATGTTATTTAGGCCGTGTCTTATATTGTAACAGGGAGAAGTTATCGCTAGTGCAGCCCCCTCTTTTATTCTCCCCCGACGGGGGAGACAAGACGCTAGGATGTATTCCATAGAAGTCAAGTAGGCTAAATAAGGTTCTAAAGGTTTCTCGAATGAGTTGATGACGCTAGCGTTTATAGGCTCGTTCGAGAACCCTTAGAACCTTGAGAACCCTTAGAACCCTGTAACCACAAGCGTTAGCATCCCAACTCACGCAAATCCCTAATACTACAAACCAACAACCAACAACAAACAACTATATTTGAGGTGTAACATGACTGATTTAGAAGAAATAAAAAGACGGCGCACGTTTGCCATTATTTCCCATCCGGATGCTGGTAAAACCACGCTCACAGAAAAACTTTTGCTCTACGGGGGCGCCATTCATTTGGCAGGCTCCGTCAAAGCGAGAAAGACCGCACGCTATGCGGTGTCGGACTGGATGGAAATCGAAAAACAGCGCGGCATTTCCGTCACCAGTTCGGTGCTCCAATTCGATTACCAGGGCTGCCGGATCAATATTCTGGACACCCCAGGCCATGCGGATTTCTCGGAAGATACCTACCGTACCTTGATGGCGGTGGACTCGGCGGTCATGGTCATTGATGTGGCAAAAGGGGTGGAAGCCCAGACGAAGAAACTATTCAAAGTTTGCTCGGATCGGGGCATTCCGATTTTTACTTTTGTCAATAAAATTGACCACTTCGGCAAGAATCCCTTTGACCTGATGGCGGATATCGAAGATGTGCTGGGCATTCGTTCCTGCCCCATGAATTGGCCCATCGGCGTCAATGGGGACTACACCGGCATTTATGATAGAGAAACTGAAATGTGCCACCTCTTCATCAAAGACAATGCCCACGGGGTGAAGAAGTTGGAAGTCATTTCTGGCAAAATGGATGAGGAAGCCATTACGTCTCATTTGTCTCCTGAAATTATTCAATCCTTGAAAGATGATTTGGAACTCTTGGATGAAGCGGGCGATCCTTTTGATAAGGAAAAAGTGGCTCGCGGGGAATTAACACCTATGTTCTTTGGCTCCGCCATGACGAACTTTGGCGTGCAGCCTTTCTTGGAAAAATATCTCCAGCTGGCACCGCCACCGGAACCGAGAAAGACTCTGGAAGGCACTATCGAACCAGAAAATCCGAATTTCTCTGGTTTCATTTTCAAAATTCAGGCCAATATGGACCCGAAGCATCACGACCGAGTGGCTTTCATGCGTATTTGTTCCGGTGTCTTTGAAAAAGGAGCCAATGTGCTGCATCGCCAGAGTGGAAAGCTGATTCGCCTGTCTCAGCCGCAGCAATTCTTAGCGACCGAACGGCAAACCGTAGAAAAAGCCTATCCAGGCGATATTGTAGGGATTTTTGATACCGGTGAATTGGGCGTAGGCGATACAGTGTGTGAAAAGAAACATCCTGTGACCTTCATTGATTTCCCTGTGTTCCCACCGGAACTCTTCGCTCGTATTTCCCCAGAAAGCAGCATGAAGAGAAAACAGTTCTTAAATGGCGTCAGCCAGCTCGCCCAGGAAGGGGCCATTCAGGTCTATAAGCAGCCTTACGTGATGGAATCTTTCATCATCGGTGCGGTGGGGCAGCTGCAATTTGAAGTCATGAAATATCGACTGGAAAATGAATACAATGTGTCCATCAATATGGAACCCTTAGGATATACCGCCGCTCGCTGGACAGAGGGCGACATTCCACCGGAAGAATTGACGGGCATCGATAATGCGCTGGTGGTCTATGATCGAAGAGAACGTCCGGTATACCTCTTGCCCAATGCATGGCAGGCCGGCTGGCTGGCGCAGCGTAACCCGAAAGTCACATTCCTGGAAACACCACCGCTGGGCGTGGCACAGCTGGAAGGAAATTAAAATAGTAGGCGGTTAGCAGTATGCAGTATGCAGTATGCAGTTAGCGATTCGTCGTAACTGCCAACTGCCAACTGCCAACTGCCAACTGCTAACCGAAAGGAGGAACGCCTATGGCCAGACGGAAGGGATTTAAAATATGGGACGAGATTACCACGGAGGGCTGGCTTTCTCTGATGGGAAATATGACAGTCATGAGTCAGCTCATGATGCAAATATTTTCCCGGTTGTACCATTCCGCCGATTATATGGACAATGCCAAAAACATCGCCGACGCGCTTCATATGGAATACCGCGCCCTCAATGCAGCGGTGGGATGGGCTGGCTTGAAAATTCAGGACATGTATGAAAAAGGGGAGCTCTTGACCTACCATCATCCAGAGGAAACAGAACCTCAGCCTACCGAAACGTCTATTTCTCCTGAATTTGTCCTGCAAGAAACACCGAAGCAAGTGGTCAAGCGGTCTCCTTGGGAGTACGTCTTTGATGGGGCTGAAGGGGAAGATGGCATTTATTTCTGGATTTTGAAACCCGAAGCTATCCGGGCTTACCGCGAATTGATGGATGCCAATCTTTGGAATACAGATGGTCTTCGTCAAATTTTGGAGGAAGATGTGACCGCTTCTGGCCGGGAAGGTAATCTTTTCTCCGAAAGTTCAGAAACCACGGTACAGCGTATCCGCCAACTGGTGGAGGAAGAGCAGGATTTCAAACGGAAATCCTGGACGAAAACGCCTTGCTGCGTGGTATGCGGGGCGAAACGAATTTCCCTTTTGCAAGCTGTCCCTTATGGCATGAAAGGAAGAGAGCAGAAAGGTCTTCTTTTCTGTCCGACCCATGCAGCTCTTTTCGCCGCCCACCTGATTTCTTTTAGCGATGAAGGGAACCTACTGATTTCTAAGCGATTGACAGAAGAAGAACAAAGGCTTTATCATATTTCTAGTACAATGAAAAATCAAAGTCCTTTTAGCCGCAAGCGGATGAGGGCCCATCGTAAAATTTTTATCCAGGAAGAGAGGAAACTACCATGATTTTATCTGGCAAAGAAATTGTGAGACACATGGGAGAGGAAATCATTATCGATCCCTTTGACCCCAAGAAAGTCAATCCGAATAGCTATAATTTGACTCTGGCGGATGAACTCATGGTCTATGATAACCATGAACTGGATATGAAAAAGAAAAATACGGGTCATCTCATTCACATTCCAGAGGAAGGCATTGTGCTCCAGCCCAATAAACTGTACTTGGGTAGAACGCATGAATATACAAAAACGAAGTGCTTCGTCCCCATGCTAGAAGGCCGTTCTTCCATTGGTCGATTGGGCCTTTTCATTCATGTGACCGCTGGATTTGGGGATGTGGGCTTCTCTGGGTATTGGACGCTGGAAATGTTCTGCGTGCAGCCCATCCGAATTTATGCGGGCGTTGAGATTTGCCAGATTTATTTCCATACTGTCTTAGGAGAGGCCGATAAATACGACAGCGGAAAATATCAAAATAATCAAGGAATTCAACCAAGCCTACTTTACAAAGACTTTGAAAAGTAGTATGATAGTAACAACTTAATAGCACTTGGAGCGAAGAAGCTGCAGCTGATGTGTGGACTATGTCCTTGCGTCTAGCTGCATTTTTTATTTCTCCAAACGTGCCAAAGAGGTTTGACTGATTTCATAGAATTACATTTTATTGAATAACATTTCAAAAAGAAAACAGTCAGACACCATATTTTTTGGGAAGCAAGGTAGAAAATCATGTAAAAAGAAATGCTTTCCCTTGCAATGTGGTTAAGGTAAGCGAAATATGCGATGAGTTCTGTGAGGATAAAAATTTCTCAGGGTTCTGAAGGTTCTAAAGGTTCTAAAGGTTTCTCGAATGAATTGTTGACGCTAGCGTCTATAGGCACATTCGAGAAACCTGAGCAACCTTAGAACCCTGAGAACCTTGAGCAACCTAGAACCTCTAGTGTTAGCATCCCGACTGACGCAAATCCTTAACTTAACACCATTGCTTTCCCGTGGGGAGTCCAGGAGGTAGACTATTATGAAAAAGACACTGAAAAAAATGATCATGGCAGGCGCTCTTTGTATGGCAGGTGCTGCACTTATCGCTGGTTGCGGCAGTGATGGTGGCAGTGCAGGTGGCGGCAAGCAGTTTTTGAACATCGCCACCGGCGGTACCGCAGGTACCTATTATCCATTGGGAGGCGCTCTGGCCGAACTCCTGAACCAGAACATTAAAGATATGAATGCTTCTGCCCAGTCCACCGGCGCCTCGGTGGCAAACGTGAACATGCTGAAAGATGGTTCCGTCGACCTGGCATTCATCCAGAATGATATTGCTTACTACGCAGCCAACGGCACCGAAATGTTCAAGGACAACAAAGTGGAAAGTCTCCGTGGCATCGCTGCTCTCTATCCAGAAACGGTACAGTTCGTGACCACTGCGGATAAAGGCATCAAATCTATTTCTGACTTGAAAGGCAAAAAAGTGGCTGTGGGTGCTTCCGGTTCCGGTACAGAAGCGAACGCTCGCCAGATTCTTGGTGCTTATGGGATCACTTATGATGATATTGATGTACAGTACCTCTCCTTCGGCGAAGCCGCTGATGCCCTGAAAGATGGCAACGTAGATGTAGGTGTAGTCGTAGCTGGTTTCCCGACCGCTGCTATTCAGGACTTGGCTGCTAATAAATCGGCGGCTCTGGTAACTGTCGATACAGAACATGCGGACCAGCTGATTCAGAAATATCCGTACTACACCAAAGTGACTGTTCCGAAGGGCACCTATCCTGGACAGGACGAAGACATCAATACAGTAGCTGTGAAATGCGTCATCGTCACCACGGACAAACTCTCCGATGACCTGGGTGAACAGATTGTCAAAGCCATCTACGAACACCTGGATCGCATGAAAGCCGCTCACGCTGTAGGCAAGTACATCACCAAGGACACCGCCCTGGAAGGCATGTCCATCAAGATGAATGCAGGCGCTGAAAAATATCTGAAATCGAAATAATGATGTGAGTGACTGGTAGACTGGTGACTAGTGACTGGTAGACTAGTCACCAGTCACCAGTCACCAGTCACCTAACAATACGGAAGGAGGAGGGACGGACCCCGGTTGGAGTCCGTCCTTGCTTTCACTACATGAAAAAACAAAAAAACGGGACATTAGAAACAGTACTCATTGTTTTCGGCGTCATCGTATGTCTCATCGTCACCGTAGGGGGCTGGCTCGTCCGACAAGATTACCTTTTCGGACAGACTGCGGATGGATATATCATCAAGCAGAAAGTAGAGCCAGGAACACCGGTGAAACTGGTGTATCGCCATTCGGTGCAGAAAACGATGATTCATGAAAATCTGGAAGTCAATAAAACGGCCACTGGATTTGTTTTAAAATCTACGAAATATCAATCTATGGGGGTAGGACTTCCTTTCTCAAAAGAAGATGGAGATTTCCGTGAGGAAAACGGTTGGTTTATTCTGGACAACATCAATCGCGATTTTCCAGAATTGTCTATCCGCAACGGGGTAACCAATGAGGAAAAAGTTTTCGTCGGGGATCAGGAATACGATTTACAAGACCTGATGCCTGTGGGGAAGGAACTTCATCTGTATGTAGCACCGCTATATCAGATGTTCTACAAGAAAAAAGAAATTAGGAGTTGATGAATTTGTCTGATTTAGAAAAGAAGGGACTACAGCCCGATACGAAGGCTCCGGCAGAAGGGGAAATGTCGGAAGAATTGAAACAGAAATTAAAGGAATTGGATAAGGAGTCCAATACCGCTGAATACACTGGTATTTGTTCCAAAATTATTGCGGTCATTTGTATTTGCTTCTCCCTCTTCCAAATTTACACCGGTTTCTTCGGCGCCTTGGATGCTATGATTCAGCGCTGCGTGCATCTGTCTTTCGGTATTTGCCTGGTGTATCTCTTGTGTCCGACCAAGAAATCTTGGATTAAAAACGGCCATTTCCATCCACTCGATGTGGCACTGGCTGTGCTTGCCATGATTCCACCCATTTACATTCTGGTCAATTACCAGCAGCTCATTCTCCGCGCCGGCACCGCCACACCGATGGATACGGCTATCGGTGTGCTGGGCATTGTGATGATCATCGAAGCGGCTCGTCGTATCGTAGGTCTTCCGATTGTTATCGTGGTTTGCTGCTTCCTGGCTTACGGTTTCTTTGGACCCTATCTGCCTGGACCACTGGCGCACAGAGGCCTGACCTTGAAACAGATGGTAGGCCACCTCTTCTTCACCACCGAAGGGGTCTTCGGCATTCCCATGGGCGTTTCCTCTACCTTCATTTTCCTCTTCATCCTCTTCGGGGCATACCTGGAAAAAACAGGACTGGGGAAATTCTTCATTGATATTGCGAACGCCATTGCTGGTTGGGCTTCTGGCGGACCCGCAAAAGTGGCGGTTATTTCCTCCGCTTTGCAAGGGACCATTTCCGGTTCTTCCGTAGCCAACGTAGTTGGTTCTGGTTCCTTCACTATTCCGATGATGAAGAAATTGGGCTATCACAAGAACTTCGCTGGCGCCGTAGAAGCAGCAGCTTCCACTGGCGGACAGCTCATGCCGCCAATCATGGGGGCAGCAGCCTTCCTGATGGCGGAATTTGTAGGTATTCCTTATATGGACGTGGTCAAAGCGGCTATCGTTCCAGCAGTACTGTACTTCATCGGCGTGTTCCTGGGAGTTCATTTTGAAGCGAAGAAAAATAATTTACAAGGCACACCAAAGAGTGAACTGCCGCCTTGGAGTAAGATTCTGAAAGAAGAAGGTCATTTGGCGATCCCGCTGATTGCTATCATCGGCCTTTTGGCTTCTGGCTACACCCCAATGAAAGCGGCTTTGGCTGGTATCTTTATTTCCATCGGTAGTGCTATGCTCCGTGCCAATACTCGCATGACCATTGCGGCCATTGTTGATGGTCTGGTGCAAGGTGCTAGAGGCGCCCTGGGTGTGCTTATCGCTTGTGCTTCTGCAGGTATGATCATCGGTATCGTCACCAAAACCGGGGTAGGGTTGAAATTGGCTTCCACCTTGGTGGATATCGCAGCAGGAAACTTCATGCTCCTCCTCTTCTGCACCATGCTGACTTCCCTTATCTTGGGCATGGGCGTACCGACCACGGCGAACTACGTCATCACCTCTACCATTGCGGCCCCAGCCCTCATTCAGCTGGGCGTACCCGTA
This sequence comes from Paludibacteraceae bacterium, assembly GCA_963597965.1. GTDB lineage: Bacteria > Bacillota > Negativicutes > Veillonellales > Dialisteraceae > Dialister. The sequence goes on along the minus strand of CAVBRV010000103.1, from coordinate 720 downwards.
CTGGCAGCGCACATGTTTGTTTTCTACTTCGGCATCATTGCGGATATTACCCCACCAGTGGCTCTGGCAGCTTTCGCAGGTTCTGCCATTTCTGGCGGCGATCCACTGAAAACCGGGGTCAATGCCTCGAAACTGGGCATCGCGGCCTTCATCATTCCTTATGTCTTTGTACTTTCTCCTGAACTTTTGGGCATTAACGCCACCGTCATGGGCCTCACTGAAACCACCATCACTGCTCTTATCGGCATGGTAGGCGTATCGGCCGCTATGATTGGACAGCTCTATTGCAAAGCCAATATCCTAGAACGTCTCATCCTCTTAGCCGGCGGTCTCTGCCTGATTGACCCACGCATGCTGACCGACTTAGTAGGCGTAGTCATCCTGGGTGCGGTGTTCGCTTGGCAGTACTTTAGGAGCAAAAAGAACGCATGAGGTTTGAGTGCGTAGTATGAAGTGAGGAGTTAGGAGTGAGGAGTTAGGAGTAGTGGAAGGGGCGCACAAAATTTGGAAGCGCCCCAATACCCCCTTATATAGTGAGTGCTCGTTAATTCGTTTTTTTCAATAGAAAGAAATCGGAATGGTGATTGTTGCTGGTTGTTAGTTGTTTGTTGTTGGGATCAAACAACCGACAACAAACAACTAACAACAATGAGTGCACAGGAATTTGCACAATAGCCCGTATTTCTTTGCACTTGAATACCAAAATTTTACTGCATATAT
>CAVBRV010000102.1:0-9286 GCA_963597965.1 Paludibacteraceae bacterium | reverse complement strand
ACAAAATTTCACTGCATATATTCAGTAAACATCGGGCGTATGAATTATCGAGCATACACTATGTAGGTTATTATTCTGCTATTTGCTATATCAAATTCAATGATATATACCGATACCGTCAAGGTTAAAAAGGGTTATGTGATTTCAATATCGCATAACTCTTTTTAACTTTTGGCAAACAGTGATTGCTCATTAATTCTTTTTCCTGAAATAATGTGTAATAAAACAGTAGTAGTACTAGCGTGTGGCCTCCTTCTTCAAGGGGAAAAAAATTTACCGCCTATTTCAAAAGGTAAATTAAGGAGCAGACGCGACGTAAACCTTAAACCAATGAGGCTATGAAAGCATGCTGGTTTCCTTTAAACAACTTGGAGTATAAACCCTAATCCCTAATCCCTAGCTACTAGTCCCTAGTCACCAGTCACCAGTCACCATAAAAGCATGTAAAGCAAATTTCCTTGACAAGCTTTTCTTTATAGGATATAATAACACTCGTTGTGGTGATACTATGTCTATTGAAAATATCGTAGAAAAAGGGGAACTCCTGGATTGTTACGGAGAACTCTTGACGGCTAGGCAGAAAGATTGCCTGGACTTATACTATAATGAAAATCTCACCTTGGCGGAGATTGCGGAGCATTTCCATATTTCCCGGCAGGCCGTGCATGATGCCATGCGTCATGGAGAGGAACAACTTCTTTCTTATGAGGCGGTGCTTCACTTGGCTGCTTTGAAACGGAAGAAGGAAGCCGCTGCGGGAACGCTCTTGGGGTTGATTCCCCATGAAGCATGGAATGAGGCACGTCCGCTTTTGAAGGTTTTGACAGAATGAAGGTGACCAGATGCCGTTTGAAAATTTAGGAGATAAGCTGCAGTCCGCTTTTAAGGACCTCCGAGGAAAGGGAAAACTTTCTGAAAGTGATATTGACGGTGCTCTTCGTGAAGTGAGAAGAGCCCTCTTGGAAGCGGATGTCAATTTCAAGGTGGCGAAAGATTTTATTTCTCATGTCCGTGAAAAGGCCATGGGGGAGGAAGTCTTTGGTAGTTTGAAACCGGATCAGACGGTCATCAAAATCGTCAAGGATGAGTTGACTACCCTTTTGGGCGGTACCCAAAGTAAAATTACTTTATCTTCTTCTGGGATGACCATCATCATGCTGGTCGGTCTCCAGGGGGCTGGTAAAACCACTACCGCTGGTAAGTTGGCCCTGATGTTTAAGAAAAAAGGCCATCGGCCCATGCTGGCAGCCTGCGACGTGTATCGTCCGGCGGCTATCAAGCAGCTCGAAGTGCTGGGGCAGCAGACCGATGTGCCAGTGTATCGCATGCCTCCCAATGTGGATCCGGTTCACATTGCCCAGTATGCGGTAGATACGGCTAAGGCGTACAATCGAGATATTGTCATCCTCGATACGGCCGGGCGTCTCACCATCGACGAGAAACTCATGGCGGAACTTCGCAACATCAAAGCCGAAGTGCATCCTCACGAAATTCTCTTGGTGCTGGACTCCATGACCGGTCAGGATGCAGTGAATACAGCGAAGGCTTTCGACGAAAACCTTGGCATTGACGGGACCATCTTGACAAAGATGGACGGCGATGCCAGAGGCGGTGCGGCTCTTTCTATTAAGACTGTCACCGGGAAACCGATCAAGATGATTGGTGTGTCCGAAAAGCTGGACGGCGGGCTGGAGGATTTCCATCCAGACCGTATGGCAGGACGTATCCTGGATTTGGGCGATTTGGAAACATTGATTGAGACCGCCCAAAGAAATATGGATACGGAGTCCATGAAAGAAGCAGCTTCTAAGGTTCGGAAAGGGGAATTTACCCTGGATGATTTCTTGAAGCAGCTGAAACAGGTCAGAAAGCTGGGTTCTTTCCAAAGTATCTTGGGCATGCTCCCTGGTATGGGCAAATTCAAGGACCAGCTGAAAGATATTGACCTGGATGGCAAAGAAGTGAAACATATCGAAGCCATCATCCTGTCCATGACGCCCCAAGAACGGGCGAATGTGAAGATTCTGAATGGTAGTCGTAGAAAGCGTATCGCGAAGGGCGCTGGCGTGAGGATTCAAGATGTGAATCGCATGATGAAGCAGTTCGCCGACATGCAGAAAACCATGAAGAAATTGAAAGGCAAGAAGTTAAATCCATCCAAAATGGGAGGCCTTGGAGGCCTTTCTGGGATGTTCCATAAATAATCGAGACTATTTCAAGGAGGTGAAATTTCAATGTTAAAAATTCGTTTGACCCGTATGGGTGCTAAGAAGAATCCTTTCTACCGTATCATCGTTATCGATTCCAAAGCAGCTAGAAACGGTGCTCCGACCGACACTGTCGGCTGGTATGACCCGGCTAAACTGGACGCTCCGGTAAAGATTGATGAAGAAAAGGTTCTGTCCTGGCTCGGAAAAGGCGCACAGCCCACTGACACCGTTCGTTCCATTCTGAGAAAGAACGGCATCCTCGCTAAGTTTGCTGAAGCAAAGAAATAAGGAGGCCGCAAGATGAAGGAATTGGTGGAAACACTGGTCAAGGCTCTGGTGAAGAACCCTGATGCGGTCACTGTTTCTCTAGTCCAGAAGGGAAATCTGGAAATTTACCAGGTTCATGTAGCTCCTGAGGATATGGGTAAGGTGATCGGCAGAAAAGGCCGCATTGCAAACGCAATCCGCACCGTTGTCAAAGCAGGCGCTTTGCGGGAAAACCGCAAGGTGGCTGTGGATATTATCTGAGAGGTGCCCTAATGGATGAAATGCAGATTCTTGTTCCTGTAGCTGTAAAATCTAAGCTCACAGAGACTCTGAAAACCACTTTGCTGAATGAAATCAATACGAACCTGACTCGTGTAGAACACGATATGGCTCAGCTTGAATTTGAAGCAAACGGCAAAATTGCTGAACAGGCAAAAGTCAATATCCAGCTGGCTAGCCAGATGCGTGCTTCTTATGAAGCCCAGAAGGCGCAGATGCAGCAGGTCAAAGATAAACTGACCAATGATAAAGAACATCTGGAAAAATTGACGATCGGTGCTGAACTCAACCGTGCACCGATGAACCGTCTTGTCACCATTCATGTCGGCGACGATATGAATAACATCGTAGGCGGGGAAATCCTGGTTGAAGACGGCAAGATTATTGCTTTCCGTGAATGATATGAACTCCGATGAACTGGTAGTCGTCGGCCGAATCGTAGCCCCGCATGGTGTGCGGGGTGATTTGCGTATTCTTCCCGATACAGATAGACCGGAAATATTCAAGAAGCGGAAATGCGTCCAGGTCGGTGGGAAACCCTACACGCTCCTCACTGGTCGTCCCCATAAGCGGGTGTACATCGTGCACCTGGAAGGGGTGGATGATCGAAATACAGCGGAAACGCTGATTGGTAAGGACGTGGAAGTGCCTATTTCTATACTGCCGAAAAGAACAGATGGGACATACTATGATTTCCAGCTCATTGGGCTTTCTGTTGTTACCGAAGAGGGTGATCCGGTGGGGACACTCACTGAAATCATCGAAACCGGTGCCAATGATGTGTATGGTGTGACCGATGGGGAGGGAAAGGAAATTCTTCTTCCCGCCATTCCTTCTTGTATCTTGAAGGTGGATTTGGATGCAAAGCAGATGATTGTTTGTCTACCGGAATGGGAATAATGAGGCAGGGGTTTTAAGCATTGATCAAGCTGCCGACAGCGCTGCCCTTTGGAGCAGCGCTTTTTTATAAGTAAATAAGTTTACTCCTTATTTAGTCCCCCCTCTGGGGGGAAGGTGGTAGGCCTCTGGCCTACCAAAGGGGGTTGCTCTAGCGATATATATCATTATGTGGAACAAGCCGTTTCGGTAATGTCCGGTATAGCGGTATGCTTGCTTATCGTAGTTCATTTTAACGCTACGACGGGTATCATCAAAATCGCTTTCCCTACATCCTATTTCATACCGCTATTGCTGCCCCCTCTGCCTACGGCATCTCCCCCAAAGGGGACGATAAAAAAGGTGTAAACTTATGGAACTCCATATGATGAAAATTGATATACTATCCCTATTTCCAGAGTTCATCGAAGCCTTTTTCCATCAGAGCATGATCAAAAGGGCTCTCGATGCCCATCTCATGGAAATGGCGGTGACCAATCCCAGAGATTTCACCACCAGTCGCCATGGACAAGTGGACGATACCATCTATGGCGGCGGGGCAGGGATGCTTATGATGTGTCAGCCCCTCTTTGATGCGGCGAAAGCAGTTTTGCCAGAGAAAGGGCCCCGGTCCCGGGTGATATTTCTATCCCCTGCCGGCGTTCCCTTCACCCAGGACAAAGCAAAGCAGCTCTATCGAGATTATGACCATCTGGTTCTCATCTGTGGTCACTATGAGGGCGTGGACCACAGAGTGGAAGAGCATCTGGCAGATGAACTCATTTCTATCGGCGATTACGTTCTGACCGGTGGGGAACTGGGAGCGATGGTGATTAGTGATGCGGTGGCGCGCATGGTGCCTGGCGTTCTGGGCGATGCAGGCAGCGCACCGAGTGATTCCTTTTATGAACCCATATTGGAATACCCGCAATACACGAAACCTTTTGAATACAATGGGTGGAAAGTCCCGGACGTGCTGATTTCTGGTCATCATGCGAATATTGCACGGTGGCGCCGGAAAGAAGCCCTTCGCCGGACGATCCATTGCCGGCCTGATTTATTGGAAAAACTGGAACTTTCTAAAGAAGACCGGAAATTAATGGCGGAAATAGAAGAGGAAGAGGCGAACCAGTAATGGCAGCACCAGTTTATATCGGGCTTATTCATTACCCGATTTACAACAAACACATGGAAGTGGTCACTACCGCGCTGACGAACTATGACCTCCATGACATTGCCAGAACGGCAAAAACTTACGATGTGAAGAAATATTTCATCGTGCATCCCGTCGAAGCACAGCGTGAAATGGCTTCTCGCATTATGAACCATTGGAAGACCGGCGGCGGTGTACATTACAATGCGAACCGGAAAGAGGCATTCGAGGAAACGGAATTGGTTCCGACCTTGGACGATGCCATTTCTTGGATCGAAAAAGAGACCGGTAAGAAACCGGCCATTGTCACCACCGATGCAAGGGTCTATCCCAATACGGTTTCCTACAAAGAAATGCGTAGGAAAATCCACGAAGAAGACACGCCGATTTTCATCCTCTTTGGCACTGGCTTCGGCATGACCAAAGAAATGATGAAACAGTTTGATTACATCGTGGAACCCATCTACGGTGCAGGCACGTACAATCACTTGTGTGTGAGAAGCGCCGTAGCCATTATCCTCGACCGCCTTTTGGGCGAACCCTGGTGGAGTAAATAACAGGCGGAATGGGAAATCAGGTTAGCATTAGTGTCAGTAGCGTTAGTAGCATTAGCGTCTTGTCTCCCCCGTCGGGGGAGAATAAAAGAGGGGGTTGCACTAGCGGATTTTAAGTTAGTGTGCGATAGGCGAATTGAGGAATGATTCACATCTCATCTTATATCGCTATAGCTGCCCCCTCTGCCTACGGCATCTCCCCCGGAGGGGGCGACAAGAAGGTGGCAAGTAACCTGAGCAACCTGAGAACCCTGAGTAACCTGTATAATAAGGAGGAAACTATACTATGTCCGGACATTCTAAGTGGGAAAACATTAAGCGCAAGAAAGGCAAAACAGACGCCATCCGCGCTAGAATCACCACTAAAATTTCCAAAGAAATTACCATCGCTGCTCGTATGGGCGGCGGAGATCCTGTTGGTAACATGCGTCTGAAATTGGCTTTGACTAAAGCAAAACAGAACAACGTACCGAAGGAAAACATTCAGAGAGCCATCGCTAAAGGCGTTGGCGCCGCTAGCGGTGCTGGTTTTGATGAAGTCACCTACGAAGGCTACGGCCCTGGTGGCGCCGCTGTCATCGTAGAATGCAACACGGATAACAGAAACCGTGCAGCAGCAGATATCCGTCACGCCTTCACCCATCACGGCGGCTCCGTAGGAACCCCAGGTTGCGTTTCCTGGATGTTCAAGAAAAAAGGATCTATCGTAGTCAACAAAGAAGCAGCTGACGAAGATACAGTCATGATGATCGCCCTCGATGCTGGTGCAGAAGACGTAGCTTCTAATGAAGATAGCTACGAAATCACCACCACACCGGAAAATTTCCTCACCGTTTCCGAAGCCCTCGAAAAAGAAGGCATCCCGGTAGAAGCATCCGAAGTGGCTATGGTACCAGATAACTACGTCAAACTGGAAGGCGACGCAGCACAGACCATGTCCCACCTCACCGACGAACTGGAAGAACTGGATGATGTACAGGAAGTGTACACCAACGCAGAACTGCCAGAAGAGGAAGAATAATTGGTAACTAGCAAAAAAGAGATGTACTCTCAAGTGGAGTGCATCTCTTTTTTGTTGTGTTGTTAGTTGTTAGTTGTTAGTTGTTGGTTGTTGGTTGTCTGGTCCCAAACAACCAACAACTAACAACCAGCAACAATCAGCAATGTGATTTTTTACCAGATGAAAAGTGAATGAATAGCTCCCCACTAAACCAACCATTGATAATCCTGTTTACAGGAAAAAATGTGTTCAATCCAGATGGTCTGCTCAATGATTTGATAGATGACCATGTAATTATTTTTTAGAAGCAGTTTATGATACCGATTCTTTGGAATATAATCACCTTCCAAGTAAGGCGCCATGTCAGGATAGGTCGATACATGGATCATAGCGGTCTGAAAAATCTCTTTGCATTGTTTGGCTTTGGCTGGACTATAGAGAGCTAGATTATAAATGATGGATTTCAGCTCATTGAGGCTTTGATTGGTGTATCGGATTTCAAATGACTTCATCTTTTTCCGCCTGTTCTATGGTTTCATCCAACATCTGACTCACTTCTGCCATGCTATAGCCTTTCATCCCATTTAACCGTTCTTCTTCCGCATTGAGTAACTTTTCACGGAGCTCTAGCATTTTTTGTTTCCTGTGGTAGGTTTCCATGTCCATGACGACCAAGTCGCCTTCCCCGTTCTTGGTTAAGAAAACCGGTTCTTTTGTTTTTTTGCATAATTCAGAAATTTCATTATAGTTTTGCCGAATGGATGCAGAGGCTTTGATAATCATTACTGGGTCACACTCCTTATCTCAAATTCTTGACTTCATAGCAGAATAAAAATTATATGATAACTATATTCTACTATATTTGAAATGGAAGAACAAGAAGATGGTGGACAGTTCACAGTTAACTGTGAACTGTGAACGAAATCGATTCAATCATGACTTCATATCATGAAACGATTCGATGACTATATCAAATTTGCAAGAAGGTGGCGTTTATGAAAAAATGATGTATACTAGATGCATGAGAAGATTCCATATGGTGAATTAAATATTTGTTAATGCATATACTGATTCAAAAAGGAGGAAATAAGTATGTTCCGTTTTACTTTACCGAGAGATATCTATTGCGGCCATGGTGCCATTTCTGAATTGTCCGTATTAAAGGGACATAAAAAAGCCTTTATCTGCACCGGCGGTCATTCTATGAGAAATGGCGGTTTCCTGCAGAAGACAGAAAAAGTATTGCAAGAAGCAGGACTAGAAACCTATATCATGGATGGGATTGCTCCAGATCCCTCTATTGAAGAAGTCAAAAAAGGTGCCAAACTCATGGAAGACTTCCAGCCCGATGTGATTGTCGCTATCGGCGGTGGTTCTCCTATCGATGCAGCGAAAGCCATGTGGGTTTTCTACGAATACCCGAATGTGTCCTTCAATGACATTAAAGAACCATTCTCTTTGCCAAAACTTCGCCAGAAAGCGATTTTCGTAGCTATCCCATCCACCTCTGGTACAGCTAGCGAAGTGACGGCCTTTTCCGTCATCACCGATTACTCCACCGGCATCAAGTATCCACTGGCTGATTTCAACCTGACACCAGATATTGCCATTCTGGACCTGGATATTCCGCTCACCATGCCAGCCAAACTGACCGCTCATACCGGTATGGATGCGCTGACTCATGCCACCGAAGCTTACGTATCTAAATTTGCGAATGGCTTCACCGATCCTCTGGCAAAAGAAGCGATTTCCGATATTTTTGATGACATCGTAGAATCCTATCACGGTGATAAAGATGCGAGAGGAAAAATGCACATCGCCCAGTGCTTAGCTGGCATGGCTTTCTCCAATGGTCTCTTAGGGATTACCCATTCCCTGGCACACAAAATCGGTGCGGTCTTCCACATTCCACACGGCTGTGCCAATGCCATTCTTCTTCCTTACGTCATTCAGTACAATAAAAAAGTCTGCCTCCAGCGCTATGCAGACTTGGCGAAAGTGGCTGGCCTTCCAGGACATACCGCAGCCCAGCTGGTGATTTCCTATGAAGATGCGATCCAGAAATTGAACAAAAAGATGGACATTCCGTTGACATTGAAAGAATACGGCGTACCGGAAGAACTTTTCTTGGAAAAGAAAGACATCATTGGCAAGAATGCGCTGGCTGATGCTTGCACACCAGAAAATCCAAGAGAAGTAACCGCCGAAGATCTGACCAAGATTCTCGAATGCGCTTACTATGGGAAACCGGTCACTTTCTAACATTGGGTGACTAGTAGACTGGTGACTCGTGACTAGAAAAAAGGATTAGTAGCTAGGGATTAGAAAATAGCCGCTAATCCTTTTTTCCTTTGAGGGTAAAGGTTAGCCCTTCGGGCAGGTTATAGAGGGTTATAAATGGTTATGTGTACATCGTAAAATTCCGCAACCTTTTATAACCTTGCGATAAGCAGAAGAAGCTGTATGTCAGAAAGAAGGAAAAGGAAGAATCATAACCTTGTGCTAATCTTTTTCTTGCGATGAGAGTAAAGCGAAAGTGGTAGAATAGTAACCCTAATCCCTAATCCCTAGATACTAGTCACTAGTCACTAGTCACCAAAACCCCATATAACGCCTAAAGCCTCCCGAATGGGAGGCTTTTTTGGAGACGTTTTTGAGGTTGTTGAGAAAGATTGTAACAATGAGTGGAATCATCACGGCCAATGGTGATTACCTTTTGTTTACGTTATTATAATATAACGGTTTACTATAATTGTCAAGTGACTTCTGCTAGATAATTAACAATAGAGCGAAATAGTGCGTAATGCGAAGTGCGTAGTGCGTAATGGTGGAAGATGAGATGTAGTGGATATTTCAACATATCATTTCATACCGCAGTAGCAGCCCCCTCTGCCTACGGCATCTCCCCCGATGGGGGCGATAAATAAGGTGTAAACTTATTTACGCA
>CAVBRV010000101.1:0-9371 GCA_963597965.1 Paludibacteraceae bacterium | reverse complement strand
TGTGAAAATTTGACAAAAAGTCTCTCTATGGTAGAATGACGGCATAGGAGATGTGCTTATGAAATTTTCAACACTAACTAAAACAAAAAAAGTATTAGCTATTTCTTGCATGTTTGTCACACTTTGGGGGCCCGCCAATTTTGCATTAGCCTCCTTCAATTTTCCCGGATTTGATGAAACGAAACAAGTAACGGTTTACGATGGAAAGGACAAGAAAGTCATTTCCACCCAGGCTAGCAATTACAAAAAGATTTTGACAGAAGCCAATGTGCAATTAAATTCGTATGATACCTTTTGGGCCAGTACGGGTAACGTGCAAAATGGATCTGTGATTGTAGTAGAACGAGCTGTCCCAGTGACCATCGTCTCTGCTGGCAAAAGTCAGGTGGTTTATACGACCCAGCAGACCGTGCAGGGCGTGCTCAATGACGCTGGCTTTGATTGGAAGACCATGATGCCCATTGAAGACGGCATGACGAAAGTCAGAAATGGCATGCAGATTCACGTGGTGCCTTTCACTTCTCAGAAAGTGACTCGCAAAGAAGCTATGAATATCCATTATAAAAAATGGTATGACAGCAGCCTGAAGCCCGGCGAGGAAGTGGTGGTGCAAGAAGGCATTCCTGGCGAAAGAGAAGTGGAACTGGAAGAATTTATGTCTGACGGAAAAATCGTCAAGACGAAGGTGGGCCACGCTCGCGTCCTGAAAGAAGGGGTTCCTGGCGTGATGAAAACGGGAACTGCCGAAGGAACTGTCGGCTTTGTGACCACCATGAATGCCACCGCCTACCATCCGAGCGATGGCAATGGCCTGGGAATCACCGCTACAGGCACCCTGGCCGGTCATGGCACGGTGGCTGTGGATCCATCGGTGATTCCACTGGGGACCAATTTATTCATTCCCAACTACGGCTATGCCGTAGCAGCCGACACCGGCGGAGCCATTCGCGGCAATCGCATCGACCTTTGCATGGAAAGTTTTGAAGAATGCTATGGCTTTGGGCATCAAAGCGTGGAAGTTTTCGTGAACTATTAATATAGTTGGCAGTTAGCGGTAGGCAGTTGGCAGTATTTTCACGGTACTTTGTAGACAAATGGGGATAAACGCGGTAACAGCACCAGCGCGTTGCCCCTTACTATGGAAATAGGGATAACGGCTTGGGAAAGATGACCGTAACGGTTTATTGAGCTATGGTTATTAGTTATCAGGAATCCAAGCAACAAGCAACAAGCAACAAACAACTAACAACTAACAATAGTTAAATCAAAAGACTCGAAAGGAATTTTATATCCTCTCGAGTTTTTTATTGTACCGCCAACTGCTAACTGCCTACTGCTAACCATCTGCTGCGTATGATATAATAAGCGACGTAAGGAGGAACTCTATGCGAACACTGAGTATTGCTTTGATCGTCACGATTTTGGATCAGCTAGTGAAATGGATTGTCCAGACCCATATGGAGTGGGGCGAATCGATTCCGCTGATTCCAAACGTATTTCATTTGACCTATATCTTAAATCCCGGTGCCGCTTTTGGCATTCTGGCTTATCAGAAATGGTTTTTCTTAATTATTGTGGTCATTCTTTTCGGTGCCTTCTTTGCTTTTCGGAAACGAATCCCCCAAGAGCCGGCTTATTTCCCTATAGCCATTGGCATGCTACTGGGCGGGGCATTGGGAAATGCCATTGACCGAGTGCGGCTCTCTGGAGTCGTAGATTTCTTTGATTTTCGGATTTGGCCGATTTTCAATGTGGCCGATATTTTCATTTGTGTCGGCGTGGCGCTGATTGTATTTTATTTTTGGAGACATGAATCATGAGCAAGCAAGTGTATAAGGTAGGGGACGCAGAAGCAGGGCAGCGGTTGGACCAATTTCTGAAAGACGCTTCTGGACTGACTCGTTCGGAAGTACAGAAATGGATCAAAGAGGGAAAGGCCATTTTATTGCCTGATAAAATGATTCGCCCCAATTACCATGTACAGGCAGGAGACGAAATTTCCTTTTCCTGGGAAGAAAAGAAAGAATTGGAACTCATCCCGCAGAATTTGCCGCTGGATATTCTCTATGAAGACGAGGATATGTTGGTCATCAATAAAGCGAGAGGCATGGTGGTGCATCCCGGTTCCGGAAATCCAGATGGTACCTTAGTAAATGCACTCTTCTACCATTGTGGGCCCGCTCTGTTTGAGGCGTGTGAGGATCCCATTCGTCCTGGCATCGTTCATCGCTTGGACAAAGATACTTCTGGCGTCATGGTGGTAGCAAAATCGGCGCGAGCCTTTCCTGTGCTGAAAGAAGAAATTGCCACTCACGAAGCCCAGCGTCACTATGTGGCACTGGTTCATGGACAAATGGAAGGAAATACAGGCGTCGTCCGTTTTCCTTTAGGGCGCAGTACGAAAGACCGGATGAAATGGGACGTGCAGCCCAAGACGGGCAAACCGGCAGTGACCCATTTCAAAGTGCTAGAGTTCATGCCTCACTATTCCTGGATTGAATGCAAACTGGAAACAGGTCGCACCCATCAGATTCGCGTTCACATGGCTCATATCCGTCATCCCGTGGTGAATGACCCTCTCTACGGTTGGAAAAAAGACCATTTCCCCATCGAAGGTCAGGCCCTTCACTCCTTTACCCTGGACCTGCGCCATCCTGTCACCGGAGAAGCCATGCACTTTGAAGCACCAGTGCCGGATGACTTGGCACTTTGCTTGCAAATGGCACGCAAAGATAATTAGGTGACTAGTGACTAGTGACTAGTGACTAGTGACTGGTAGACTGGTGACTGGAAAAGGGACTAGGGATTAGTAGCTAGGGATTAGGAATGGCAGTGCATAAAAATTTGGAAGCACCGCATATTTATTAAAGGTTATTATTCTGCTGATTTCTGTATCGAATATAGTTGTATAGACCGATGACATGAAGGTTATAAAAGGTTATAGAGGGTTATGAGACTATCGGAATAACATAACCCTTTATAACCTTTCATAACCTTGAGTGTAGCGATATATACGATTTGTTTAATATAAAAAAATCAGTAAAATAATAACCTTATCCTTCACATCTTATTCAAGAAAGGTGACTCATCATGTATACACGAAAAATCAACGTCCCCGGTTTCCAAATCGGTACGGCGGAAGATAGAGAAGGCCTTACGGGCGTCACTGTCATTTTGGCGCCGAAAGAGGGGGCCGCTGCGGGTGTGGATGTGCGGGGCTGTGCACCGGGCACGAGGGAAACCGATTTGCTGAGTCCCGAAAAGACAGTGCAGCAGATTCATGCAGTGGTTCTATCCGGTGGCTCTGCTTTTGGTTTGGAAGCGTCTAGCGGTGTTATGCGCTATTTATCGGAACAAGGAATTGGCTTTTCTGTGGAACCTGCTTGTGTGCCTATCGTATGCCAAGCGGTGCTTTTTGATTTGCTTATCGGTAGCGAAAAGGTCTATCCTGATTTAGCCATGGGGTATGAAGCAGCGAAAAAGGCAAGCAACCTATTTCCCGTCGGCTGCTATGGTGCAGGAACCGGTGCTACTGTAGGAAAACTTCTTGGCGGAGAACATGCCATGAAGAGCGGTGCCGGCTATGCAGAATTTCATTTGGATAGTGGTCTCTATGTAGGTGCCTACATGGCCGTCAATGCATGCGGCGAAATTTATGAAGAGGACCACGTGCTGGCTGGTGCTTTGGACAAGGACGAGAAAACCATTATTTCTTCCCACGACCTCATGATGAAAGGTTTCAAACGTATTATGGGAGGAAATACGTCCATTGGTTGTGTCATGACCAATGCCATCCTCACCAAAGCGGAATGCAAAGCAGTGAGCGGCATGGCCCACGACGGCTACGCCAGATCCATCCGTCCCGTGCATACCACCATGGATGGAGACACCGTCTTCACCATGGCCTCGAACCAATTGAAAGCCCCGGTCGATACAGTAGGCTATCTAGCCGAAGAAGCCATTCGCTTAGCCGTGCTGGATGCTGTGAAGACGGCGGAAAGCATGGGAGGGAGACCGGCTTTTGCGGATGTGAATGACAGATAGAGATTTTGAGTGCGTAATGCGAAATGCGTAGTGCGTAATGAAGGTGGCGGCACACAAAATTTGGAAGCGCCGCATGTTTATAAAGGTTATTATTCTGCTGATAATCGTTTTCCTACATATCAATTTTTCTGTTTGAGAAAAGGTTAAAAGGGTTATAAATGGTTATGTTCTTACCATAAGTTTCATAACCCTATATAACCTTTTATAACCTGATACCAAGCCTTATTTATGATATGTTAGAAGAAAGAAATTGGCAGAATAATAACCTGCCCATATGGCTAACCTCAATTCCTTAATCCCTAGCTACTAGTCACCAGTCCCTAGTCACCAAAATTACTTTTTGACAAATCCCATCCTATCGCATACAATAATACTGACTCTACACGGGGATGTACCGGTTTCGACAGGAGATTCTGGTTCATAGATAGCGAGTCGGGATTCCATCTACCCCGCTAAACGGTGGAAAAAACTTAAACGCAAAACGTGATTTTGCTTTAGCAGCCTAATCTGCTAATGGCCCCTAGTGTTTTCCTATGACCCTAGGCTGCCATCAACCAATAGGATACCAAAGAAGGATGTCTGGGACTTCCGCGGGAAACTAATTCTGGGCTCGGCAAAGGTAGTTTGTTCCTGTACGGTACTTTGCTCAAATCCTAAAACAGCGAACTGCACTCGGAGAAGTTTATGGGACAGGCTTTTTGGACAGGGGTTCGACTCCCCTCATCTCCACCAACTACAGCGGCCACGGCGATTACGTCGTGGTCTTTTTTGTATGTTAGTCAGCGGTTAGCAGTAGGCAGTTGGCAGTCAATGGTTAATGGTCTACGGTGAACAGTGAGAAAGCGAATGATGATTTGATATTGACGAGAATCGATATATTTGATACAATGTGAATAGAAAATTATCGATTTACAAAGGGCGGGATGCAAAAGAAAGGTTCGCAAAATTCTGCCAACTGCTAACTGCCTACTGCCAACTATTCAAGGGAGGTCTTTACTATGATTCAAATGATTACAGGTACAGAAAACTTTGACAAAGCCTTAGCCAAAGGCGACATGATTGCCGGCTTCAGTGCACCCTGGTGTGGCTATTGCCGTCGGCTGCGTCCGATAATGGAAAAGTTATCTGAAGAAATTGATATTCCCATTTATGGGATCAACTGCGACGAGGATGAAGAACTGGCGAAACGGTATGACGTGGAAACCATTCCCGATTTGATTTATTTCAAAGATGGCAAACCCGTAGATAGCATCATCGGCTATGGTACGGTGGGGTATCCAGAACTGAAAGCATTTGTAGAAAAGAATAAATAGTGGTTGCTCTTACTGGTAAGAAACTGAATGAGTGATTTTGTTGCTGGTTGTTAGTTGTTGGTTGTTGGGTTCAAACAACCGACAACCAACAACTAATAATCAACAGCTAAATAAAATGGTGACTGGTAGACTGGTGACTAGTGACTGGGATAGATTTTATTTCCCACACTTGTCATGAGTTATCAGTCGTCTTTTTTATTGTTTATTTGATGACTCATGAAAGTCTATAAAAAAGGTATTGGGGCGCTTTATGAATTGATGCGCCCCTTCCTTCATTACGCACTACGCACTTCGCATTACGCATTATTTCAGAAAAGCGAATGAATCATCTATCAGGAAGCAACAACATATTTCATAACCCTCTGTTTTCTCATGAATAATCGTGATAGAATAAAAATAAAAAATTGCAAATCATTTGGAGACTTGATATAGAATGGCAAATTCAGAATTGGTGGCTCTGGGAAAATCCTATTTCCGAATCAGAAATTATGACAAAGCCATGGAATACCTGGGAAAAGCTGTGATGCAAGGGAAAACGGCAGCGGTGTCTGATTTCTATCAGTTGGGAAACTATTTCCTAGAGCAAAAAGAATATACAAAAGCAGAGAAATGCTTTCAAATATTGGCTGACCGGGGGCATGGGGAAAGCTGTTTGATGCTAGGCACCATGTGCGAACAGGGCTTGGGTCGGAAGAAAGATGTGGAAGCCGCCTTCGGTTACTACGGAGCCAGTTTTCAACAGGGCTGCACCATGGCTGCTTATCGGGCGGGTTGCTTGATGATGAGTGATGCCTTGCAATTTGAAGAAGTTCGCGACATTGCGGTGACCTGGTTTCAGGAAGCCATTGCTGGCGGAATTTACAAAGCCTATTTGCAAATGGGAAATCTGTACAGTGAGCACACCGTTTTCAAGTATAGCGGAACTACTAGAAATGATCGGGTGGCCCTCTCTTGGTACCTCCGAGGAGCGATGAAAGGGGACGCCGAATGTCTGGAACAGGCCGCTTTATTTTTCCTCATGGGCTATGGAACCAAGAAAGACACAGCCCGTGGCGTGCAAATGCTTATACAAGCGGCCCATCGGGGAGCTAGTTTTTCTGCCATGCAACTGGGCCAAATGTATGAAAATGGCATGGATGTACGAAAAAATTGTCAAAAGGCCATGCAATGGTATTTGAAAGCCAGTGAACTAGGAAATCAGCATGGCGCCTATGAAGCAGGACGTCTGTCCTGTGACTTGGGCCGAAATTTGCTGCTTACCTCTCCTAAAAATAAAGAAAAAATCCTATCCTATTTCCAAAAGGCGGTAGAATATGGCTATTTCATCGCCTATCTGGAACTGGCAGACCTAGCCATGCGAGAAGGAAAAATAGAAGAATATCGCAGTTATTTGCGACAAGGCACAGAAAAAGGAGAAGCTTCCTGCCGGCATGCGCTCATTGATTGGTACAAACAGCAAATCGGGCCCTTGCTAAATCAATTACAACTTCTAGCACCAGAAGTGGACAAAGATCCTTCTCATCGAAATAAAAAGCTCTGGAAACAATATGTATCAGTACTGGAAAATATGGAAACCGTTTTGCGAAATGGGGTAGCTGATACCAATGATGAAAATATGTGGCGCCTGCTCACTATTTGGTATTTGCAGCACGGTGCTGATTTCGGCAAAAAAGAAAAGGATTTCCTCTGGGCTGCCAATCATTTGATGGAAATCAACGAATCAGAAGAACTGCTAGTGTTGCTTTGGTTCTATTATTCAGGAAATAGTAAAGATTGGCAGGGCGCCATTTACAAAGAAAATCCACGAAAAGCGGCCTTCTATGCCAGAAAACTAGCCAAATTGGAGGTAGATGGATTCTGCGAAATCCTGGCTTCTTATTATAGAGAAGGCTATGGGGTGAAACAAAATCTGAAAAAGGCAGAAGCTTTGGAACGAAAAGCTAAGAAATCATAACATAGCGAGTATTTCATCATTTCTTGATTTCTTCTGGTGCAAAGGGTTCTAAAGGTACAAAAGGTTCTAAAGGTTCTCAAAATTTCCGCGCAAATGCAAGAACCCTTAGAACCTTTAGAACCTTGTAATCTTTATCAGAATATTGCCTGCTGACGCAAATCCATAACAAGAAAGGATCCTAACTATGAAACTATCCACCTATATAGAAAATGTAAGAAAAATCAATCCACTGGTGCACCATATCACCAACTATGTCACCGTCAATGACTGCGCCAATGCATGTCTATCTATTGGCGCTTCTCCGGTCATGTCAGATGCCATTGATGAAGTAGAATCCATGGTATCGATTTCTAAAGCCTTAGTACTGAATATTGGCACCTTGAATGTGACAAAAGTGGAATCCATGATTGCCGCTGGGCGAAAAGCTAATACCTTAGGCATCCCTGTGATTTTTGACCCCGTAGGTTGTGGAGCTACTCCGTTTAGAAATCAGATGGCCCAGGAACTGATGAAAAATATACAAATGACTGTGGTTCGAGGAAATATTTCCGAAATTCTTTCCCTTGGCGGGGAATCGGTACAGACCAAAGGCGTAGATGCAGGTCAAGCAGATGAAAAAGCGGCCGTTCCCGTGGCGCAAAAATTGGCCAAACAATGGAAGACGGTAGTAGTCATTAGTGGTGCTGTCGATATGATTACGGACGGAGAAAAAGTGATCTATGTGAAAAATGGTTGCCCCGAAATGTCCGCGATCACTGGTTCCGGTTGCATGTGTACCTCTCTGATCGGTGCTTTTTGCGGGGCCAATCCAGACCATATCTTAGAAGCATCTGCTGCGGCTATGATTACTATGGGACTAGCAGGCGAAAAATCTTGGCAAACCTATAGAAATCAAGGATTGGGCCATTTCCACATGGGGCTTATTGATGAATTAGGAAATATGACTGGAGAAATATTGGAAATCGGAGCTCGGTATGAAGAAGATTGATTACACCTTATACCTAGTAACCGACCGGCGGATGCCCCAAGCAGGTACGCTAGAGGAAGTGGTAGAACAAGCCATTCAAGGCGGCGTCACCTTGGTGCAACTGCGAGAAAAATCAGGAGATACAGGAGAACTCTATCGAAAAGCTAGGGCACTGAAAAAAATCACCGATTTCTATCATGTGCCACTCATCATTGATGACCGCATCGACGTCATGCTAGCTAGCAGCGCCGATGGCGTTCATGTAGGACAAAGCGATATGCCTGCAGCGGTAGCGAGGAAAATGATTGGACCAGATAAAATCCTAGGCGTATCAGCTGCCACCTTAGAAGAAGCCTTGCAAGCCGAAAAAGATGGAGCCGACTACCTAGGCGTAGGGGCCATGTATCCGACCGCTACAAAAACAGATGCCGATTTCACATCAATGGCAACCTTAAAGGAAATCAAACGTCAAGTGCATATCCCTGTAGTTGCTATTGGGGGTATCAACCAGAAAACCATTCCCGATTTTCAAAATAGTGGGATTGATGGTTTCGCCATCGTCTCCGCCATCATGGCAAGTCAGACACCGAAGGAAGCGGCGAGTGAATTGAGGATGTTGATTGAAAAAACTGTAAAAGCAGTTAGAAGTTAGAAGTTAGAAATGGTGGTGGCGGCGCATAAAAATTGGAAGCGCCGCAAATATATATGAAAGAACCCGGGTGGAAAGTGACATTTCTGTCCGGGGGCTTTTTGCTTGCATAGTAGGCAGTGTATGGTTAAGCACTAACCGAAATCGTCATTTCGACCGACGGGATTCGTGCTAGATGCTTCTATCGCTTTTCTGCGACTGTGTGAGACAAAAGTGGAGAAATCTTGCGACTCTTTCAAAAGGACTTTTTTCTATGTTTCACGTGAAACGTTATAGTAGGCAGTTGGCGGTTAGCAGTAGGCAGTATCCTACTGACCGCTAACTGCCTACTGCTAACGAAAAAAGTTTCACGTGAAACATGAAGCTGATGGAAGAACCCCTAGTGCGTTGCCCCTTGGAGAAGGGGCGGCGAAGCCGGGGATAGAATGCCTCGAAGAGGCATAA
>CAVBRV010000100.1:0-9451 GCA_963597965.1 Paludibacteraceae bacterium | reverse complement strand
TTTGTATAGTGGCAAACTGTTTTCATACCGCTTAGTATTCAGAAAAACCATACAACCGGCCTTACGGCCGAGGGAAATGCACCCCCTCTTTTTATTCTCCCCCGGAGGGGGAGATGCCCGATGGGCCTATCATTTCAATTTAAATATCGTTTGGTGTCAGATTGCATCAACGAAAAGTAATATTTCTCACGTTTCTCGAACGAGCTAATGACGCTAACATTCATCAGCACATTCGAGAAACGTGAGAAATATTAGCATCCTGAGAAACCTGAGAAACCTTTAGTACCCTTAGAACCTTGAGAACCCTTAGCAACCTGTAACCGCAAGCGTTATCATACTAACGCAAATCCAAATTCTTAACTGAACAACATAATCGTCCAAAGTACTCCGATCACAAGAACCACTATCACACACAGAAAAGAAACCATAGCAGAAACATTTTCCTTCCGAGCCTTCGGTAAGTCAGGAATTTTCTGGATTTTTTTAGGTACCATCAAAACGGACTGACGGAATTCCGATACCGGCACGGCCGTCAGCGAATGTCCCGCTTGCATCCGTTTTCGATCCTGCTGGAGCTGCTGCCGCCCTATGTCATCAAACGAAAAGACGGAGAAGAGATACTCCAGCCACCACAGCCCCGCTTCTTTTCCTTTTCTTGTATACAAATCAATACTGCGATTTCTGCACTGGTAAAAGAGGGATTCATACACCCACCAGCCATCTCGTCCATAAAGGGCGCGCAGTAAGGAAATAAGGATTTCCAATTTCTCCTGCACCAGTTGCTTCCCTTGGGATGGGTGGGAAAGTAAAATCATCAAACCATAGGCCACGTCTGCTTCTAGCTCTTTTCGTTGTTTCTGGCTCGTTTCTTCGTAAGACGTGAGCAACTCGTAGTACACTAAACCTCGTTTCCCTTTTCGTCCCAGCTCATAGAGCATCTCGCTCATGGCAGGAAGAGGCTG
The DNA here is from genome assembly GCA_963597965.1 of Paludibacteraceae bacterium. Lineage (GTDB taxonomy): Bacteria > Bacillota > Negativicutes > Veillonellales > Dialisteraceae > Dialister. The sequence continues at coordinate 8,489 of CAVBRV010000100.1, read as the reverse complement.
GTGAGTCAAGATTTCGCGAAAGGCCAGTCCCATTTGGTACACCAAGTCCTGATTCCATCGCTCGATGTCTGAGGCATCACAAACTTTTGGAAATCCCGATTTCTGCCGCACCTTATTAATAGCCTCTGCGATCTGTAGGGGCGATAGGGCGCTACATTGTATTTCCATATCTAGAAGTACATCGAGAGACACTCGTTTCTGGTAATACATCTGATTCATTTCAACCAAAAGAATGTCCCGCGGGCTCAACGGTTGTAAAAATTCTTTCCCTACCGTTTCCCCATCGATGACCTTCTCTACAAAGGTCAGGGCTTTTTCTTTTGGAAGTTCGATGGGCCAATAAAATTCCGCTTCACTTCGATTCACGTTCTGCCCCAAAATATGAACCGCCTCGTCCAGGGAGAGTTCGGTTCCCTCATCTATGTCCCCTGCTCTCCCCTGCATGGATAACATATAAAATGGATTTTCCCTGAAAAACAAAATAGACTCCTATTCGCAACTGCCTGTATTTCTCATGATTTTCTTATTATATAACAGGTGAAGTAGGGTTCTCAAGGTTCTCAGGGTTCTAAGGGTTCTAAGGGTTCTCGCTCCACTCGAGCGGAGCAAGAACCTTCTATTTTATCGCCCCCTTTGGGAGATGCCGTAGGCAGAGGGGGCAGCTCTAGCGGTATACTTCTCAATGTGTGGTATACGGATACGCTCGAAATAACATATCATTTCATACCGCTAGTGCAGCCCCCTCTTTTATTCTCCCCCGACGGGGGAGACAAGACGCTAGAATTTATTTCATAGAAGTCAAATAGGCTAACTTCTCGCTATCTCCAGACACCTATACCCTCTTATTCTATACCCTCTTATTCTATACCGTATATCATAATCCCCTTGTGCCTAGAACCTTTAGAACCCTAAATTACACGCTTCATCTCCATGTTTTCTCCACCCATTTCACCGCTACAGAACCCTAGAATACACATTTCATTTCCATGTCCCTCCACCCGCACCATCGCTACAGAACCCTAAACCACACACCTCATCTCCATGTTCCTCTACACACACCATCACTACAGAACCTTACCATCCTCCAAAAAGCAAGTCATATTTTCTTGATACGAGGCTATAAATATTTTCGATAAGGTGCAATAAAGAACCCTAGGGTGCTGTAAGTCCCATGCCAAGCCACTTATTCCCACTTTGGAATGAAAAAAGGAAAAGATTTTCCCCCATTCCTTTTTCCGCTCGTTTGTTGTATCATAATATCCGGCACAAGATATTGTGTCTCTGTTTTTGATAAATATCAATATCTTGTATATCTTTTATGCGATTTATACTAAACAGTACGAACAGCTAGTGCACATCAGTGACTGGTAGACTAGTGACTAGTGACTAGTCTACTAGATATACAAAGGATGAACATAAATCAGACCAGGAGAGTGTGAGATTATGGAAAACGAGGGGAAATTGATGAATATTCACGTAAAAACCAATGTAATCAAGAGAAACGGTCAGGAAGTGCCTTTTAATATTTCCAAAATTGTCAATGCCATTGAAAAGGCCAATGAGGAAGTGGAAGGCATCCACCGGATGAGTGATTTCCAAATCCAGGCCGTAGCCGACAATATTGCCAAGAAAATCGCTGCCTATTCCCATGCTTGCAACGTGGAAGATATTCAGGACATGGTGGAAACGGGCATCATGGAAATGCGTGGCTATGAAGTGGCCCAGAAATATGTGCGCTACCGGTACAAACGGGAAATTTCCAGAAAGAGCAATACCACCGATGATGGCATTCTGTCCCTCATCGATTTGAATAATGAAGAAGTGAAACAGGAAAATTCCAATAAAAATCCGGTCATCAATTCCACCCAGCGCGACTACATGGCGGGCGAAGTGTCCAAGGACTTGACCAAGCGTCTGCTGCTTCCTGAAGAAATTGTGAAAGCTCACGAACAGGGCATCATTCATTTCCACGATGCCGACTATTTCGCTCAGCGCGAACACAACTGCGACCTCATCAATCTGGAGGATATGCTGCAGAATGGTACCGTCATCAGCCAGACCATGATTGAAAAACCCCATTCTTTCTTCACCGCTTGCAACGTGACTACCCAGATTGTGGCGCAAGTGGCTTCCAACCAATACGGCGGGCAGTCTTTCACCTTGGCTCACTTGGCTCCTTTCGTGGACATCAGCCGCCAGAAGATTATCAAAGAAGTCATTGCAGAACGAAAAGAAACGGGCGAATCTATGGATGAAAAAATCATCCATACCATTGCAGAACGCCGTCTCCGGGAAGAAGTGAAATCTGGCATCCAGACCATCCAGTACCAGCTCATCACGTTAATGACCTGTAACGGACAGGCGCCTTTCGTCACCATGTTCATGTACTTGGACGAAGTACCGGATGGACAGACTCGCAAAGACTTGGCGATGATTATCGAAGAAGTGCTCCGCCAGCGCATGCAGGGCGTGAAGAACGAAAAAGGCGTGTGGATCACCCCGGCTTTCCCGAAGCTCATTTATGTGCTGGATGAAGATAACATTCACGATGATTCTCCTTACTATTACCTCACCAAGCTGGCTGCCGAATGCACGGCGAAACGGATGGTGCCTGACTATATTTCCGCTAAAATCATGAAGGAAATGAAAAATGGCGACGTCTATCCTTGCATGGGCTGCCGCAGTTTCCTTACTCCTGATACCGAAGGCTTGGGCAAAAATGGCAAGCATAAATACTACGGTCGTTTCAACCAGGGCGTTGTCACCATCAATTTGGTGGATGTAGCTTGCTCCTCCAACGGGGACATGGATAAATTCTGGGACATTCTGGAAGATCGGCTGGAACTTTGCCACCGGGCCCTCCGTTGCCGTCATGAACGTCTCCTGGGCACCGTCTCCGATGTGGCTCCTATTCTTTGGCAATACGGTGCTTTAGCGCGTCTGAAAAAAGGTGAAACCATCGACAAACTGCTCTTCAATAACTACAGCACCATTTCCCTGGGCTATGCGGGCCTCTATGAAATGTGCGTTCGCATGTTGGGCGTGTCTCATACCACCGAAGAAGGGCGGAAATTCTCCATGGCTGTCATGCAGAAATTGAACGACAAGTGCAGCGAATGGCGGGCAGCAGAAAATATTTCCTACTCCGTCTACGGCACCCCCATGGAATCCACCACCTACAAATTCGCCAAATGCCTGCAGAAACGTTTTGGCATCATCCCTGGTGTGACCGACAAGAATTACATCACCAATAGCTACCACGTCCATGTAGCAGAAAAAATTGATGCCTTCCATAAGCTGAAATTTGAATCAGATTTCCAGAAACTCTCACCTGGCGGCGCAATTTCCTACATCGAAGTGCCGAACATGCAAACCAATATTCCCGCCGTTTTGACCGTCATGAAATATATTTATGAAAATATCATGTACGCCGAACTCAACACCAAGAGCGACTATTGCATGGTGTGCGGCTACGATGGAGAAATCAAAATTGTAGAAGACGAAAGCGGCAAGCTCGTCTGGGAATGCCCGAACTGTGGCAACCGGGACCAGCACAAAATGAGCGTAGCCAGAAGAACTTGCGGCTACATCGGCACTCAATTCTGGAATCAAGGACGCACACAGGAAATCAAAGATCGGGTGTTACACCTATAATCTCATTTCCGCCAGTCAAAAAAGCGGCCACGTGCCGCTTTTTTCATTTTAGTGAGGAGTGAGGAATTAGGAGTGAGGAGTGAAGGCCGGCGAGCACCTCGAATTACTCTTATACCAATTCAATTCAAATCACATGATTCCTTTTTATATAGCTCGCCGACAGTAATGATATTAGACCTAAAGGTTATTATTGTGCTAATTTCCTTTCTGAAACATTTCTTTTTATCGTAAGCGACAAGGTTAAAAGGTTATAAAAGGTTATGGTTATGACGTTTTCCGCATAACCCTATGTAACTTTTTTAACCCTGTCACTTATCTTTATTGTTCTATGTTAGAAATCGTAAGTAGCACAATCATAACCTTTATAAAAAAATATTGGGGCGCTTCCAAATTTTATGCGCCCCTTCCACCACTCCTCACTCCTCATTCCTAACTCCTCACTACTAAAAGATTCGTTTTAATACTATGTTACTCATAAGGAACTACCGCTATCATGAACTATGCCAATTTCAAAGAATACGACATCGCCAACGGCCCGGGGATTCGGTTCTCTTTATTTGTATCGGGCTGCACCCACCATTGCAAGGGCTGTTTCAATCCAGAGACCTGGGATTTCAAGTATGGGAAACCCTTTACCAAAGACATAGAAGATTACATTCTGAAAGAAGTGGGCCATGAATTTTATGAAGGCATCACTCTCTTGGGCGGAGAGCCCATGGAACCGGTGAACCAGAAAGGACTGCTTTCCCTGGTCACTCGCTTCAAAGACATGTACCCACAGAAAACGCTCTGGTGCTTCACGGGCTATCTCTTCGACAAGGGTCTCTTAGGTCATTTCGCCAAAGTCATGCCAGAAACCATGGAATTATTGAAACGTATTGACGTCCTGGTGGATGGCGAATTTATGCTGGATAAAAAAGACGTGACCCTCCTCTTCAAAGGCTCCTCCAACCAGCGCACTATCGATGTACCGAAAAGCTTAGCCGCCGGACACATTATTTCCTGGAACCCAGGAGATACGAGCATGTCGCCTAATTCCAAGATTTAAACCGATTTTCTTACAAACTGCCTTGGCCCCTTAGTATATAGTGAGGAGTTAGGAATGAGGAGTGAGGAGTGAAGGCCGGCGATCGCATCGAATTACTCTTATATGGATAAGTTCATGTAATACAAAGTCCGTTTCTATATGCTCGCCGATTTTGATAGAGCGTTAGCAGTAGGCCGTGCAGATACTGCTAACTGTCTACTTTATATAAAAAAGGGTATTGGGGCGCTTCCAAATTTTGTGCGCCCCTTCCACCACTCCTCACTCCTAATTCCTAACTCCTCATTAAAAAGAAAAGCGTCATCCACAACAGATGACGCTTTTTGTATTTCATATATTATTCTGCATCCGACAGGTCTTCGACTTTTTCTCCGCCCTTGCCGCCTTTACCGAAAATGGTGTGATACCCTTCCACAGCCAGTTCCAGAGCGAGCACAATCAGGAGAGCACCGATGCCAGCCTGGGCGTAAGGGCCCCAGTCGGCGCCGCCTTTCATGATAATCAAGGTCTGGTTTCTGACAATGATAGCCAAAGAGCAAATGGTGACAATCATCATGAAAGTCATGGGGAAGAGGAACATTCTGTTATTCTTGCCTGCATTACCCAGCCAAGCAGCTACGGCTAAGAGGCCAATGCCAGCCAGAAGCTGGTTAGCGGCACCGAAGAGGCCCCAGATTTTCATGAAGCCATTCATGCCGAGCATGATGCCCAAGAATACGGTGAGAATAGTAGCGAAATACGGATTGACCATGAGTTTCTTGAAACCACCTTTTATGTCCTTCGGTGTTTCCCCTGGTTCCATCCAAAATTCCTGGAACATGAAACGAGCCAAACGAGTGGCGGTATCCAGAGAAGTCAAGCAGAAAGCAGAGTAGGTCAAAACCAACAGAGTGTACATCATGTGTTCCATGCCTTCCAGTCCTGGGATAGCACCAATCATGGCTGCGATACCGCCGGCAAAAATGTCGGTAGCCCCTGCGGTATGACCGGTTTCTCTTGCATAAGCGATGGCACACAGCGTGATGACTGCCAGCACACATTCCAGAAGCATGCCGCCATAAGCAATCGGCTTGGCGTCCGATTCTTTATCCAGCTGTTTAGACGTAGTACCAGAAGAAACGAGGGAATGGAACCCAGAAATCGCACCGCATGCTACGGTGGTGAACAAAATTGGGAACAGGTACTGCATGCCATTTCCATTGTCCACCGCAAAACCAGTGTACGCCGGGAACAGGTCTGGATTGATGTCTGGATGAGCCCCTACGATACCGACCACAGCGACGATGAGCATCGCATAGAGCAGGAAGGAAGACAGATAGTCACGAGGCTGGAGCAAAATCCAAACCGGGGTGACAGAAGCGATGGTGATATAGAGACCAATGATCCACATCCAAGTGGTGGTGGAGAAATAGAAGGGATGGAAATTCATTCCGATAGCCATGCAAATCGCAATGGCAACCACGCCCAAAACGGTAGAGGTAATCATGGATGTATGACGGCGATATACCGCAAAACCGAAAATGATGGCTACCACAATGAAGAGCAAGGACACCATAGCCACCGAGGCCTGGGTCGCACTCTTCGCTTCATTCAGCACGCCATTTTCAAAAGTCGCACCGAAAGTAGAAGCGACGATAGCCGCAAAAGCAGCGACAACCAAAATCAAGGTCAAGTAAGAGAAAATGATGAAGAGCTGCTTCGCTCTCTTGGACATATTGGCAGAAATAATTTCCCCAATGGACTGTCCGTTGTGACGAATGGAGGCAAAAAGCGCACCAAAATCATGGACACCGCCAAAGAAAATACCGCCCACCAGCACCCACAGGGTCACTGGCAACCAGCCAAACATAGCGGCCCCGATAGGACCGGTGATCGGACCGGCGCCGGCGATAGAAGAAAAGTGATGGCCCATCAAAACCGGTGCTTTCGCCGGTACATAATCGACCCCATCATACATGGTGTGAGCCGGGGTTTCTCTATTTCCTTCCCCCACGCCCCACTGCTTCGCTAACCAGCGGCCGTAGAAAATGTAGCCGCATAATAAAATGACCAGACAAACGGCCAATAATACTAAGGTATTCATTATAGTCTCCTTTCATATTTACAGGTTTCTCAAGTTGCTCAGGTTTCTCAAGGTTCTAAAGGTTCTCGAATGTGCCTATAGCCGACAGAAGCACTAGCGTCTTATCTCCCCCTTTGGGGGAGAATAAAAGAGGGGGCACCTCTAGCGGCATGAATCGAAATGTTACTCGCCCTGTATCCCCCCATGTTGTTAAGTTAAGGAAAAAGGTAACATGGTAATCGTCATTTCGACCGACGGGATTTGTGCTTGATGCTTCTATCTCTTTTCTGCGACTATGTTAAACAGAAGTGGAGAAATCTGGTAGGATTAACGTTATTTTTGGTAGAGACTCAAGATTTCTCCACTTTTGTCTAACATAGTCGCTTCGTCCGATAGAATCTTCCTCGCACTAATCCCATCGGTCGAAATGACGATAGATATGAAACCGCTATCCTTACATTGCCCTACCGCTACAGAACCTAATCGCCAGTCACCAACAACCTTCTAAGCCCAAAGAACCCCTTCTTCTCCGCATGAAACAGTTCTCGCAATCCCTTTTCCATGCATTTCCCTGCTTTATTGAAATAAAAATTCATGGTGGACAAATCGATACAGCCCGCATGGTATTCCATCCAACCGTGGAAGGAAAATTTGAAAGTCTTGTAGTACTTACAAGACACCAAAGCCTTGCGCGCCTCTTCATCCACCGAATCGCAGAGGAAGATGGGAGAAATATAGGTGTACATATGCCCCGATCCGATATGAGCCATATCCATGCCTGTTTCATAGGCATAATCCCGGCAAGATTCAAAGATTTCTTTTGTCAAATGGGGCACAGAGAAGACAAATAAAAACTCTTCCTGATGGGTGGACCAAAGCTGATTGGAATGGAAAAGAAAATACTTCTCCGCTTTTTCATAATATTCGCACACCGCACACAGCGTCGCCCCTTCGGACAATGCCGGCGGTGTCACCCTCGCCGCCTCTCTGAGGCCCTCTCCAGCCGGTTCCGCCATCCCGTCGAAACGGGTGATGGTGTAGTACCGACGATAGCCTGCTAGCAACCGTTCTACTGCATCCTCTCGTCTCCCCATAACCTTCTCCTTTACTTCAGAGTAACTAGTAACTTGTGACTGGTGACCGGTGACTAGAAATTACTTTTTTACTAATCACGAGTCACCAGTCTACCAGTCACCCACAATTCATATTTCCTATGATAAAATGTTATTTATCAATGATGAAATAATATGGTATTGTTTAATTATACATATCATTTGCGTTTTCACATAATAAAAGATACTTATAATGGGGTATAAGTGAGTTTTGTGTATACACTAAAACGAATATAAAGTAGGCAGTTAGCAGTAGGCGGTTGGCAGTTTGGTTAGTGAAATATGGTTAGCGAAATAGGAGATAACTTCTGCTGAGGTACAAGATTCTCAAGGTTCTAAGGGTACTAAAGGTTCTAAAGGGTTCTCGAATGAGCTGATAACGCTAGTATATTGTATCGTTGAAATTTGGCAAAATTGTCAATGATTGAGATGTTGGTTTAGGGGTTAGAGTTTAAGGTTTAGGGGTTGTATATTTGTCATGAAACCTTAAGGAAACACTGATTTAATCATTATTTGAAATGATTCTTGAATTTTTATTCAAAGCGAGGAAAGAAAATCCGCGAATAGCGAGCTATTTAAGGATTTCCTTGACGATGCTTTGGATAAAAATTCATAT
>CAVBRV010000099.1:500-9492 GCA_963597965.1 Paludibacteraceae bacterium | reverse complement strand
TTGAATAAAAATTCAAGAATCATTTCAAATAACGATTAAATCAGTGTTTCCCTAACGATTCTATTGTATCATATCAGGTTATCATTCTACAGAATTTATTTTGCGAATCATAATCATTTAATCCGCTCCGAATAAGGTTATAAAGGGTTATTTCAAGGTTATGCAACAGTAGGTGCTCATTATAATTCCTACGTCCGGTATTTAGTGAAAATATGCAGTGAATTAAACACATAGAAGCACGAGCTATCATGCAAATATCTTTGCACTCATTGTTGTTGGTTGTTAGTTGTTTGTTATTGGGGGCAAACAACTGACAACCAACAACTAACAACAATGAGTGCGAAGGAATCTGCACAATAGCCCGAATTTCTTTGCACTTGAATGTTTAGATTTCACTGCATGTATACAGTAAATATCGGGCGTATGAATTATCGAGCACCCACTATTCAAACTCCCGCCCGTTTCAAGAAATCATCCTCATTGATGATAGAAATATTCTTCTCTCTTGCCTTTTCTAGCTTACTCCCTGCATCTTCACCAGCCACGACGAGGGTGGTTTTGTTGGTAATAGAACTTTGGGTTTGTCCCCCTAGGCTCTTGATGAGTTCGCTGGCTTCTCGGCGGCCCATGCGGGAGAGTTTCCCTGTGAGAACCACCATTTCGCCTGTAAAGGCGCCACCGGTGACTTCTTCTTTCACTTCGTCCATAAGAACGCCTGCATTGCGGAGTTTATCCAGGATCAATAGATTTTTGGCATCATGAAGGTAGTCATAGAGACTGCCGGCAATGACTTTGCCAATCCCTTCTGTTTTCTGAATGTCGCTCTCGCTGGCTTCTTGCAAGGCTTGCATGGTGTGGTACCGAGCTGCAATGAGTTCCGCTCCTTTGGCCCCCAGGAAACGAACGCCTAGTCCGAAGAGTAATTTTGCCATGCCCTGGCCTTTGCTGTTTGCAATGGCGGCCACTAGGTTATTGGCGCTCTTTTCTCCCATTCGTTCGATTTGTTCTATGTCAGCCGCTTGCAGTCGGTAGAAATCGGCGGGATCGGAAACCAAATGATAGGCCAAGAGGCTATCCACCACTGAGGGGCCCAAGCCTTCGATATTCATAGCATCTCTGGAGGCGAAGTGAATCAGTTTTTCTCGTACCACGCCGCCACATTCTGGATTGGTGCATCGATAAGCGGCCTCTCCTTCGACGCGGCTCACCGGACCGCCGCAAACGGGACAGGTTTCTGGCATTTCAAAGGGCTTTTCGCTGCCGTTTCGTTTTTCTTTCAGCACCGTCGCAATTTCAGGAATGATTTCACCTGCTTTGTAAATGCGGACATAATCCCCTTGGCGAATGTCTTTTTCTCGAATAAAATCCAAATTGTGCAAGGTGGCACGCTTAACCGTGGTGCCTGCCAAATGGACAGGAGTCAAGTCAGCGGACGGCGTCAAGACACCGGTCCGTCCCATGGTGACCACAATTTTTTCAATCCTTGTTTCCACTTCTTCTGGCGGATATTTGTAGGCCATAGCCCATTTCGGGTCTTTCACGGTAGCGCCCAACTGGTTTTGCTGGGCGAAGCTATTTACTTTGATGACCATGCCGTCCGTATCATACCCTAGATCGTGGCGCTTCACTTCCCACTCGTTCACGCCGCGAATGACGCCTTCGATGGAGTCCCATTTCCGATAATTCGGATTGACTTGGAAATGGAAAGCCGAGAGCTGCTGCAACAGTTCTTCCTGAGAATTGATTTCCAGTCCTTCTATGTCGCCTAAGGCATAAGCAAAGAAAGCCAGATTGCGAGATGCTGTCACATGAGGGTCGAGCTGGCGAAGGGAACCGGCGGCCGCATTGCGACAATTCGCAAAAGGCATGATGCCCGCTTCGTCTCGTTCTTCATTCAAGGAAATAAAACTTTTTCGCGGCATGTACACTTCGCCCCGCACTTCCATGTAGGGCGGGGCATTTTCGATATAGAGAGGCACGGTGTGAATGGTTTTCACATTGGATGTCACATCTTCCCCCACTCGACCATCGCCGCGGGTCAGCCCTTGGACAAGGGTCCCATTTTCATAAATGAGATTCATGGAAAGTCCATCGATTTTCAGTTCTGTGATGTATTCCACATGGTCCACACCAAGCCCGGATTTCACCCGCTGGTCAAATTCACGGAGTTCGTCTGCACTGAATGCATTTGCCAAAGAGAGCATCGGCTTTCTGAAACGAACTTTTTGGAAATCGTCCGACGCCTTCGCCCCCACACGCTGGGTCGGAGAATCGGGAGTGACCAATTCGGGATAGGCTTTTTCCAAATCCACCAATTTCCGGTACATATGGTCAAATTCATAGTCCGTGATTTCCGGTCGATCCAGCACGTAGTATAAGTAACTGTGATGCCGAAGTTCCTTACGGAGCGTTTCGACTTCTTTTTTTATTTCTTCTGAAACCATACATTCACCTTTATCTTCTATTTGACAAGTGTCATATAGTTTTACAAAACTAAAGATATAAAAATGAGAAATGAGTAAATAGCAATGAGTAATTGTAGGTGGTGGCGCACAAATTCTATAGCGCCACTCTTTAATTTTTTAGCCTGGCTTTATAATTTGTGCCAGGTCTTCTACCATTACTCATTGCTCATTTATCATTACTCATTGCCTTACCCTTTCGTAATCGGTGCAAAGGCTACCATGACTTGGCGAATCTTATTTCCTGGGAACTGGATTTTCAGCATCATCTTCGTATCTTTCCCGATGACAGCCACCACTTTCCCTTTGCCCCACATAGTATGCACCGCAATGTCGCCCACTTGCCAATCATAGCGAGCTTTCACGCTATTTCTTTTCGGCTTATTCACCACCGTGGTTTCAGATAGAGCCAGACGGCTACGCTGTTCGTTTCGCTGCCGTTGTCTCATCTGCTGCCGCTGTTTTTCTTCGTCCGTCACGATGGGATCCATCAAATCGGCGGGAATTTCTTCCAAGAAACGGCTGGGCATGTAGGGTTTCATTTGTCCATACATGGTTCTCATGTGCGCATTGGAGAGATAGAGTTGTTCTTTGGCACGAGTGATAGCTACATAGCAAAGTCGCCGTTCTTCTTCCAGGGCAGATTCGTCCATGAGGGAACGAACGCCGGGGAAAATGCCTTCATCCATGCCGGGCAGGAAGACCAATGGAAATTCCAATCCCTTCGCACTATGAATGGTCATGAGCGTCACTCGGTCTTCTTCCCCTTGGTAGGTATCCACATCGTTGACCAATGCCACTTTTTCCAAAAATTCTGGCAGGCCCCCGTCCGGCTGTTCTTCGGTGAAATCTTTCGCTACGGAAAGCAGTTCCCCTAAGTTTTCCTCGCGGCTCTGGGCCTGGGGATCTTTGCTTTCATGGAGCTGGTCGATATATTTCGTATCGGTCATAATTTTTTGAATCAATTCAAATACATTCATTTCAGAGGATGCATTTAAAAATTCAAAAATCATGGCAGAAAAATTCTGTAATTTCAGCTGGGCTGCGGAGGAAATCGTACTGCCTTCCACGCCCATGATGCCTTCAAACATGGACATCCCGCCTTCATTGGCGTAGTCCATGAGTTTTTGCACTGTGGTGGCACCGATGCCGCGTTTTGGCGTATTGATGATACGGGCCAGGCTGATGTTATCCCGAAAATTATTGACCACTTTGAGGTACGCCATGATGTCTCGGATTTCTGCTCGGTCGTAGAAACGAGTGCCGCCTACCATGGTATAGCCGATTCCTTTTCTGACCAAACTTTCTTCGATCACACGGGACTGGGCATTCATGCGGTAGAGCACCGCCATATCCCCATAGGGACGATGATTTTCGTCATGTTCCTTTTTCATGGTATTGATGATGAAATCTGCTTCCGCATGTTCATCGCTGGCGGTGTAATGTTTCAAATGACCGCCACCATTGTTTTCTGTCCATAGACGCTTGGACGGACGGTCTGGATTGTTCTGAATCACCGCATTGGCCGCATCCAGGATGACTTGGGTGGAACGATAATTTTGTTCCAGTTTGATAATCTTCGCCTGGGGATAATCCTTTTGGAAATCCATAATATTTCGTAAATCCGCCCCACGCCAAGAGTAAATGCTCTGGTCCGCATCCCCGACGGCACACACATTTTGCGTCTTTCCTGCAATGAACTTCGCCATCAAGTACTGGGCATGGTTCGTGTCCTGGTATTCATCAATCAGAATATAATGGAACCGGTCCTGCCAACGTTTCCGAATGCTTTCGATAGACAAGAGCTTGGTGGTCATGAAAAGCAAATCATCGAAATCCAGTGCATTATTTTCTTTCATGTGCTTATCGTAGAGCTCATACACATCCGCCACTTTTTGAGCAAAGAAATTGCTTCCCGCTTGATTTCTAAATTCTTTCGGTCCGATGAGCTGGTTTTTCGCATTGGAAATATGATTCTGCATGGCATTGGGCTGGAACATTTTGTCATCCAGGTTGAGCTCTTTCAGTACATTTTTCACCAACGTCTTAGAATCATCCGAATCATAAATGGTGAATCGATCGGTGTAGGGCGGATAGCTGGTAATTTCTCTTCTGAGGAATCGAGCCCCAAAAGAGTGGAAGGTATACATCCAGATTTTATCCGCCGATGGGCCCACCAAGTTATGCACTCGTTCCCGCATTTCCTGGGCCGCCTTATTGGTAAAGGTAATCGCCAGTATTTCTCCTGGATAAATCCCTTCCTCCAGCATGTGGGCAATGCGGCAAGTCAAAGCTTTCGTCTTACCAGACCCGGCGCCAGCCATAATCAAGACCGGCCCCTCAATGGTCTCCACCGCCTCCCGCTGCCTAGGATTTAGGGTATCTAAATAATTTGTCATATAACCTCCGATAATGGTAGCTGGTGACTTGTGACTAGTGACTAGGAAAATAGAAATTCCAGTCACAAGTCGCCAAAAGCCAAAAGGGTATAAGGGGCTACAGTATAACCCTTTATACCCTTTCATAACCCTTGGTAATAGTTAGGAGTGAGGAATTAGGAGTGAGGAGTGTTGGAAGGGGCACACAATTCATATAGTGCCCCAACATATCTATATTATATAAAACCTTTATGCGTTATTTATATAAAACTCTGCGGCGCTTTCAAATTTTATGCGCCGCCACCTTCACTCCTAACTCCTCATTCCTAACTCCTAACTGTAAAACGGTATTAACTCAAATGTCACGTAACACAATATATACTAATTCTTATTCCCCATACACCTTCAGCAGGAACGGAGCGACCTGTTTCTTACGAGACATCACCTTTGGCAGGTATACATACCCATTTTCTGCTTTCTTGCCAAATGCTTTTTCAGCGGTAGCTTCTGCGCCAGCGGTGAACCAGAGATAGGTATCTTCTGCCAGAATGTCAGTCACCATGAGGTAAGAAGCTTCGTAGCCTTTTTCTGCTTTGGTAGCTTCCAGGGCTTTCATGATTTCTTCCTTCTTCGCATTGATAGGAGCCAGGTCCATGACAGAAATCTGTCCGCAACTGAAAGTTTTGCCATTGGATTCAAATTCCTTGGTATCATTGTGAGCCAATTTTTCTGCCGGATAATCAGAAATATCAGCGCCCGCTTTCAGCATATCCATGCCATAAGCTTCATAATCGACGCCAGCGATGTCAGCCAGTTCTTTGACCGCTTTTTTATCTTCTTCCGTAGTGGTTGGGGAACGGAAAAGAACGGTATCAGAAATAATAGCGGAAAGCATCATGCCGGCTACTGCTTTAGAAGGCTGGATGCCAGCGGCTTTGTAGAGGCCCCAAATGACAGTATTCACGCAACCTACCGGACGAACCAGGATGAAAATCGGATTAGCTGTTTCAAAATCTCCGATGCGATGATGGTCGATGAGTTCCAATACTTCTGCCTCTTTGATGCCATCCACGCACTGTTTGGATTCATTGTGATCCACCAGAATGAGCTGGGTACCTGGTTCTACCGAAGCAAGGTATTCCGGTGCTTCTACTTTGAAATAGTCCAGGGCAAACTTGGATTCTTTGTTCAGTTCCCCTGCTCTAGCTGCTACGGCATCTACGCCCTGCTGCTGTTTCAGGTAAGAATAAGAGATAGCAGCCGCAATGCTGTCTGTATCTGGGGATTTATGTCCGATAACAAAAATTTTGCTCATGAGAAAAACGCTCCTTTTTTGAAAAGTTCGCAGTTGGCAGTGTGCAGTTGGCAGTAAATAGTGGAGGCTCGATCATTCATGTGCCCGATGTTCATTGAATATATGTAGTGAAATTTTGACATTCAAATGCCTAGAAATACGGACTATTGTGCAGATTCCTGTGTATTCATTGATGATAGTTGATAGTTGTTGGTTGTCTGATCCAGACAACCAACAACTATCAACTATCATCAATCCAGTTTCTTGCTATTGAAAGAACGAATGAACACGCAACCACTAAATATGTTGATACTCTTTATTTCCCAACTCACATGACTACATTCTGCTTTCATTTCTGCTTTTACAGCAATTAAAATTCCCTATCATTATACCATGACAGGGAATCAAATTTCATCCTCTATTTATGCTTATTACGTAAAATTTTATTGTTGTTGGTTATTAGTTGTCACTTGCTTGGATTCCAACAACAAATAAAAACCGATACCCATGATTCCTCACAGATACCGGTTTCCAACGGCTAACAGCCTACTGCCAACTGCTAACTAAAATTATTCTGCGCTAATAAACATGGGGTACAACGGCTGGCCCCCATCGTACATTTCAAAAGTCACATCAGGATACTGATTTTCCACTTGATCCAATTCCTTTTGGCAATCTTCTGCAGGCAAATCCTTGCCATAGTATACGGTCACAATTTCTGTATCATCATGGATTAGCTGTTCCAAGACTTTAGCGAAGCAATCATGGAAATTGGGGAGCGATACCACTTCATGACCTGGGGTAAGGCCCATGAAATCATCTTTATGAATCGTTGTATTTCCTACCATGCTATCACGGACAGCGGTGGTAATCATGCCCGTGGTGATTTCTTTCATCCGTTCCGTCATGGCATCCAGATTTTCTTCGATGCTGTTCTCTGCGGAAAATGCCATAGCAGCGGCCAAGCCTTCCATCGGGTTGGTGGATGGCACGATATGCACTTTTTCGCCTACCATTTTCTTGAGCTGCTGAGCGGCGAGGATGATGTTTTTATTGTTTGGCAGAAT
This sequence comes from Paludibacteraceae bacterium, assembly GCA_963597965.1. Lineage (GTDB taxonomy): Bacteria > Bacillota > Negativicutes > Veillonellales > Dialisteraceae > Dialister. Next base: position 2,291 of record CAVBRV010000099.1, on the reverse strand, counting down.
GATGTATTTATCATACTGTCCGTTTTCCATGCCAGCCTGGAGTTCCTGTACGGATGGGTTCATAGACTGACCACCAGATACCACATCACATCCCAATTTGGCAAAGAGCTCAGTCCAGCCTTCACCAGAAACAACGGTCAAGATGCCCAATGGTTTCTTTTCCATTTTCTGCTGTTTTTCTTTGTTCTTATGGAACTGGTCAATCATGTTATCACACTTGATGTCATGGAGAGTGCCCCAATCAGCAGCCATATCCAGTACATGACCGGGACGCTGGGCGTGAATGTGCACTTTGACCAAGTTATCCCCTTCGGCCACAATCATGGATTCGCCCCAAGTGGAAAGTTTCTGCCGCACTTCTTTGGCTTTCACTTTGCATGGGCTGATGATAAATTCGGTGCAATAGGGATATTCGATAGAGAAAGATTCGCCTTTTGCTTCCAATCGGCTAATGACCGGTTTCACTTCCACTTTCACATCTTCTACTTTCCCGGTCAAACCATTGAGACAACCCATGAGGAAGAAAATGAGTCCCTGACCACCGGCATCGACCACATTGGCGTCTTTCAAAATCTGCAGCTGTTCCGGTGTCTTTGCTAAGGCTTCTTTCCCCGATTCGATGGAAGCTTCCAAGATTTTGCTGAAATCTGTTTCATTGCGATATACATCATGAGTGCCCTTGGCAATGCCTCTGGCTACGGAAAGAATGGTTCCTTCCACTGGTTTCGTCACCGCACGGTACGCATAGAGAATACCATACTGGAAGGCTTTACTCATCTGTCCGCAGGAAGCGGTCTTTTTCCCATGCAATCCGCGGCTAATGCCATGAATAATCTGAGACAAAATGACCCCAGAATTTCCTCTGGCTCCCATGATGGCACCGGCCGATGCTTTTTCCGCAATAATGCCAACCGGTTCTTCCGGACTTACTTCTGCGATCATGCTATACATGGATTTCAGCGTATTCAGCATATTATTTCCTGTATCTCCATCCGGCACAGGAAATACATTCAGCTGATTGATAATTTCATATTTCTTTTGGAATAGCTGATAGGCTCCAATCAGCATATTCTTGAAACAGTTCCCATCAATTATAGTGTACATTGTTCTCTCCCCCATTATTTGGCGCTTTCAAAAATAATACCAATAAGTCCTGGTCCCAGGTAAGCTGCCAAAACTGGGGTACCAGTTGTCAGTGTTACGTCAATATCTGGATATTCTTCTTGTACTTTGGCTTGCAATGCTTTGCCGCCCTCTTCATTTTCGATATGTACGATACCGATTCGTTTGCATGGCGAATTTTCATGCAGGAAATCCATCATAGCGACCACCGCTTTTTTCGTGGTACGCACCTTTGCCAGTACATCCACTTCATTTTCTTTATTCAAATAAATGACCGGCTTAATCTTCAAAATACTTCCGATGAGGCCTGCCGCCTTGCCGATACGTCCCCCTCTCCGGAGATAATCCAGCGTATCTACGGTAAAGCAAGTACGAGTCAATTCGGAGGCTTCCAAAAGTTTCTTCGTCACTTCTTCAAATGAAAGTCCCTGGTCAATATATTCCAGTCCATCCTGCAACACTTCAATCATACCGATAGCCGTGGTTTTGGAATTGATAACGGAAATATTTTTTCTGCCCGATTGACGAGCCGCCAAAACAGCTCCGTTATAGGTGCCACTCACAGCAGCAGTCAAGCAAATCACAATGATCGGGTCTTCTGCAGGAATCTCAGAAAACAATTTCAAAAAATCACCGGTGCTCGGCTGACTGGTCGGTACGGCTTTCTTC
>CAVBRV010000099.1:0-490 GCA_963597965.1 Paludibacteraceae bacterium | reverse complement strand
TTTCTTCTCTCGTTCCGAATAATCAATCACCTGCTGAATGGTCGCTTCATTTTCCTGTACATACTCCCCACCAATCTGAATAGTCAGCGGAATTACATGCACATTGGGATGCTGCGCCAAAAGCGCAGGACTTACTGCTGCGGTACTATCGAGAATCAAATGGATCATGTCTACAAAGTCCTTCCTGTTGTATTATTTCTGCTTTTCAGCTTTTCTAGCCGCTTTTCTTTCGTTAAACTCCTTCAAAAGCTGCTGGTAGTCATCATCGTCATATCCATTGGTCGCCAGCATGTATTCATGCAACTTCTTGCGTCCCAGTGCCACATTCAATGCCGATAATTCAAAGGGATCCAAGGAAATACGGGCCAGCATTTCTCCGGTAGAAGAATATCCCACGATACCTTCTCCCAGAATATCCACTAATTTTTCTTTTCTAACCTCTTCACAAAAGGTGTGAAAAAATTTATCTGCTGCCTTTGCCATGCTATCA
>CAVBRV010000098.1:2915-9552 GCA_963597965.1 Paludibacteraceae bacterium | reverse complement strand
GCCTTTTGTAGATTTATCCGCTTTATTTATAGACAAGTCAGTCTAAAATACATATCAAAATTAAGTAAGTAGTGCTGCACTAAGGCTATTTATGCCATTTCTTTAGCTTCCGTCATATTAGCTTCAGCTTCATATTCCGGATCAAACTTAGGATTCAGAACATTCACATAGAGCCAGGCCAGCATCGCACCGGAAATATTATGCCAAGCCGAGAAGATAGCGCCTGGAACAGTAGCGGCAGCCATGGAAGCAAAATGAGCCTTTGCCAGACCTACAGCCAGACCGGAGTTCTGCATGCCGACTTCAACAGAAAGCGCCACAGCCTTTTTCCAGGAGAGGCCCACCATACGAGCGATGCCAAAGCCAAGAGCATAACCAAGGCAGTTATGAAGAATAACAACCAATAGGATAACGCCGAGATTGGCAATGATCGCATTTTTGCTGCCACCGATAACCCCTGCGATGATAAGAGAAATCGCGATAGAAGAAACAGCAGGAGTGTAGTCCGTTGCTGTTGCTGCCAGTTTGGGCAGGAATGTCTTAACAGCCAGGCCCAGGCAGATGGGAACAATTACGATCTGAAGGATGGAGATAAACATGCCCACCGGATCAAAGGCAATCTTGGTACCAATTAAAAGATAAGTAATAGCTGGAGTCAGAATTGGAGACAGTAAAGTAGATACAGAAGTCATAGTAACAGACAGAGCCAGGTCCCCTTTACTCATGAAAGTAATGACGTTAGAAGAAGTACCACCAGGGCAGGTACCTACCAGGATAACACCGGCAGTCAGAGCCGGATCCAACTGGAATAAAGTTGCCAGTCCAAATGCCAAAAGAGGCATAATCAAAAACTGAGCGCAGGCACCTAAGAACACATCTTTCGGACGTTTAAATACAAGAACGAAGTCTTTGATAGAAAGAGTGGTTCCCATACCAAACATAACAACCCCCAGAAGGCAGGATAATACAGAAATGCCGCCTACCTTGCCGGTTACCCATTTAAAGTTTTCCGGCATCATGAAGCCTAACACCAGGAAGGCGATAGCGATGAAGCCGAAATATTTTCCGATCATGGCACAAAACTTTTTCATAAAATCTCTCCTATACTGTATGATTTCAAAATATGATTTCTCAAAATATTATTTCAAAACAGCCCCGGTATTGGCCGATGTGACTAAGCGAGCATAACGAGACAGATAACCGGTCTTTACTTTAGGTTCAGGCTGTACCCATTCTGCTTTTCTCTTTGCTAGTTCTTCATCACTGACACACAGTTCCAGCTTACGAGCCGGAATATCAATAGAAATACGGTCGCCATCATGAATGAGGCCAATCGGACCGCCTTCCATCGCTTCCGGTGAAATGTGACCAATGCAGGCCCCGCGGCTGGCACCGGAGAAACGACCGTCCGTAAGAAGGGCTACCTTGAGTCCCATACCGGTGATTACAGCGGTCGGATTGAGCATTTCTCTCATGCCGGGACCACCTTTAGGTCCTTCATAGCGAATGACAACGACATCACCTTCATGAATCTTGCCACCTGTAATGGCTTCAATCGCAGTTTCTTCAGAATCAAAGCACTTAGCCACACCTTCGTATACTTTGAGGTCCGGATCAACGGCGCTTTCTTTAATAACCGCACCATCGGGAGCCAGATTGCCTTTTAAAATAGCAATGCCACCTTTATTCATATACGCTTTTTCAACCGGATGAATGACTTCTTCATTTTCGATCTTCGCATATTTAATGCGATCTTCCACTGTACCGGTTACGGTCTTGCAATCGGTATGAATGAGTCCCAATTTGGTTAATTCATGCATAATGGCTGGAATGCCACCTGATTCATCCAGATCCTGCATATGATATGTACCGCCGGGGCTCATCTTGGTAATATATCTGGCTCTGCTGCTGATTTCATCAAAGAGAGATAATGGAAGTTCCAAACCGGCTTCATGCGCAATAGCCGGTAAATGAAGGACCGTATTAGTGGAACCACCAATAGCCATATCTACAGCAATGGCATTCTTGAAAGCATCCAAAGTCAGAATGTCTCTTGGTTTTACATCTCTCTTAACCAGATCAAGAATGACTTTACCGGCCTGTTTAGCCAGAATACGACGACGGCCAAAGTAAGCTGCCGGGATGGTACCATTTCCTGGAAGTCCCATACCCAGAACTTCTGTCATGCAGTTCATGGTGTTAGCTGTAAAGAGGCCGGCACAGGAACCGCATCCCGGACAAGCTCTGAATTCCATCTGTTCCATTTCTTCTGCAGAAAGCTGACCGGCTTCAAATTTACCGGCTGCTTCAAACATAGTAGATACGCTGATATTGCAACCTTTCCAGCGACCAGCCAGCATTGGTCCCCCACTGACGACTACAGTAGGAATATTTAAACGACCGGCTGCCATGAGCATTCCAGGAACGATTTTATCGCAGTTTGGAATCATCACCAGACCATCAAAAGCATGAGCATTTGCCATAGCCTCGATAGAATCACAAATCAATTCACGAGATGCCAACGGGTACTTCATACCATTGTGCCCCATAGCAATTCCATCACAAAGAGCAATTGCCGGGAATTCTACCGGTGTACCACCAGCTGCCGCTACCCCTAATTTCACGGCATCACAAATTTCACGAAGATGCATGTGCCCCGGTACAATTTCATTGAAGGAATTGACAATACCAATCATGGGTTTTGCTAAATCCTCATTGGAATACCCCATGGCATGGAATAATGTACGGTGTGCCGAACGGGTTGGTCCCTTTTTAACAATGTCACTTCTCATTTTTTACATACTCTCCTTTCAAATTGGGGAATAAAAAAATCCGTCCCTCGTCATTATGACAAGGGACGGATACTTATTCCGCGCTACCACCCTATTTTCTGAAAATATTACTATTCCCAGACACTCTGCAACGTACTAACATACGCGTTTCCTGTAACGTGGAACCAACGTCAACGCTTATTGTTGTTCAGCGTTGCACCTCTGGGATGATTTTCATTATTCCTGTCCTGCTGATTTCCACCAACCATCAGCTCTCTAAGAAGACTACAGAAGAACTACTCTTTCCCTTCAAAGGATTTATTTAGAAGTTGTTCATAATTATACTCGCCCAATTTCAGTCTGTCAAGAAATAATTTATATTTTTTCTAAAATGCTTGCCACAGAATAAGCTAGGGAAACACTGATTTAATCATGCTTTGAAATGATTCTTAAATTTTTATTCAAAGTGAGGAAAGAAAATCCGCGAATAGCGGGCTATTTAAGGATTTCCTTGACGATGCTTTGGATAAAAATTCATATCATTTCAAATTCTTTGATTAAATCAGCGTTTCCTTAGCATTTGAAAGTGAAGTAATAAATACTCACTCGTTACTTTTTCTCCTCTTGCTGCTCCAACAAATTATATCGATCATACAACTCGAACGGTACATCATAATGAGATAGATAGCACATATAGGATTTGAAATCCAAAAGTTTACCAGAGAGATCTTCTGCAGACCAGCGCTGGTTCTGGCTATGATACCCTGTGTCAATGTGAAGCAAAAGTCCATTGGACCTGGATTCTCTCGGACCATCGATATAGAGATTCATCCAATTCTGATTTCCTATGTCTCCTGTACTCGATGTATGCCCGGTTTGTTGGAAATCAGTTTCCAAGTCTTGCAATTTCTTTTGTCCGCGAATGGTTTCTGGATTTCCTTCTTTTACACCGCGGAAATCATCGACTTTCCAAGACTGGCGGTAATCGGATACTCCTTGCCCTATGTCAAAATAAGAGGCATGACTGCTGTCTTTCTTTGGCGACTTGCCATATACACTGACTGTGTATCCCATCGCATCGAACGAGGCTTTCCCCGTGACATGTAACTGATCTATGGCTAGCTTACCATTGGTTGTGATAGAAGCATCGGACACCTGAAGCGTACGGAAATGTACATTTCCATCCATATCTAGTTTCAGATAACCTTGGGGCGCGCTTCCTACTCCATTCACATCGACAAAGAGAGTGCCCATTGGTTCTTTGCGAGAAATTTTGGATAGTTCAAGATCATTGCCTTGCAACACCAAGTGGTCTTTGACGTTAAGATTGTCTTTGACGGAAATAGTTGACTTTTCATCTTCGGTGTACAGAAGAACATCATCTCCCTGGACGGTACCGATATGGATATTTCCTTTCTTGGTACCTGCCGCAGCTATTTTGCCAGCCACCAATTCTTTCATGTCGATATTTCCCGTATTAGTGACAGCACTAATAGAACCATGTTCTGCCTTCAAACTGTTTCTATCCCCACTTACTACGCCAGTTTCTCCATCGAGAAGAATGTTTCCATCGTGAGAAAGAATGGTACTTTCGTTCTTGACTTGACCGGCAGTGGAACGAATCGTAATATTTCCATCCGCTTCGACGGAGGAAAAATGGGTACCAATGATTAAATCGGTATCACTTTCGAGTAGTACATCTTGGGCACTTCGGATGGCCAGGTCATTGTACAAGTTTCCTTTGGCTCGCATTTCTACCCCACTGTCCTGGAGTTGATACCGTTTGTTTTCATTGTACTGGGTTCCTTGGTTGAACTTCGCTGCCGAATTACCGCCCAATCCATCGGCGCCGAGATAGTCATAGTAACCCACGCCTTGGGCTGTTTCATTCTTGGCAAAGCTACGAAGCAAATGTGGAGTTTCTGCTTTTTCTGATGTTGGATTGACCAGTTTGAAATCATCATAATTGAGCACATTCCCATAGGTGGATTTCAAAATCACATTGCCTGCTTCACTCTTGGTTTTACCGTCCCCTTTAATGGCGACAATATCTCCGCGGTTGACCACATCGCCTTGGCGGAAGACTTCCAGTTGTCCTGCCAATTCTTCTTTCAAGAGTACTTTTTCACCCTTGCTATTGAGGTAGCTTACTTCTGTATAGATTGCCGTTCCAGTCGGAGCATTGGGATTTTCATTGGTTAGGAAATGTTTCTTCCCATCTGCCTCTTTATAGTAGCTCTCTGCGATCAGCAAATGATCTTTCGCAAGACCGCCATCATCCAAAGTCGTTGTATTTCCTTTCGTATCCACCAAGTAGATGGTCTGGGCTGGTTCCGTTTCTCCATGGGATTGGAAGGTGACATTGCCATTTAAAGCAATCACTTTCCCTTGGACAATATTCAGAACCGATCCTTTTTCTGCGGTTAAGGAAATATTCCCATTCATAGATACCAAATTGGCACGATTGATTAAATCTCCATCCGTATCGGTAAGAGAAATATTTCTACCTGCTAAAATGGTATCTCCATAGCTTCCTAAGCCCTCTTTGGCGGTGAGGGTCACATCGTTCAAAGCGACTAAGTATTTCTTATCGTTATAAATCCGACCTTGTGCAGCGGAGAGGGTGATATTGCTGGTTGCCACATTGTAGCTGGTATCAGATAGCTCTTTCAGGCTGCTGTGCTTTTTGCTCTCGTATTGGTAGGTTTCTGCCCCATCATCCATACGGCTCAGATCATCATAATTGTTCACATCGCCAGATTCAGAAATGAGAGAAATGCTTCCACTGCCTTCCTGTTCGCCTGTAGTCTTACCGATAGCCACAATATCTCCATAGTTGGTAACGCTATATCCTTCGCCTTTTGCATTTTTCCCTTTGGCTTCCAGTCGCACACTGCCTCCTAAGGCAATGATGTCCCCAGAGGAAGGCGTTCCTTTTTTACCATTGGTGATGGAACCTTGGTCTGCCAGAAGTGTCACGTCTCCGTAAACCGATTCCAGGACAGACGTATTCAGAATGTCTCCTTTGGTGGCATGAAGGGTAATATCTTTTCCTGCATACAGATTGTACGCCAAGTTTTCCAATCCAGTGGCAGCGGTCAAAGAAATAGAGCCGCCGGCTTCCATATCTTTAGAATTGTAAAGATTTCCATTGGCCGCAGAAATCAGAATATTTCCGGTAGCAATATTTTTTCCTCGATAGGTGGAAGATTTTTCTCCATCCCGTGACACCAGGGTATCAAAATCATCATAATTGGTGACATCGCCATAATCAGAAATAAAGGAAATCGTCCCATCCATCGCTAAGGCATCGCCGGCATTGAAGACCGATCCATCTTTGATGGCATCATAGGCCTTGCCATCAATCAGGATATAGTCTCCTCCTTTTTTCTCGCCTTCGGTGTACCGATACAAGGTGGATCCGTCCGGTGCTTTTTCCAGTACTCCATTTTCATTGTAATAATACAAGTTGGCTTCATGGTACTTAGCATGCAGGGTAATATTACCATGGCCGGTGATCAGATCCGCCCCCAGTTGATTATAGATGCTCCCTTCCTCTGAAGTCAGGTTTACATCTCCCTCTAAGGTTTCCATGACACCCAGATTTAGTATGTCTTCTCCGGCTTCCATGGTGATGTTACCCTTTTGCTTGCTCTTGAAATGACCCCAGTTGACTATATTCCGTGCAGAAGACACGCGAATATCACCATTGGATTGGATATCATCCACATTGATAATATCTCCTTCCTGGTTTGTCAAAATCGTATTGCCACCCGCCTCTATATGGCCGGTGTTATATATGAATTTCCCTGCCAAGACAGAGATATGTCCTGTAGAGATCATCTCATGTTCATTCAAAATATTTC
>CAVBRV010000098.1:0-2905 GCA_963597965.1 Paludibacteraceae bacterium | reverse complement strand
AGCAATGAGAATGTCATTGGATGTTCCGCCTTGGTAATTATGAATTTCAATATTTCCCTGTACGGTCTTTCCGCTTTCTACAGAGACTTGTAAATCCGTATCGCCTCCATTTCCAAGGGTGATATTTCCATTGTCCGAATCCAGAATGACCTTGGACAGCTGATTGTATCGACTGCCCAAATCAATGCCGTAATCTTTGCCATCAGTCGTGTTCTTTCCATCGGCCAATACTTGCAAGGTATCACGGACAGATAACTGGTAGCTCCTATCATCTGTTGCGATCGTTCCATTTTGATAGGTTTCATCCACATAGCCCAAAGCTAGCATATCCACATTGGTCGCAGACAAGGTTCCTTTTTGCAAAAGAATATTCCCATTGCTTTCCAAATACACTTTTCCAGAGGATAAGAGGCTCCCACCGTTATGCAACAAGTCTTTTCCTGCTTCTACAGTCAGGCGCTCACTTCCTTCTACTTGACCGCCGGAGATAGACAGTCGTCCTCGACTTCCCAGATAGATCTCTTTGGCAGAAATAGAATTTGCTACATTCAAATCAGCCGTGGTATACAAGTCAGCTGTTTCCTGGCTTCCCAGGGTCCCTTTTTGCTGGAAGGTACCATCTACTACGATTCCGATGTGTTTGAGCTGCTGCTCCGTTGCTTTTTCTACTTGGAGAGATAAACTTCCCGCCGGTCCTTTATTGGTCGCTGTCTTTCCATCTTCACTGGCTATGCCGGTGACATACACGTCATCTTTAGCTCGCAAGATGACGTCAGACTGGTTATCTCGGCCAGAATTCAAAACGCGAATCCCTCGATTAGATTTGGTTTTCTCTTTTCCCCTATCATCCAGGTCTGCTTCGCCGATACTACCGCCCCGTGCTTCCAATGTGATGGTGCCATTGTTTTCCGCACGGATATAGTTCACTGTTTCTGTACCCGTTACCTCACCCATACGAATAGACGAATCAGCCCCAAGGAAAATATCTTGTCCACTGGAGAGGCTACGAACTAGGAGATCCTTTTCTCCCTTTTGATCCACATAAATCCCACCAGAAGCAATGGCTGTCAATCCATCGCTTTGGCTATCGTCTCCCCAAAGATGAAGGAGCAGATGATTTTCTTTACTGCCCAAATTGCCATTGGCTGCAGAGAGATAGAGATTTTTCCCGGTAATGAAAGAGGTATTTCCATCGCTGTAGATACCGCCTAAGCTACGCAAAGTGATTTCGCCCACCTTGGTAGTAATTTCACCGATATGCAAATCTTTGATCCCCTTAGAAAGCGTACCGTCTTTATTATCTCGTCCTTCCAGGAAAATATCTCCCCGGCTTTGTCCGGCGGAAGTAGCATCAGAAATCACATGAAGTGTACCAACTTTCCCATCTTTGGTGGTCTGCTGTACACCGATAGGCAATTTTTCTGTAATTACCGCATAGGTTTTGCCATCTTTCTTTTCCCAAGTCACCGTAGAAGCATCGGCTTTGGATAACGCTTTCAAATCATCCAAATGGAGATAGTTTCCACTGCTATCTTTATCCAATAATGTACTGGTGTCGATACGCTGCTGTTTGCCACTATTCACACCTGCACTATCTGCAACACGAATGGTAATATTGTGTCCCACTACATTGGGCGCTTTGTCTGATGTTTTGGGTAAGGAAGAAGAACTGGGATTGACTACGCTATCTTGAATCGCATAAAGCAGGGCATTGGCATCCCAGACTTGGTAATTGCCCAATTTGGTTTCAGACTGATCATTGGCATCATGGACCTGGTTGATTCTATTTTTCGCTTCTTGCATGGTCTCATTTCCATCAATGAGGCCCAAACTTCTCCAACGATCCACCAAATCATCGGCATCGCCTCGATCATCCGATACATAAGGAAGGGCATCGATGACACTGCCTTTCGAGGCGGTGATGGTCACATCCCCTTCTTCGGAAATGATTTGTCCGATGCGCATGTCTCCCTGGGTTTGCTTGAGAGAAATATTTCCTTTGGCTTTAGCATTGATAGAAGCGCTTAGGGTATCGAGCCCCAAGGGCTGCTGCCCCGCATAGATTGCCAATGCACTATAGGAACCATCTGCTTGTTTCTGTCCATAAATGGAACCATTTTGACTGGTAAGATTGATGCGATCAGAAACAATGACACTTCCTTTTTTCTGGGAAATATGACCTTCCTGCCCGGTGGTTTTGATATTGACCAGCCCCGTAATTCCGGTACTATTTTCCAGTGGCTTGCCATTCACCATAGAGCCTATATTTCCTAAGACTACATTGCCCTTGGTTTGATAGGCGCCTTGAATGGTGAGGTCAATGGTGTTCTGTTCCAATGTATCTTTTCCTGTGGCATCATGGATGGCACTGATAGTCATCGTATCTCCAGCGATGATAGAAATATCTTTCATATCTTTTCTAGCGGAAAGTGTCAAATCCGCTCCATAGAGATGTCCACCTGTTTGTGTGATAGAACCGGTAGAAGAACGGATAGACAGGGTTCCCGTTTCGTTCTTACTAGTGGTTCCATCGCTATTTTTTATGGTATGAATCTGACTATTTCCTATATCACCAGTGAGTTCAATGTTCGATGCGGAATCAATGGAAATAGTTCCATCCGACGAATTTTTCCCAATGAATTTCACATGAATCGGATTGTCTGCTTGGATGCTGGCATCATAGGTGTCTCGGCTGCCAGTCGATTCGGTCCAAGTCATTTCGGTATGCTTATAATAGCCCCACATACCAGAACTCCATTTTCTGACTCCATCGACCGACGTAGAAGTGCTGACTGTCTCATGAGAAATGGTCATTTCACTTCCTGTCTGACTATTCCCATCTCGAATGGTTTCTCCTTGCTTCCGATCGGCATCAGACAAACTGCCTGTTTCACCAGTACCAGGA
>CAVBRV010000097.1:0-9568 GCA_963597965.1 Paludibacteraceae bacterium | reverse complement strand
CTCATCCCAAGCATGACACGTAACCACCGGGCTTCCGTTGCAACAGGGCGTGATCAGTTGGCAGTAAGCAGTTTGCAGTAGGCAGTATGGTGACTGGTGGACTAGTGACTGGTGACTAGGAAGATTCTCGAAAATTCCAGTCACCAGTCACTAGCTACCTATATATATTTCCATTACCATGGTAATGATTCATGTATTTCTTCCCCGTCCACCCCTCCGCTTTCCATGGAAAGTGGAATTGCCCGAAAGGGAATTTGATAGAATTTTTCAAACTTCTTTAAGAGAGGTTTTATTTCCCATACCTAAAATAGTGACTGGTAGACTTGTAACTCGTGACTGGATAATGCTTTTCCTAGTCACGAGTCACCAGTCACAAGTCACAAGTCACCTAGATAAAACGAAAGGAACTATTATTATGAAAACTTTGAAACTGACCTTTGCTACCGCAGGAAAAAGAAACTATGTCCTCAATATCGAAAATGCCAAGGATGATCTCACCCTGGATGAAGTGAAAAGCCAGGCGGCGAAATTGATGAAAGTCCTGATTAACCGCAGCGGCGCGGAACTGACCGAACTGGTGAAGGCAGAAGTCATTACTTCTTCTACGGCGGAATTGCAGTAATAGTTGGCAGTTAGCAGTAGGCAGTCGGCGGTAGATTCTATCAAAACCGCTATCTGACATAGAAGGCATAGCGGCTAGAGAGCACTCTCTAGCGGTCGTGATGAAATGTTAGATAAGCGATTTCATAGAATATACTGCCAACTGCTAACCGCCAACTGCCTACTAAAAAAATAGCTAATAACCACTAATGATATTTTACGAAAGGATACTAAACTATGACTACTAAATCTATGATCGATAAAAAACTCAATATTCGCTTTGAAAACGGCGTGACTTCTTCTGGGAAGACCGCCATTCAGACCATCAGCTTTTCCAATGTGAAGCTCAATGCTTCCGATGAAGAAATGATGGATGCCGGCAGTGCCTATGCAGCACTGACTTCCCTCACGTTGGACGGTGTACGCATGACCGATGTGTATGATCTGAATCAGGAAGAATAAGTGAGATAGCATAAAAAACTCCCCTGTGGAATATTCCATGGGGGAGTTTTTTTATGGTTGTTAGTTGCTGGTTGTTTGTCGGTTGTTTGGCTCCAACAACAAACAACCAGCAACAATCGCTAATTTAATTTCTTGCTATTGAAAAAATGAATTGACGAGTAAACACTATGTAAATCTGCATTTCAATGGTTTCTATTATATATGATATTTCTTATACAGGGCTTTTCTAAAGACAGGATCTGCTGTGGCTTGCTGCGCTTCTTGAAAACAGCCTTTTTTGAGTAGAATCTCCATGAGTTGAGCAAGGCGATTTTCCCCGCGTGCTTCCCCTCTTTTTTCTCCTTCTTCCTGGGCGTCTTGTAGACTAGAAACTCTATCCATGCGTGCCATTTCACGGTTAATATACTGCCGGCGTTCAGCGGTGTTGGCGAAGAATACACGGGCAGCGTCCATGGCTTCTTGAATAGCTGCTTCACTCATAGCAAGTTCCTCCTTTCCTTTTTTATCCAACTGATTAGCAAAGTAAGCGAGCCAGCGCTCTATTTTTGTCATTTGAGCGATGGATTTATGTTTTGCTTGTTTTGCGTACTTGGGTATTTCTAAAAAATGAAGTTCTAAATCGTTGGTGAGCTGATGACCGTTGGCTTTGTTGTAAATGCCGTACATGGCATGTGGTTCTTCTTGAGGGAGAAAAGCAAAGCTTAAGAGATTAATGGTGATGGCTGGTTTCAGATCATTGTAGGTTTTACCAGCGGGTAGGGACATGAGGTACATTTGGGCCCAATAGAATAGGGTACGGCGGTTCATGTTCTTTTCATTGAGGACTTGGACTTCTACATCGACTTGTTCTCCCGTGTCTAAAATACAGGAAACGTCTAATCGCGTGAGCTTGTCGTTGTCGTGCTCAGGATTCATTTCTGTGGACGCAAAGGTGAGGTCCCGTATGGGATGGCCCAAGCTAGGCTCCAGGACAGCATTGAGAAAGTCGATGGTGATTTGTTTTCTTTCTTCTTTCCCGAAAATGAATTTGAACAAAACATCGTTCATGGGGTTGTAATTGTATTCACTAAGATTGGCAAATAATAGGTCTGCTGGCATACAAAGCACCTCCATTTCTATCCTCATTGTAAAGCAAAAATAGGTAGAAGGCAAATATAGAATAGGCGGTCATGTATTTAGTAGCTGCTCGTTAATTCATTTTTCAATAGCAAGAAACCGGATTAGCGATTGTTGCTGGTTGTTAGTTGTTTGTTGTTGGGGCCAAACAACCGACAACAAACAACTAACAACAGTGAGTGCACAGGAATCTGCACAATAGCCCGTATTTCTATGCACTTGAATGACAAAATTTCACTGCATATATTCAGTAAACATTGGGCGTATGAATTATCGAGCACCCACTATTTACTTTCCCTAGATTGCTTACTGTTTCTTGCTATTGAAAAAATGAATTAACGAGTAGCCATTAATTTACTATCATTTTATAGGCAAAAGTGCTATACTCTACTATCAAAGACAACACATTGTCTGGCATATACAGCCACATGGAGGGGAGCTGTGGAAGATTGTTTCTTTCAGGCTCCCTTTTTTAGGTGACTAGTGACTTGTGACTGGTGACTGGGAAAAGATGAGGGTTGGGGAGAGTTTGCATAACCGTCTGAATCGTCTGATCCTAGTGACTAGTCACCAGTCACTAGTCACCCTCATTAGGAGGAAATACTATGTCTTGCAACGGACTCATTACAGATTTATACCAGCTCACCATGGCCAATGCGCTTTTCAAGAAAGGCATGCATGAGCGGAAGGTGGTTTTTGATCGGTTTTATCGGCAGAATCCATTCAACGGGGGCTACACGGTGGTGGCCGGGGTGTCGCATTTGGTGGATTTCGTGAAACATTTCCGGTTTAGTCAGGAAGATATTGACTATCTGAGAGGGCTGGGGATTTTCTATCCGGAGTTCTTGGACTATTTGGCGGATTTCCATTTCACCGGGGATATTTACGCCATGCCCGAAGGGACCGTGGCCTTTCCGGGGGAAGTGATTGTCCGTTTCCATGGAACCACGACAGAGGCGATGCTGATTGAGACCGGGCTTTCAATGATTATGAATCATGAAAGTCTGATTGCCACCAAAGCGCGCCGGGTGCGTACGGTGGCGCCGCAGGATGCGTTGATGGAATTTGGCCTGCGCCGGGCTCAGGGCCATTCCGCTGGCCTTTGGGGCGCGCGGGCCGCTATGATTGGCGGATTCAATGGGACGTCCAATGTGGAAGCAGGGAAACTGTTCGGCATTCCTGTGTTGGGCACCATGGCACACAGCTGGATCATGAGTTTCGACACGGAGCTGGAGGCCTTTGAGGAATATGTGAGACAGTATCACAACAATTTGATTCTTCTGGCAGATACTTATAATGTATTGGAAATGGGCGTGCCGGATGCGATTCAAATCTTTAGCGAATTGAAGGCGAAGGGGGAACTGCCGAAGGTGTACGGCATTCGTATCGATAGCGGCGATTTGGGCTATCTCTCGAAGGAAGCGAAGAGAATGTTCACCGAAGCAGGGTTCCCAGATGCCATTATTTCCGGGTCCAATGATTTGGATGAATACTTGATTCAGTCTTTGAAGGAACAGGGTTGCACGGTCACCAGCTGGGGCGTGGGAACGAAAATTATCACCGCCGATGGGACGTCTGCTCTGGGGGGCGTGTTCAAAATGTGCGCTCGCGAGAAGAATGGCACTTTTGAACCGGTGATGAAGATTTCCAACGATGTGGCAAAGATGACCAATCCGGGCATCAAGGAAGTGCGCCGTTTCTACAAGAAGGACAGCAGCAAGATGATCACCGACCTGGTGTGCCTCACCAGCGAACCTATGCCGGATGGCGGCGATTACACGCTCGTTACGGAATCGGCGAAATGGCGGAAGAAGGAGCTGAAGGCCGGCACCTATACTTGTGAGGAAATGTTGAAGCCGGTCATGAAAAACGGCGAAGGCTTGCCTCTTCCGACTTTGAAAGAAACCATCGCCTATGCCAATCAGCAGATGGAAACCCTCTGGCCGGAATATACTCGTCTCTTGAATCCGAATATCATGGAAGTGAACCTGTCGGATCAGCTGCAGACGCTGAAGAGTGAGATTATTGAAGAAGACTTGAAAAGGCAGTGAGAAGTTAGAAGTGAGAAGTTAGAAATGGTGGAGGCCTGGCACGATTCATAAAGCCAGGCCTTTTTTGATGTATGAGTGACTGGTGACTAGTGACTGGTGACTGGGAAAAGCGTGGCCTAGTCACCAGTCACTAGCTACCAGTTACATTTTTATAATAAAATGCGGCGCTTTATGAATTGTGCGCCGCCACCACCATTTCTCACTTCTAACTTCTCACTTCTCACTATGCTTAAAAATGGTATAATGAGACTAATGAAAGTATAAGGTATAAATTAATGCTGTTAAGTTAAGCGAAATATGCGATGATTTCTACTGATATAAAGGTTACTCAGGTTTCTCAGGATACTAAGGCTTCTCACGTTTCCCGAATGAGCTAATGACGCTAACGTAAATGGGCACATTCGGGGAACCTGAGCAACCTTAGAATCTTTAGAAACCTTAGCAACCTGTAATCGCAAACGTTAGCATACCTACTGACTCAAATCCTTAACTTAATGACATTGCGGTATACATCAAAAGGAACGGTGATATATATGAAACTCAAAAAATGGCTGGCTGTTGCGGCGGTATCTGTGTCTTGCCTCATGGGCGGCATGGCGGCAGAGGCTGATTCTTTGACGCTGTCCGGCGGGGAAGTGCTGGATTTGGGAAATAGCGTCAACGTGTACGATGGACAGCGGTCTTTCTTTGGTAGTCAGATTCATGATTGGCTCATCGAAGGGCAGCCGGAGGCTTCCATCGAGAAGGTACTGGTCTCTGAAAAAGTATTTCCTGAAAACTCCACCCAGGCCAAGGAACTGTCTGCACTGGCAGCGAATGCTTTGAAGCAGGGGAAACTCTACCAAGTGCGGTGCGCCGCCAATGATACCTACTACCAGGGATTGGTGGTGTCCCTGTCCGTTTCCGATAGCGACATGGCGAAGCTTTCCCAGTACAAGAAGGCCGCTGAGGAAAACAAAAACGATGTAACCGCAGAGAATCCTCTCGTGGACACGCTCCTCGCGGCTTGTCAGGGAAAAGTGGAAATCGCAGAGCATTCGCATTGGGAAGAAAAGACCACAGCCGGTGGTATTTCCTATCGCGTGGGAGACGCACGGCTGGTCCTCAATAAGGAAGGTTTCCTTCTTCCTATCTATGTGAAAGGCCTGGTGACGAAAGAAAAGGGACAGACCACTTACACCCTTTTGGTTTGTGACCAGCTGTCCGGCCGGTATTTATCGCCTTTCTTCGACAAGGCCATAGCGGGGGCTAAATGATGAAATGGAAATATAGCATTCCTTTGGCGCTGGTCCTGGCGCTAGGCTGGAGCGGGATGACGGAAGCGGCCGAACCAGCTGCTTTGGCAGGGGGCGCACTGCCCACAGTCAGCCATTTGGAAACGGTGCAAAATAGTTTGGCAACGGTGGTTCCCAATGGAACCTATTCGCCGCTGCTGCCCAAAGTGAAATGGCCGAAAGGGACCACCTATCAGTCTATTCCATTGCCCGGCCTCTCCTCGGAATACGCCTATGCGGGCACGGTTCTTCGGAAAGGGAAGAAAGCGGACACGCTGATGCTCGCTCTCGGCGCTGAAACGAAAGGACCGAAAGCAGACGAAGCCTTCGGCGGCATGTTCATCCCTGGTGGGTACACCCAAGAAGCAGGAAAGAAAATGCTGGCCTTTAATATGGGTCTCTTGCGGTCGGAAAATCTCTTGAATGAAGTATTTCTCAAAATCGCCACCAATACGAGACACCTCACCGGCCAGCCGCTCCCTTATGATTTGGTTGCCATGGATATGCTCTCCGTGGAGCAACTTCATCGGGTGAAAACCATGAAGGACACCTACACCTTCGCCCTCCGCCCGCTGGTCGTGGTGGATGGCTACACCGTGCCTCTCTACGTCCGCGGCGTGGCAGCGAAACGGGACGACACGTACCAGTTCTTGTGCCTGGCGGGGTTGGATAATAGTCGGGATGTGGTGAATCAGACCGTTTGGGAAGTTTTGCGGTGATTTTGCTTGTTTAAAAGGTTATTATTCTAACATTTACGACTGATATATAAAGCAAAATGCCGCTAGCAACGGGGTTATAAAGGATTATTTCATGTATTGTTATAACCTAACCTTTGTTACTGGCGGTATTTTTATGCTATGATTCAGATTTCCCATCTGTAAAATGGTCATTTAAGTTATTTAGCGGTTATAAATAGTAATGATAGGTCCGTAGAACCTCGCCCCCATCGGGGGGGGGAGATGCCGTAGGCAGAGGGGTGTGCAAGCGAACTACATCGCTAGGAGCGAAGCGACGCAGGGATGTAGTGAGACGCCATTTCGAGCGAAGCGAGATGTGTATTTTTTCAGCCGTAGGCTGGTTGTATGGTTTTTATAAATATAAGGCGGTATAAATCGTAATGTTTGTATAGTGTCAAACTGTTTTCATATCGCTTAGTATTCAGAAAACCATACAACCGGCCTTGCGGCCGAAGGAAATGCACCCCCTCTTTAATTCTCCCCCGATGGGGGAGATGCCCGATGGGCCTCTCATCCATATTTAAATACCGCCAACAACAAGGCTATGAATAGGAATAACCCTTCATAACCTTGATGCTGGCGGTATTTTTTCTTTGTGAAATCATAGAAATCAGCAGAATAATAACCCTTTGGATAGCGGATAGAATGCTAAGTGGAATAAGCGGAAAACCCGCTATCATCAATATTTCCCATCAATCATCCGCTTCACCTGTTCATTCAATTTCCATTTCCAGACCAGGAACGGCCCGAAGACGACGCCCAAGAGAGCCTGGAGGATTTCAAAGGGCAGCTTGATCCAAGCGTATTCAGGCGTAGCGTACACATAGGCGCGGCCGATGGTGTAGCCAGTGACCATGATGACGGCACCCACGAGGACGGCCAAGATGGTGGCGATTTTTGGCTGGTTCTTGAGGCAATTGTGAGCGATGTAGGAAATCGTCATGGCTTGCAAGCCATGAGAAATCAGGGAAACGAACATCGGCGCCGGATAGAAGAAGAAATCTCCCAAGAACGCTCCGACGCCGCCCACCAGGAAGGCGCTCATGGGATCCAGCATCAAAGCCGCCGCTACGATGGCGGTATCGTTCAAGTACAAATGCCCTCCCGGTACAGGAATGCCGAAAGAGGACAGCCCCACATTGATCGCCATCAATAACCCGCAAATGGTGAGCCAGCGCGTATTGTGCTTGCTGTGGGTGGAAAAGGGTGTAGTGGAAATGGTTTCTTCGTGTGACATGATTCTCGTAATCTCCTTTATGGTTTGTGTCAGCAGGGATGATTTTGGTAGAGCTTACAGGTTGCTCAGGGTTCTAAGGGTTCTCAGGTTCCTCGAATGAAATGATACTGTTCATGTATCATTTCGATGAAATTTTAAATGATTCATGATTGGTTTATGGTTTATATGCCGTGTTCATATGTGACAATTCGCCATGAATAAAATCTCATTGGTTTAGGGTTTAATGAAGTTGCAAAACCCTAAACCCTTAAACCCTAAACCTTTATTTTATTATCATGATTTCGCCAAGTTGTATATTAAGGAAACGCTGATTTAATCAAAGAGTTTGAAATTATATGAATTTTTATCCAAAGCATCGTCAAGGAAATCCTTAAATAGCTCGCTATTCGCGGATTTTCTTTCCTCGCTTTGAATAAAAATTCAAGAATAATTTCAAACCATGATTAAATCAGTGTTTCCTTAGCGTTTACCAGCACATTCGAGAAACCTGAGCAACTTGAGAACCTTGAGTAACCTGAGTAACCTTTCAAAAGAAATGACTCTCTTGTTTCATCGAACTGACTCGTATTATAATATGAATCTGGATATATGAAAATCACCAAAAATGATTTTAAAAATAAGACCAGATGAAGAGCAATTAGTAATTAGTAATGAGTAATTGTGGAAGGGCGCACAATTCATATAGCGCCCCATTATTTTTTATTTTAATTTTGCGGCGCTTCCAAATTATGATGCGACGCTACCACCATTACTAATTACTCATTTCTAATTTCTCATTGCTCTATAAGGAGCATCCATGACCGCATACATGAAACTATACATCGAACTTCGGGAGCGCATCACCCAGGGGGTGTATGGCTACGGCGAGAAATTGCCCTCCAAGCGGCAGCTTTCGGAGAGCCACGGAGTGAGTGTGATCACCGTGGAGCATGCCTATGAACTTTTGATGGAAGAGGGCTACGTAGAGCCTCGCGAGCGGAGCGGGTACTATGTGATATTTCGAGAATCCGATTCCTACCCAGTGGCGAAGGAAGAAGCCCATCCGAAATTTCCTGATATTTCCCATACGAAGACCGAACGGCGAGAAGCGGGGGAGGAGGATTTATTTCCTTTTTCCGCCTTTGCGAAGACCATGCGCAGTGTGCTCTCTTTCTATGGAAACAAAATTCTTCGCCCCTCGCCGAACCACGGCTGCGAGGAACTCCGGGAAGCCATCGCATCCTATTTGGCGAGAAGTAGAAATATGCGGGTCAGTCCGGAGCAAATTCTCATTGGTTCTGGCGCCGAATATCTCTACGGTCTCCACATCCAGGTGCTAGGGCGAAATTTGGTATACGCTTTGGAAAATCCTTGCTATGAAAAAATTCGGAAAGTGTACCAGGCGAACCAAGTCCAGACCGATCCTCTCACCATGGGAAAAGAGGGGATCGAGACGGCAGAACTGGAACGCACTCACGCGAAAGTCCTTCACGTGACCCCCTTCAACAGCTACCCCTCCGGCATCACCGCCACCGCGTCTAAGCGGGCGGAATACTTGCGCTGGGCGAAAAGTCGAAATGGTATCCTCATCGAAGACGATTTCGACTCCGAATTTACCCTGCTGTCCAAACCGGAAGACACCCTCTTCTCCCTTGAACCCCACGGCCGGGTGATTTATATGAATAGCTTTTCCAAGACCATCGCTCCCTCCATCCGGGCAGGCTACCTGGTGCTTCCGGAAAACATGGTGCCCTACTACGAAGCGAAAATCGGTTTCTACTCCTGCACCGTCCCTGTCTTCGACCAGTTGGTGCTGGCGGAGTTCATCAATAATGGAAATTTCGAGAGGCATATTAATCGGGTACGGAGAAGAAGGCGGAAAATGCAATTAGGAATTAGGAATGAGGAATGAGAAATGGTGGTGGCGGCACGTCATGATTTGGAAGCGCTGCATGATTATAAAGGTTAGCCCTTCGGGCGGGTTATATGGGGTGGAATCTTATCAGTGTTAATAGCTATAAAAACGATTGCTAAAAGGTTATAGAAGGTTATGTATATTTAAGGAAACGCTGATTTAATCAAAGAATTTGAAATGATATGAATTTTTATCCA
>CAVBRV010000096.1:0-9779 GCA_963597965.1 Paludibacteraceae bacterium | reverse complement strand
TGAGATTTCTCCACTCAGGGACACAAATCTATTTATTTCTGTATCATCACTTTGCACAAATACGACCGGTCGAAATGACGGTAGAGGGGGGACCGCCAACTGCCAACTGCCAACTGCCTACCTTTCACAAAACAAAACCCGCTAGCATCGTAATGATGATAGCGGGTTTTGCTATTTCCGTATAATGCAATGGGATGATAGCACCAGCGGTTGTTGGCACATTCGAGGAACCTGAGAACCTTGAGAAACCTGAGCAACCTGTCACCGCAAGCGGTAGCATTCCTACTTACTCAAATTCGTAACATCAAACCAGCTCACCGTCGACAATACTTCTGAATCGCCGCAATGATCTTTTCCATTTCCAGTGGCTTCGTCAGGTGCGCATTCATTCCGGCGGCTAAGCATTTCTGCTCATCCTCCTTGAAGGCATTGGCGGTCATGGCCAGGATGGGGATGGTTTTTGCATCGTCCCGTTCCAGGTTGCGAATGGTCTTGGTGGCGGTGTAGCCGTCCATGACTGGCATCATGAGGTCCATGAGAATCACGTCATAAGTGCCAGCGGGATGTTTCTTGAAATTTTCCACCGCTTGGAGACCGTCGGAGACGGTGGTGACTTTCGCTCCTTCTTCTTCCAAGAGAGCTTCAGCGATTTCTGCATTGAGCTCATTGTCTTCGACCAGGAGCACTTTGATGCCTTGCAAGTTAGAAAGTGCGGCTTGCTTCATAGCGGGCTTGGTTTCCAGTTGTTGGATTTCCGGTGCGATCACGAAGGGAATGGTGATGATGAAAGTGGAGCCTACGCCTTGGACGCTCTGGACTTCGATGGTGCCACCCATCTTATCGATGATGCGTTTCACAATCGCCATGCCCAGACCGGTGCCGTGGTAGACGGTGCGAGCGTCGGTGTGTTCCTGGGCGAAAGGTTCAAAGATGTGTTTCTGGAAATCTTCGCTCATGCCGATGCCCGTATCGCTGATGGTCCAGCGGTAGGTGACGTGGGCGGTATCTTGTTTGAGACAGGCGATGTGGGTGGAAATATGCCCATTCGCATGGTTGTACTTGATGCAGTTTTCATAAATATTGAGGAAAATCTGACGAAGATGAACGGGACTGGTGTACACCGGGATGGACAGCAAGCGGTCTGCTTTTTCTTGCCAATTCCAATGAATATGAGCTTCGGTGGCACGGATTTCTGCGATGGTTGCCATGTCGGACATGAGTTGCGACAGCAGAATGGGTTCGTTGGTTAGGATGACGTCATCGCTTTCCAATTTGCTCATTTGCAAGACGTCATTGATGAGAGACAGCAGGTGGTTGGCAGAAATCAGCATTTTCTCCCGATTCTTGCGGACTGTTTCTGCATCGTAGTCGTGGATGTGATCGATTTTCAAAAGGCCGATGATTCCATTCAGCGGCGTGCGGATATCATGGCTCATGCGAGCAAGGAAATTGCTCTTCGCCGCATTGGCGGTTTGGGCCAAGGTGACTGCTTCTTGCAATTCTTCATTTTTGACTTGCAACCGCTGGTTGTAGTCCAGTTGCATTTTTAGTTGTTTCTTCTGGTACCCTTTTTCCAGATTCCAGCGAAGTCCCTGGATACCAATGAGGATAATAAGAAACAGGAAGAGGCAAATCAAAAGATTTCTAGGAGTGGAAATAAATACATTTTGCGCCGGCAAGTAGGCATAGATGTAATTGTCTCGGCTCTTTAGCAAGAGGCCGTAACCAGACAGCCAGGAATTGGAAGTTGGCACGAGCTGGTCTTCTAATCCGCTGCTATTGATATTTCTTAAAATTTCCAAATCTTCTACGGCACGGCCGATCATGGATTCATCGCTGGCAGCAGTGACGCGGCCTTTGCGAGCGATGATGATATTTTCGTCATGGTCCTGTCGATAGCCATGAATCATCATGCGGACGGAGTGACTGAAGGCTTGTGCATATTTCCTAGGGGTGTGATAGTACACGAGGATGATGCCTGGTGTATCTTGCCGACCGATGGCAGCCACGTCGATATAGGATAAATCTTTCGCCGTGATTCGGGTGGTATAGGTCTTTTCCGGGAAACGAGCCACATCGATGAGGGCGGGATAATTCAAGGACGGCAGAATTTCGGCGGGATTTCTATTTTCCGTATCATAGCTATACTGGACTTGTCCTTGGTCGTCCAAAATCATCATGCCCGACAGGTAGCCGCGGATGACGTAATCTTTTAGCACGTCTTCGGAAAATTCCGTATGCCCCAAGTGAGAAACCAGAAGCTCTGCGGTTTCCACCATACGAAGTAAGCTCTTGGATTCAGAACCCAAATCCAGCTTTTGGTCATTGCTGGCCTGGAGTTTGATATAAGCTACGATGTTGTGCAATCGGGCTTCGGACTGGCGTAAATCTTGATGGAAGGAAACGAGACCCACAAAGAAGAGCAGTGCGATACCGATGATGATTTCGCCCCAAAGCCATTGTTTTTTATTATGGAAAAAGAACTTTTGCTTTTGTGTCATGGCTGGTCCTCCAAGTACTGATCGCCGTTGGGCAGATATTTTTCGAGGATGGTTTTGATGGTGCCATCGGCTTGCATGTCTTTCAAAGTTTTGGTCAATTCCGTGTCTAAGCCGCGGGTATCATTGAGGCTGAAAGCCACGCCCAAATCCACAGACTGGAGCGGGGTGTCCAGGATGCGGTATTCCATGTCGAAGTCACGCATGAATTGTTCGATGGAAGTGTCGTGGGCCGCGATGACATCCGCATAGCCTTTGCTGAGGAAGGTGAAAATCAGGTCACGATTCTGAGAAGAAATAATGCGGCGGAAATGGGGCAGATTGTCCGCATGGGTGCGGAATAAATCTTCCGGTTTGGTGGAAGACTGGAGAGCCACCGTTTTTCCGTCCAAATCTTTCACGCTATGAATGGGGCTGTCCGGAAGGACCGCATAGACCTGACGGCTCTTCATATAGGGACCGGCCCATCTGTAATCGTTTTCTCGTCCTGTCATGGTGTAGCAGCTCCAAATGCAGTCGATTTTTCCTTCGGTCAAAAGAAATTTCTTCGCTTCCCAGTCGATGAAAATAAATTTCGCTTTGTAACCCATTCGTTGGAAGGCTTCCTGTGCGAGCTCCACGTCAATGCCTTTCATATTTCCATCAATATCTCGATAGTTAAAAGGGGCATAGTCATCGCAACCGATGATGATTTCCTTTTGCGGGGGTTGCGATGAGGAGGAGCTGGTCGTATCTCTCATGGAAAATAGGAAGTAGATACCCGCTATGAGAAATATGGCTAGAAGAAGAAAGAGTTGTTTATTTCTTGACATAGTGAATTCCTTTACTGGGTGAAATATGGTGGTTATTGGTTATTGGTTGTTGGTTGTTGGTTGTTTGAGAATCTAACAGATGAGAACTTAATTATTCAATTTATAGCGTAAGTTTAACTATTAAGAATATAACTAATAAAGTAATTACATATATATTAATTCTGTTAGGATTTACTTGTCAAGGGATTTTTGTGAGGTTCGCGTTGAGTGGGGAAGGCTAGAGGGGACATAGAGGTGGGGCGCAGACAGGGGGTTCTTGGGGAGGTGAAACGGATAGTAGCATTGGAGATGGGATCGCGGGCAGAAGGTTCTGGTGGAGATGTTGAGGCTAGAGGGAACAAGGTGATGGAAACGGAATGTGAGGGTTCTGGTGGAGGTGGAATGGATGGTGGCAAATGGAGATGAGACCGCAGACAGAAGGTTCTAGTGGAGATGAGGAAGCTAGTGGATAAGTGGGGACAAAACCGCTGACGAAGGGTTCTAATTGAGAATGCATGGGGCTGAGCTGATAAGGATGGTCTATACGCAAATCTCTCAACGGTAAAAGTAGTTTCCTTTTCGATAAATATGAATTAAATATTCCATGTAAATTAAAAGTTACTCCCGTATCGTCATTCTGAGCCGCCCGAAGGGCGTGTCGAAGAATCTTTGTGTTATTCAAGATACATGCTAATGATGGAATATCCATATTGA
The DNA here is from genome assembly GCA_963597965.1 of Paludibacteraceae bacterium. Classification (GTDB taxonomy): domain Bacteria; phylum Bacillota; class Negativicutes; order Veillonellales; family Dialisteraceae; genus Dialister. Next base: position 5,776 of record CAVBRV010000096.1, on the reverse strand, counting down.
AATAAGACTTGGCGTCTGGGGCGTCTGCATTCAAGGCTAACAGAAAAGCCATGAGAGGCACTTTGGAACTATTCGTTTGTCTGTTAGCCTCACATATTACGCCCCAGACGCCAAGTCTCATTTCAATGTGGATAGCATATCATGGATATATGTATCGAATAACACAAAGATTTCTCCACTTCTGTCTCACATAGTCGCAGAAAAGTGATATATTCATCAAGCACGAATCCCATCGGTCGAAATGACGATTGTGGTGATACCTTCTTCTTAACATAGTGGTTGCTTGTTAATTTGTTTTTTGAAAAAGTGCGGAGTGCGTAGTGGTGGAAGGTGAGATGTGGTGGATATTTCAACAAATCATTTCATACCGCTAGTGCAGCCCCCTCTGCCTACGGCATCTCCCCCGATGGGGGCGATAAATATTGAATAGTGTCGAACCAGAACCCTAAAACACAGAAATTATCGAGATGAGAATCTAGCGAATAATGTATCCCCAGAACCCCAAAATAAAAGGTCCCATTGAGATGTGATGAAATATTTCTACATCTCAACAGAACCTTTGACAATTAGCGGGAACGAGCCAACTGACGCAATCCGCTATCCCACTTATTTCAACTCAATCAATTCATACTGATCATTGCCCATTTTCAATTCATGCATAGCCGTGAGCTGATGCAGACCGTGGCGGCTTTCCATACGTTCTACCAAGTCGTGGTTGGATTCGGTCTGGTAAACCAAGTCCACAGACGCCTGGTCGATAGCGAGTAGGTCGGTGGAGGCGAGGATGCCAATATCTGGAATGGTGGGTTCCGCAGCGGTCACGCCAGCGCAGTCGCAGTCTACGGACATGCGGCGGAGCACATTGAGGTATACGATGTGTTTGCCGAAGTAATCAATGGTGGCTTTCGCGGATTCTGCCATATTTTCCATGAGCAATTCTTTAGCGGGCCATGCATTCCAGTCTTCTGGGAGATTGTCCACAGCCACCCCATGGACTTGGCTCTTGCCGATACGACCATCCGCGCAACCGATAGCCAAGTTTTTCATCGAACCGCCGAAGCCGCCCATGGCGTGTCCTTTGAAATGGGTGAGAACGATCATGGAATCGTAATTCACGATATGTCCGCCCATGGACACTTCCTTGAAATGTTTGCCGCCGCGAACCGGGAGATTGACAGTGCCTTCTTCATCCATGATGTCGACGGGGCAGAAGGTCCAACCATTGACCTGGAGTGTTTCTCTATGACCTTCAGTGGTATAGCGGTCGCCCTGGTAGAGAGTATTGGTTTCTACGATGGTGCTATCCGGTACCTGCGCCTGGAAGGCTTTCACCATATCCCGTGGGAGAATGTTTGGTCCGTGCTTTTCTCCGGTGTGCAGTTTGATAGCGACTTTGCCATAAATGGCATCATTGATGAGATTGTACAGTTGAATCAGATGGTCTGCATCGATGTTTCTAGTGAAATATACTTTCGCTCTGGTGCCTTTGGCATCACTGGAGACACGACGAGAACCGACGACTGGAGCTTGCTGAAATTTTTCCATGATTTTCCTCCTCTTGTTTAAGTAGTGGCTGTTCGTTAATTCCTTTTTTTATAGCAAAAATTCGGATAGGTAATTGTTGCTGGTTGTTAGTTGTTTGTTGTTGGGGCCAAACAACCGACAACAAACAACTAACAACAATGAATGCAAAGGAATCTGCACAATAGCCCGTATTTCTTTGCACTTGAATGTCAAGATTTCACTGCATGTATGCAGTAACTATCGGGCGTGTGAATTATCGAGCACTCACTAAGTAGGCAGTTAGCAGTAAGCAGTTGACCGTTTGGGCGCTTCTTACACACTGTTAATTGTCTAAATGAGAATCATATCTAATCAGTAGTATATATAACTTTCTCGTTCGTTTCAAATACTTTTTTATTCATGAACTATATAGAAAAAAGGCATGGGAAAGGCAGTTAGAAGTTAGAAGTGAGAAGTTAGAAATGGTGGAAGTTGTGCCATTAGGGGTTGAATAACATTTGTATTCATACCGCTAGTGCAGCCCATCTTTGCTACGCTCGAAATGGCGTCTCACTACATCCCTGCGTCGCTATGCTCCTAGCGATGCAGTTCGCTTGCACACCTCTGCCTACGGCATCTCCCCCAATGGGTAATGTTGTTAAGTTAAGGATTGGCGATAGTTAGCATGATTCCGCTAGTGAGTACAAGGTTCTTAGGGTTCTAAAGGTACAAAGGGTTCTCAAGGTTCTCGAATGAGCCGATAGACGCTGACGTTATCATTGCATTCGGGAACCGTTAGAACCTTTAGTAACCTTAGAACCTTGAGAACCTTTGACAAAGAAGAAATCATCGCTTTTTTCGCTTAACTTAATGACATTACCCCAATGGGGGCGATAAATAAACTTATAACCTTTTTAACCTTGTCGCAAGCGGTAAGATTTAAAATGTTAGAAAATGAATATGGGTAGAATTATAACCTTTTAAAAATGCGGCGCTTTATAAGTTGTGCGCCGCCACTACCATTTCTCACTTCTAACTATTCCTAGTCACCAGTCACCAGTCACTAGTCACCAATTTCCCCTAGACAAATACAGTGTCATTGGTATATGATGAAAAGAAAATGTTTTTCGTAGAGAGGAGAATTGTTATGGCAAATTTTGAAACACTGAAAGAATCATATCCGGAATTGTATAAATATTGCAACAAAGCCCAGCAGTATGTGAATGAGGATCCTGATGCCTCTCTACTTAAGGCGGGGAAAGCGCTGGAATACATGGTGAAGCTTTTGGAAAAGAACCAGCTGGAACCGGTGGTTTGGATTCATGAGCATCGAAATGATTGCATCAATGAATTGGAACAGCACGGTACCATCGATGAAGACTTCGCCGGCGAATTGAACCAGCTCCGCATTCTGTGCAACGATGCGCTGGATGAAAGAAAAGAAGAAGAGGCGACTGTGGAAGAAGCGGAAAAGGGATTGGCTTTGCTTTCTTCTTTGACAGGTCGTTTTGAAAAGACCATGGACAAGTTGCTTAAAATGAGAGCCACCGGCAAAGTCGAACCGAAGCCCATGGGGGTTAATAAAAAGAAAGCGGCAAAAGCAGGAAAGCTCTTGGCCCTGGGCGGTGTCATCGCTGCGGCAGCACTGACGGTTATTTTCGGAAGCAAGGAATGATAGTTATAGTTGGCAGTTAGCAGTAGGCCGTAGGCAGTTTTAGTCATCGATCATATGAATGAGTTCCAGTAGGAAGAATCAAAAGAGGGGTGCATTTCTTTCTGTCGTAGACATGATACCATGTGTCTGTGATGGAAGAAATGCACCTTTTCTGCCAACTGCTTACTGCTAACTGCCTACTTGTAAGAGGACAAAATGAAACAATTTACCATCCAGCCCCAGGAAGCGGGGCAGGGGGCTTTGAAATATATTTCGCGCCTCCTTCCCTGTGCTTCCATGGGACTTCTTCGGAAAAGTTTACGAAAAAAGAATATTGTATTAAATGATAAAAAAATAGAAGGAAAAGAAAAACTACAGGCTGGCGATGTGCTGACCGTGTGGTTTTCCGATGACACCTTGACGAAGTTCATGACAGGAACGAAAGGCGAGAAACCGATTTCTTCTACGGCTGGGATGGATTTTGCCAAGTATATTCTCTACGAAGATGAAAACTTGCTAGTCCTAAACAAGCCAGCCGGTCTTTTGTCGCAAGGGGATGGCAGTGGCGAAGCGTCTCTCAATGATGGGCTTCTGGCGTATCTGAAGGACCAGGTGACGGCTACGGTGAAGCCTTCTATTTGCAATCGGCTCGACCGAAATACCAGCGGCTTGGTATTGGCAGGAAAGACGGTGCAGGGATTGCAAGCCTTGAACGAACTCATCAAAGACCACGCGTTGCAAAAAACGTACCGGGCCCTAGTGTATGGCAAACTGGAAGGAAATGGTACGCTTTGTGGGTTTCTTGTAAAAAATCATAAGACAAACCAGGTCACTTATAGCGAAACGAAAAAAGATGGAGCCCTTCCCATCGAAAGTCGATACCGGGTGCTGCGGCAGCTGACGATTCAGGGGATTTCTTGTACTTTAGTAGAAGTGCAACTCATCACCGGCCGCTCTCATCAGATTCGCATTCATTTCGCCTCCATCGGGCATCCTTTGCTAGGTGATCGGAAATATGGCAACCCGGAGAGCCTCGCTGCTTCCCAGAAACTTCACATCCGCCGGCAAATGCTTCACGCCTACCAGCTCACCTTCCCGAAACTGTCGGGGGTACTGGAAACTGTATCGGAAAAACAATTCCAGGCGGAACTGGGGGGAAGACTTTTGGGAGATAGTACATGGTTCGTAGTGTAAGAGACAATGCGTAGTGCGTAATGCGAAGTGCGTAGTGAAGGTGGCGGCGCACAAATTAAATAGCACCGCAAAGTTTTTATATTTTTGAACATAGCGATGGATTATGATATATGGATTTTTATATAAAGGGGTATTGGGGCGCTATATGAATTGATGCGCCCCTTCCACCATTACGCACTACGCACTTCGCATTACGCACTGTATTTTTGATTCCAACGGAAAAGAGGCTATATTGTATTGGATTCTCGTTTTTTAATTGTATTTGTTGATATACTTTTGCCCATGGTTTTGGGCATGTGGCTTCGGAAGTGGGGGCTATCGAAAGAGATTTTGCACTACATCATCAAAGCCAATGTGGTGGTGATTGCGACCTTTCTTTCTGTGGTGTCCTTCTGGTCGGTTCATGTGACCATGGAGCTTTTGTGGCTTCCTATTTCTACTATCCCCATTTGTTTCATCCCAGTGCTGGTTTTCTACTTGTGGGAGAAGAGGCGGTTCAGCGACCCGCGGACCCAGGGGAGTTACATGATTTCTATGATGCTAGGAAATATTGGCACCTTGGCGGGACTTTGTGCCTATGTGCTGTATGGGGAAATTGGATTTGCTTATGTGCAGCTCATCGCGGTGCCCCAGATTTTGATTATCGTGCTTTTCAGTTTTCCCATGGGCCAGTACTACTATGACAAATGGGCCCATAAAGGAGAACCGGGAAAAATGGAAATTCATTTGGCGAAAATGCTCCTCACACCGAACCAACTTCCCGCAGTGGGCGTGGTGGTCGGTCTGACTTTGGCTTTCTTCCACGTGGAGAAACCGGTGGTGGTGAGTGACCTATTTACGATTTTGATTCATCTCAGTGCGTGGATGGGCATGATTCCGGTAGGCTATGATCTCAATTTGAAGAGCGCACGAGAATATGCACTGAAATTGTGGCCCATATTTCCCGTGAAATTTCTTCTGCTTCCGGCGGTGCTCTATTTCCTGACCACCCTTTTCGTGTCCGACGCCGCCATGACCACTTGCGTCATCCTAGCGGCCGCCGCCCCGACAGCCATCTTCGCCGTAGCCACCGCTCAGCTCTATGGTCTCAATGTGAATCTGGCAGAATCGTCTTTCCTGACGACTACCCTGGCATTTCTATTCGTGCTGTATCCGGTGATATATTGGTTTGTGCAAGGGAGATAGAGGGCAGTTGCGGTGATTTCGTTGGATCTTACAGGTTGCTCAGGGTTCTAAAGGTTCTCAGGTTTCTCGAACGAGCTAATGACGCTATCGTCTTTAGGCACATTCGAGAAACCTTTAGAACTATTAGAACCTTGAGCAACTTTTACATCAGCGGAAATCATCGATGATGCCCCTTATATTAGTGGTTGCTCGATAATTCATACGCCCGATGTTTACTGAATATATGCAGTAAAATTTTGG
>CAVBRV010000095.1:0-9928 GCA_963597965.1 Paludibacteraceae bacterium | reverse complement strand
ATTCAAGTGCATAGAAAATTGGGCTATTGTGCAGATTCCTGTGCGCTCACTGTTGTTAGTTGTTTGTTGTCGGTTGTTTGACCCCAACAACAAACAACTAACAACCAACAACAATTGCCTATCCAAATTTTTGCTATTGAAAAAACGAATTAACGAGCAGCCATTAATTACCAGTCACTAGTCACCAGTCACGAGTCCACTATCCATAGTTCCCAAATTCCATTTGACTTCCTCAATAAAATTATTGTAGAATCAGTTAAGGGATAATCAAATCGATCATCCAGCCCCCATGTGGGGCTTTTTTGTTGCCCAAGTTATGGAGGAGAAAGAACGCTGATGGTTGGGGTGACTAGTGACTGGTAGACTGGTGACTGGGGTGATGTTTCAGAATCCTAGTCACCAGTCACTAGTCTACTAGTCACCTGCTACTTTGTTATAAATGATTACGCGTTCTTTATTCATCGTTTATCGAAATGGGGTATTCCTATGGCAAAAACATATGACGTCATCATCATCGGCGGTGGTCCCGCGGGGATTTTCACTGCCTTGGAACTGGCTGACACGGGCCTTTCCATTTTGATTCTGGAAAAAGGCCTGGACATTCGTGAAAGAATCGCCTTGAACAAAAACAGGACGGCACCGGCTGCGGAGAAGCGGGCGAATATCGTTTCTGGCTGGGGCGGTGCTGGGGCTTTTTCTGATGGGAAATTGACCCTCACCACCGATTATGGTGGCAATTTGGATGATTATATGAATAAAGGCCAGTTGGCTCGCCTGATTTCTTATGTGGATAAAGTCTATTGCCAGTACGGCGGAGAAGGGCGCAAGGTGTACGGAGATGAATATAAGGAAGAAATCCACGAATTGAAACGCAAAGCGGCAGCGGCGGATTTGGCTCTCATTCCGGCGCGCATTCGCCATTTGGGCACCGATGTGAATGGGGAAATATTGACCCACATGCGAGATGCTATGCCCTCCAACGTGACGGTGATTTCCGAGCGTCCCGTCGATACGATTTTGGTCAGCGAGGACCAGACCGTGCTGGGTGTCATCGCTGGGGGAGAGACTTACCATTGCAAGTACTTGGTGGCTGCTCCGGGTCGTGATGGGGCGGAGTGGTTCACTCATGAGGCACAGCGGCTAGGGCTTCACACCGATTCCAATGCGGTAGACATCGGGGTCCGGGTGGAGTCTCCAGCGGAAGTGTTTGAACCGATTACGAATATTTGCTATGAGTCGAAATTGGTGTATTTCTCCCAATCCTTTGATGATCGGGTGCGGACGTTCTGCATGAATCCTTACGGTTTCGTGGTGACCGAAAATAACAACGGCCTCATGACGGTGAATGGTCATTCTTATGCCCACAAAAAGAGTGACAATACGAATTTCGCCATTCTGGTTTCCAAGCAATTCACCCATCCTTTCCATGAACCCATCGAGTATGGGAAATACATCGCCACTTTGGCGAATATGCTCGGTGGCGGGCCGATTGTGCAGCGATTGGGGGACCTCCGGGACGGGCGTCGTTCCACAGAAGAACGCATTCGCCGGGGCATGGTGAACCCCACCATGCCCTCTGCGACCCCAGGAGATTTATCTTTGGTCTTGCCATATCGCTTCTTAAAGGATATTATGGAGATGTTCGAAGCGTTGGACAAGGTCGCACCGGGAGCGAACTCGCGCCATACCCTGTTATATGGCGTGGAAGTGAAATTTTATTCCTCCCGCATCGAACTGTCCAACCAGTTGGAGACGAAGATTCCGAATTTCTTCGCCATTGGTGATGGTGCCGGCATCACCAGGGGCCTCGCACAGGCTTCCGCCGCCGGCGTAGTGGTCGGACGGGAAATTGCCGCCCGAATTGGTCAACCGAAGGGAGATATCTGATGATACCGAGGTACACACGTCCAGTGATGGAAAAAATCTGGAACGAAAGAAATGAATGGCAGACAATGCTTGATGTGGAAATTGCGGCTTGCGAAGCCAATGCCGAATTGGGCCGCATTCCGAAAGAAGCGGTAGAAGTGATCAAAGCGAAAGCCGATTTCGACGTCGACCGCATTCACGAAATCGACCGTGAAATCAATCACGACATCATTGCATTTCTGACCAACGTAGGGGAACATGTAGGGGACGAAGCGAAATACATTCACATGGGCCTCACTTCCACCGATGTGAAAGACACGGGCCTCAATGTACAAATCAAACAGGCTTCCGAAGTCCTCATTGATGATTTGGAAAAATTGGCAGAAGTGCTGAAGAGAAGAGCGGTGGAATTTAAGTACACCCCCACCATTGGCAGAACCCATGGGGTCCATGCTGAACCGACCACATTTGGTCTGAAACTGTTGCTTTGGTATTCCGAAACTTTAAGAAATATCGAACGCATGAAACGGGCCGCCGAAGAAATGGCAGTGGGCAAACTCTCCGGCGCTGTAGGCACCTATGCAGACATCGATCCCTTTGTGGAAGAATATGTGTGCAAGAAAATGGGTCTCAAGAGAGAAATCATTGCCACCCAGGTGGTACAGCGTGACCATCACGCCGAATACATCACCACCTTGGGCGTCATCGCTGGCGTACTGGCCCAAATCGCCCTGGAAGTTCGTCACCTCCAGAGAACAGAAGTGAGAGAAGCAGAAGAATATTTCAGCCCGAAACAGAAAGGCTCTTCCGCTATGCCACATAAGAGAAATCCAGTCAAATCCGAAAGAATCTGCGGCATGGTGCGCCTGATTCAGGGCTACAGCCTGCCGGCCTTTGAAGACATCCCGCTCTGGCACGAAAGAGATATTTCCCACTCCTCCGTAGAAAGAGTCATGATTCCAGACGCTACCATTGCGCTGGACTACATCCTGGACCAGACCACGGCACTCATCGATAAACTGCTGGTTTATCCAGAAAAGATGCTGGCTGACCTCAACCTCACCGGCGGCCTCATCTATAGCCCAAGAGTGCTGCTCGCACTGGTAGCCAAAGGCGCTTACCGCGACACCGCGTACCGTTGGGTACAAAGAAATGCCATGAAACGCTGGCTCCAGGGCGAAGATTTCTACGAAAATCTGTGCAAAGATGAAGATGTTAGAAAGTATCTGAACGAAGAAGAAATCAAAGCTTGCTTCGATTACAAGCCCATGCTGGTGCATGTGGATGAAATTTTTGCGAGATTTGGACTATAATAGTGACTGGTAGACTGGTGACTGGTGACTAGGATTTGCGACTAGTCACGAGTCACCAGTCACCAAAAAAGAAAGCACGTAAAAGTGAAATACATCACTCTTACGTGCTTTCTTTTTGTTGTTGGTTGTCGGTTGTTAGTTGTTGGGTTTCTAAACAGATGATTTGAGGCTCCTAGTGTGTTGTATCAATGATATTTAGGCAAATCATTAAATACTACGGATATATCACTATGAATAAAAACGATAGTAGCACTAGCGTGTGGCCCCTTGGAGAAGGGGCGGCGAAGCCGGGTAAGTAAGTTTACACCGCTGTCTCGGCTCCTCTGTCGGGGGGGAGCTGCCGAAGGCTGAGGGGGCAACTCTAGCGATATGAAATGTTATGTAGGGTAAGCAGACTTAGCTCCACTATAGAATGGCCCGGAGGGACATATTTCAGAAAAGCGGAGTGCGCTTATTTGAGATAGCCGAATATGGAGATTTATCTCGCTACGATGAATGTGTTTCTCACGAAACACTCTATCCCCCCTGCCCCCCTTCTTCAAGGGGGACGATACTTAGCGCTTGTTCAACATATATTTTTATAGTAGTAAATATTAATGATACAATACACTAGTCACCAGTCTACCAGTCACTATTACGCACTGAAAAAAGCCCACCGGGCTAGGGGAGGCTTTCTTCAAACTAAAAATTTGTTGAGGGAGCCGGTCCTACGCCAAGGATTTTTGAGTCGGCTGTCTCGTTACCAATATTATATCATAAATAAATGGGGTTTCAAGGAAGTAAAATAATAGCTAAAAGGAAAGCACGTAAAAGCGAAAGGAATCACTCTTACGTGCTTTCTTTTTGTTGTTGGTTGTCTGTTGATAGTTGTTGGTTTAGGGTTTACTTTCCGAGTACGTTTTGTCCAATTTGCACGAAAAGACATAGTTATTGGTTTAAGGTTTGAATATAGGGCAAACCCCAAACCTTAAACCCTAAACCAATGCCTCTATGTCTTTGTGCGAGTTGTGTCAAACGTACCCGGAGCATAAACCCTAAACCAGCAACCAACAACAAACAACTATATTCTCCACCCATTTTGATATATAATAAGAATACTATAAGAAATGGCACAAACAGTCTGCCTACTGCAAACTGCTGACTGCTAACCAACACAAAGGAGACTCAAAACATGGAAGGATCAACTACCGGAATTATTTTCATTGCACTCATTACCACCCTCTTGGTGGTATTCAACTGGCGCACCTCGAAATTCAAGAAAAACGTGCAGGACATTGCGAAACAAATCCTGGAGCACAACAAACGGGAACGCATTCTTCGCAACCAGGAATTTAAGCACTACTACCTGTCGAGTGGAAATATTTGGCTGGCCCATATGGACAGCGGTTTCCGCAAAACTGTGATGGTGCAGACCGGCGTTTCCGTCCTCACCATCGTAGGCGGCTTGGCATTGATTGGTGCTTCCATTTACATCGGCGTCTATCCCCTGGCTATTTACCCACTGGGCATGCTAGTTTACGCTTGGAAAGTGGGCTTCAACTTTGACCTCATTTCCAAGGATGAAAAAGTGAACGCCAGAAAAGCCATGGAAAACTACAAGAAACAATATCCCACCGACTCCACAGTGAAACAAAACAAATGCACCGACAAATCCACCGCCTGGTACATGACTGCGAAGAAAATGAGCGTGAGAAGCGGGAAACTGGGAACGAAAAAGCAGTGAGGAGTTAGGAGTGAGGAGTTAGGAGTGAAGGTGGCGGCGCATAAAATTTGGAGGCGCCGCATTTAATAAAAAAGATTAGGGATTAGTAGCTAGGGATTAGGAAAATTTAAAAACTATCGATAGAGGCACTAGCGTCTTGTCTCCCCCGTCGGGGGAGAATTAAAGAGGGGGCTGCTACTGCGGTATACTTCTCCATGTGCATGACGAAGAACTCGGTGCTATTCGCTCCTATTGATCAGTCCATACTATTTATTATAAAAACTCGCGGCGCTTCCAAATTCTGTTGCGCCGCCACCACCACTCCTCACTCCTAATTCCTCACTCCTCACTCGTGACGTCAAAGTTTTAGTGCTAAGTGAAGTCAATCGAAAGCGAGACATTATGTACGAAGAAACAACCATTGCGGCCATTGCCACTTGTCCTGGTGAAGGGGGCATCGGCATCATCCGCATCAGCGGCGCCCAAGCGGCGGACGTGGCGGACCGCCTATTTCATACGAAAAAAATAAAAAGTTTCCAAGACGCTACGCCGTACCACATGTACTTCGGTCACGTGGTGCGGGGCACGGAGAATGTGGATGAAGGATTGGCAGTTTACATGAAAGCGCCTCACTCCTACACCGGCGAAGACGTGGTGGAACTCCAAATTCATGGTTCCATGGAAGCCCTCCGGCAGACATTGGAATTGGCTCTGGAAAATGGCGCCGTCATGGCGCACCGCGGCGAATTTACGAAACGAGCTTTCCTGAATGGCCGTCTCGATCTCTCCCAAGCCGAAGCGGTGATGGATATCATCGAAGCGAAAGGTTCCGCCGCCCTTTCTCAAGCGGAAAGTCACCTCTCCGGAGCCCTCTCTCATTTCGTGCGAGATTGTCGCAACCAGCTGAAAGATCTCATTGGGAAATTGGAAGTCACCATTGACTATCCCGAAGAAGATTTGGAAGATTTGACCCAGGAAGAAATCACGGAAGGATTGGACAAGATTCAGAAATCCCTGTCCGCCCTTTTGGAACGGTCCAAGCAGGGCCGCATCATCAAAGACGGCCTCCGCACCGCCATCGTAGGCCGGCCAAACGCAGGGAAATCTAGCCTCTTGAACGCCCTTCTCCAAGAAGAACGAGCCATTGTCACCGACATTCCTGGCACCACCCGCGATACCATTGAAGAATCCATCAAAATCGGCGGCGTGCCCCTCATCCTCATGGACACCGCTGGCATTCGCGAGACGGATAACACCATTGAACGCATCGGCATCGAACGAGCCAAAGCCTCTATGGAAAAAGCAGACCTCATCATGGCGGTCATTGATGGTTCGACTCCTTTGGAAGCGGAAGATAAAGAACTGCTTCGTTCCCTGAAAGGCAGAAAAGCCCTGGTGATTCTGAATAAATACGATCTACCTCAAGAAGTAGAAATCAGTGATATCCAAGCCATTACCGGACACATCCCGGTGGTTCCTATTTCCGCCCGCTACGGAAGCGGCATGGAAGAACTGGAAGAAGAACTGACTAAAATCACAGAACACCAAGATGCTGCGGCAGGGAGAGAACTGTTCCTCACCAACCTCCGCCACGTGGACTTGGTGAAGAAATCGCTGGAAGCGGTGGAACGGGCCCAAGAATCCATTTCCTACGGCATGCCCGCTGACTGCATCACCGTAGACCTCACTGAAGCCTGGAACACCATGGGCGAAATCACCGGTGATACCATCGACAACGAACTGATCCACACCATCTTTGAACGATTCTGTGTGGGGAAATAATGATGATAGAGGAAAGACGTGCTGTGACAGGTACGTCTTTTCTTTTTGAGTGAGGAGTTAGGAATGAGGAGTGAGGAGTGGTGGTAGCGGCGCAACAAAATTTGGAAGCGCCGCATTTTATATAGAAGTGTAGGACTAGTCGCTATGATTCACTTGTGGGAAAGAGGATAGCGGAAGCCCTCTTCCTCTGGAAGGGGGGCAGGGGGGATAGTTCGCACTAGCGGGATGAAATGATTTTGGAATCCATCGGTATAGGCGTCCAGAAATAGCGGATTGTGAGAGTAGGTTATGATTCTGCTGATTCCGCCTGCTTTACAAAGTAACACATCGCTAGAGTCAAGGTTATAAAAGGTTATATAGTGGCTGCTCGATAATTCATACGTCCGATGTTTACTGAATATATGCAGTGAAATTTTGTCATTCAAGTGCATAGAAATACGGGCTATTGTGCAGATTCCTTTGCACTCACTGTTGTTAGTTGTTTGTTGTCGGTTGTTTGGCCCCAACAACAAACAACTAACAACCAGCAACAATCGCTAATCCGATTTCTTGCTATTGAAAAATGAATTAACGAGCAGCCACTATATAGGGTTATGTGAATCCGCAGTTGCATCATAACCCTTTATAACCTTCTATAACCTTATTGCTAACGATATGTTTCTTTGTGATACCAGACGAAATCAGTAGAATAATAACCTAAAATCCTTTGAAAACCATATCCAAATTATATATAATAATATATTGAATTATTCCATAAAACTAGGGATTAGGGACTAGTGGCTAGGGATTGGGAAATATTTTCCTAATCCCTAATCCCTAATCCCCAATCCCCAATCCCTAGCTACTTAGGCTCTTATCATTTTCATCGCTAGTGATGCATTAGCGGTGTATACAGTTTTAACGAAAGAAGGAAACCATGTATCTCATAGATACGTATGATGTGATTGTAGTGGGCGCCGGCCATGCGGGATGCGAAGCGGCGTTGGCAGCGGCGAAAATGGGGTGCAAGACCCTCTTGACCACTATTTCTTTGGACAACGTAGCCATGATGCCCTGCAACCCCGCCATTGGGGGACCAGGCAAAAGCCACCTGGTCAAAGAAATTGACGCCCTGGGCGGCGAAATGGGCATTGCGGCTGACGCGACAGCCATCCAGATGCGCATGTTGAACCTGGGCAAAGGTCCCGCCGTCTATGCGCTCCGCGCCCAATCTGATAAAAACGCCTACCATCGCTACATGAAAAAAGTCGTCGAAAACACAGACAACCTGGACTTGAAACAAGTGCAGGTCATGGACATTATCGTAGAAGACGGGAAATGCGTAGGCATCACCACGGAACTGAACGAAGAATACCGGGCCAAAGCAGTCATCCTTTGCACCGGCACCTACCTGGACAGCCAGATCATCATCGGCGAAACCATGTATTCCGGCGGGCCCAACGGCATGCGCCCTTCTGTGGGACTGTCCGAGAATTTGAAGAAACACGGCCTTGAAATTCTCCGCTTCAAAACGGGAACCCCCAGCCGTGTCGACATTCGCAGCCTCCACCTGGACCATATGGAACTGGAAACAGGGGACCCGCAAAACCACGCCTTTTCTTTCATGAACGAACGAGAGGACCGGAACCAGAGAAACTGCTGGCTCACCTACACCAATGAAACCACCCACCAGATTATCCGAGACAATTTGATGCGGGCTCCGAAATATGCAGGAAAAATTCACGGCGTCGGTGCTCGCTACTGTCCCTCCATCGAAGATAAAGTGGTTCGTTTTGCTGACAAAAAACGGCACCAACTCTTTATTGAACCAGAGGGCTTGGACACCAATGAAATGTACGTCCAAGGCATGTCCACCTCTATGCCCATCGACGTGCAATACGCCTTCCTTCGCACCATTCCCGGTCTAGAAGACGTGAAACTCATGCGTCCCGCCTACGCCATCGAGTATGACCTGTTGGATCCACTTCAGCTCTATCCGACCTTGGAAGTGAAGAAACTCCCCGGTCTCTATTCCGCCGGCCAGTCCAACGGCACCAGCGGCTACGAAGAAGCGGCCGCCCAAGGCCTCATGGCAGGCATCAATTCGGCACTGAAAATCCAAGGCAAAGAACCCTTCATCCTGGCTCGTCACGAAGCCTATGTAGGCGCTCTTATTGACGATCTGGTCACCAAAGGTACCAACGAACCCTATCGCATGATGACCAGCCGCAGCGAATACCGCCTGATTCTCCGCCAAGACAACGCCGACCTCCGCCTCACCCAGAAAGGCTACGACATCGGCCTCGTCACGGAAGAACGATACCAGCATTTCCTGCAAAGAAAGCGGAACTTTGAAGAAGCCATGCACTACATCCGTACCGCTCGCTTCACGCCGAAAGGAAATATCAACGAAGCCCTCGCCAGCGTAGGATCCGCCCCGCTCACCACCGGCATCGGCGCTGACAAGATTCTGAAACGCCCCGAAATGACCTACCAGAAAATGGTGGACGTCCTGGGCTGCCCAGAATTTGACAAAGAAGCGGTGGAAGAAATGGAAATCACCGTGAAATACGAAGGCTACATCGCCCGCCAGGAAGCGGCAGTGAAAAAAGCAGAACGGATGGAAAAAGAAAAAATGCCCCAGGACATAGACTACCTCCACCTGGAAGGCATTTCCATCGAAGCCCGGCAGAAACTGGACAAAATCCGTCCCCTCTCCCTGGGCCAAGCCTCCCGCATCTCCGGCGTTTCACCAGCCGACATGTCGGTGCTGATGGTGTACGTGAAAAGACACAAAAAATAATGAGGAATTAGGAATGAAGGTGGCGGCGCACAAAATTTGGAAACGCCGCAGAATTATAAAAGGGATTAGGGATTAGTAGCTAGGGATTAGGGAAATATGGAAACTAGCGGAATCATCTCTAGCGTCTTGTCTCCCCCGTCGGGGGAGAATTAAAGAGGGGGCTGCACTAGCGGGATGCAACTCTATGAACATATCACACGAACCTAGTGCTACCCGCTCCTAACGATTAGAGAATCAATTTAAAGATTCCTATATAGTGGGTGCTTGTTAATTTGTTTTTTCAATAGAAAGAACTCGGATTGGTGATTGTTGCTGGTTGTTAGTTGTTTGTTGTTGGGATCAAACAACCGACAACAAACAACTAACAACAGTGAGTGCACAGGAATCTGCACAATAGCCCGTATTTCTTTGCACTTGAATACCAAAATTTTACTGCATATATTCAGTAAACATCGGGCGTATGAATTATCGAGCAGCCACTAA
>CAVBRV010000094.1:0-9942 GCA_963597965.1 Paludibacteraceae bacterium | reverse complement strand
TGAATAAAAATTCAAGAATCATTTCAAATAACGATTAAATCAGTGTTTCCCTAGCTACTAATCCCTAAATTCTAGTCACTAGTCACCAGTCACTAGTCACTAGTCACCAAATAATTACTTATCCGCCAACACAGCTACGCCGGGCAGGACCATGCCTTCCAGCATTTCCAGGGAAGCACCGCCGCCGGTGGATACGTGGGAGAACTTGTCCCCAATGCCCAGCTGGTCCACCACAGACGCAGATTCCCCGCCGCCGATGACGGTGGTAGCATCCAGGTTTGCCATGGCTTCCGCAATAGCATAGGTGCCTTTCGCGAAAGGTTTCATTTCAAACACGCCCATCGGTCCATTCCATACCACGGTCTTCATCTTTTTCAAAGTTTCTACATAGAGCTGAATGGTCTTCGGACCAATGTCCAGGGCCATCCAGGGATCGGAGAATTCTTCTTTGGAGAGAACTTTTGTATTCGCTGTTTCAGAGAACGCATCAGCTGCCATGAAATCCACGGGAAGAATGATTTCAGAGCCCTTTTCATGAGCCTGTTTCATCAAGTTCTTAGCCAGTTCAAAGCGGTCTTTATCCTGCAAAGACTGTCCCATGTCATAGCCCTGAGCCGCCACGAAGGTATTGGCCATGCCGCCACCGATGAGGATGACGTCCGCTTTTTCCATCAGGTTTGCAATGACCTGAATCTTGTCGCTGATTTTCGCACCGCCAATGATGGCCGCGAAAGGTCTTTCTGGATTTTCGATGACCCCATCCAGGAAATCAATTTCCTTTTTCAGGAGAAGGCCAGAAACCATAGGCATCAGTTTGCCCACCCCAGCGACGGAGGCATGGGTGCGGTGAGAAACGCCGAAGGCATCATTGACTGCTGCATCGCAACCTTCCACCAATTCTTTGGCGAAAGTGGGATCATTCTTTTCTTCTTCTTTATGGAAACGAAGATTTTCGAGAAGAAGCACCTGTCCTGGCTGGAGAGCCGCTTTCTTTTCTTTCGCTTCTTCGCCAATGCAATCTGATGCAAATTCGACAGGCTGATTCAGGATTTCAGAGAGACGCTGTGCAACGGGAGCCAGAGAGAGTTCCGGTTTCACTTCGCCTTTCGGACGGCCCATGTGACTGGCAAGGACCAGGGACGCACCGTGTTCTAGGAAATAGCGGAGGGTCGGGATGGTGGCACGAATGCGGCGGTCATCCAGAATGTGCCCTTCTTTATCATGGGGTACGTTGTAGTCGACACGAATATATACTTTTTTGCCTTCTGGCTGAATGTCATAGACAGTCTTTTTATTCATGATTACAGTCCTTTCGATGCCACGTATTTCACCAGGTCGATGATTCTCATGGAGTAACCCCATTCGTTATCGTACCAAGCGATGACTTTGATCATATTTCCTTCCATCACCATGGTGAGCAGACTGTCTACGGTGGAGGAAACATCGGTGGTCTTGAAGTCACTGGAAACCAGCGGTTCATCGGTGTAAGCCAGGATACCCTTCAGTTCGCCTTCCGCAGCAGCTTTCAGAGCGGCATTGATTTCTTCTTTGGTGGTCGGCTTTTCTACTTCCGCAACCAAGTCTACCAGGGAAACATCCGGGGTGGGTACGCGGATAGCGAGACCATTCAATTTCCCTTTCAGTTCTGGAATGACAATGCCGATGGCTTTCGCAGCGCCGGTGGAGGTCGGAATGATATTTTCTGCAGCGGCTCTGCCTCTTCTGGCATCTTTCTTATGGGCTTTTTCCAGAATGGCCTGGTCATTGGTATAGGAATGAACAGTGGTCATGAGGCCGCGGAGAATATGGAATTTTTCGTTCAATACTTTCACAACCGGTGCCAGGCAGTTCGTAGTGCAGGATGCATTGGAAATCACGTTGTCCGTAGCGGGGTTGTAAGTTTCTTCATTGACACCCATAACGATAGTAGCGTCGTCATCTTTGCCTGGGGCTGTGATGATAACTTTCTTCACGGTGCCTTTGATGTGTTTGCTGGCACTGGCTTTGTCTTTCAGTTTGCCTGTGGATTCCACCACAATTTCTACACCGTACTTGCTCCAGTCCAGATGGTCTGGGTCTCTATCAGAGAAAACGTGCACTCTCTTTCCATCGATAATGAGGTCGTCCCCATCGATTTTGACATCCTTGCCCAGACGGCCATGGACGGTATCGTACTTGAGCAGGTATTCTGCCGTTTCTACGCCGCTGGGGTTGTTGATAGCTACCACTTCCAGGTCGTCTCTGTCTAAGAGACCGCGGAATACGAGTCTACCAATTCTGCCAAAACCATTAATACCGATTTTTGTCATGATGTACATCCTCCTGTTGTGTAAATATATAAAAATTCCATGCACGGTTGGTGCATCATTATGGACGAAAACTGTGAGTGATTACAGGTTTCTTTTGGGGATTAGGAGCTAGGGATTGGGGATTAGGAAATAGGTGTCAGTAGCGATCTTGTTGTTGGTTGTTAGTTGTTGGTTGTTTGAAACTTAACAACAGACAACCAACAACTAACAACCAAACCGCTAGTGCGAACTATCCCCCGCTGCACTCGCTACGCTCGTTTCGCTACCCCCTTCCAAAGGAAGGGGGCTAATGGGATCGGTAAGCATAAAACCGCCTACTGCCAACCGCCAACGATTTTCCTAGTCACCAGTCACTAGTCTACCAGTCACTCATATGTAAAATTTCCCTTGCCGCCCCTTCGTCAGTCACCAAGGTGCCGCGAATACCGGTCCTTGCCATAGCCAGGATGGCCTTGGCTTTGTGCCTGCCGCCGGCCGCAATCAATACATGCGGAATGGACGGGATGTCCTCCTTGGTCACTCCCGCATTGTACAACCGATATAATACTTTTCCCTGCTGGTCGGTAAAAATCCCCAAGCCCTCGCCTACGGCTTTTTCCTTCAGCAGTCTTTCTTTCACATCACTAGGAAACTCCCGCCATTTCAACATATCCTCGAAATCATGGATCCCTGTCACCAAGATATTCACCTTCGTGTACAACTCGTCCATGACCTTCGATTGCGGCAGTGCTCGTCTGACCTGTTGATAGAGCTCTGGCGAAAGACCTTCCGGCACGTAAATGATATGGTACGTACCGCCCAATCGCTCCGCCATGCGGGCTGCGACCACGTTTGGCAAATATTCCACCTTACGGCTCAAGCCGCCACAAGCGGGAAGCACGTCGAGGGGCATATGCAGCTCTGGCAGAGAGTCCGCCACGCCAGCTAGGATTTGTCCACCGCTGACAGCCACCACGTCTCCATCTTTCAGAATCCGTGTCAAAAGCCAAGCAGTTTCCTGGGAAATATTCTTCCCCACCGTGTCCGATGTATCGGAATCGCCCCGCAAGACGATGACTTTTTTCATAGAAAGCACATGCTGCAACTTCCGTTCCATTTCTGCTAGAGACGCGCTTTTCTGGAAATATTGGGCCAAAGGGGCTAGCAGGGATTTTCCTTTTTCTGTCAAAACCATGCCGCCTGGTTTCACCATAAGAAGTCCGGTCCGCGCCATGTATTCCACATGCCGACGCACGGTGGCTTCGGAGAGTTTCGTCTGTACAATCAGAAGATGCCGCCCCACGGGCTCACTGGCTTCGATTTCGCGAAGAATGGTGTATCGTTCTTCCGCTTCGGTCAGCATTTCTGGTGCTAAGAGCATCAGCAAGGATTCTTCTTCCATTTTACTCACTTCCTATGAATAGGGACTAGGAATTAGGGAAGTTCTTTCTAATCCCTAATCCCCAATCCCTAGCTACTATGATAATAGCTATCCTTATCAAATGATATGCCATCTTATGCAAGGTAATTCTTAATGAATAGAATCAGGCAAAACTCTACGGTTACAGTATAGCACGATGGGATTAATACCACAATAACTAGAGTGAAATTTAATAATAAGTGTATACCGTTAAATTTTGTGTAGATACTTTATGAGTAGTGGACGCTCGCTAATTCATTTGCCCGATGTTTACTGAATATATGCGGTGAAATTTTGACATTCAAGTACAAAGAAATACGGGCTTTTGTGCAAATTTCTTTGCACTCACTGTTGTTAGTTGTTAGTTGTCGGTTGTTTGGTCCCAGACAACCAACAATTAACAACCAGCAACAATCGCTAATCTAGCTTCTTGCTATAAAAAAATGAATTAACGAGCAGCCACTAAGGAAACACTGATTTAATCATTATTTGAAATGATTATTTGATTAAATCAACGTTTCCCTAAGTAGCCTGTGAAATAGGCGGCACTGAAAGGGACCCATTCGCTATAGTCGAAAGGTTCAATGCTTTCCATGTAGGTATCATCCATTTTCGTACTGCCATCGACAGGAATTTTAGAGAAATGCATTTGTCCGCTCCGCTCGCATTGTATCATTTTATACATGCACAGTCATTCCTTATTATTTCCTATAAGTAAAAATTGAGTTATAATATTTTTATAACTCTACAAGATAAAATAAACTATTTCCCCAGAAAATTACTTAGTAGCTGGTCAATCATTCAGACACTCGATATTTTTTTGAATATATGCAGTGAAATTTTGGTATTCAAATGCATAGAAACACGAGCTATCATGCAAATACCTGTGCACTCACTGCTCCCAGTTGTTAGTTGTTTGGACCCAGACAACCAACAACTAACAACCAGCAACAATCACCAATCCGAATTCTTTCTATTGAAAAAACAAATGAACGAGCACTCACTAAATTAAGGGAACAAGGAGAATCTCCAATGAGCGAACTGATGAAAAAAAGCGAAATGACCGAAGAAGACATCAAATTGCAATTTATTACCCCCGCCATCGAACAAGCCGGTTGGGATAAGAGCAAGCATATCAAGATGGAATATTTCTTTACTGACGGACGCATCATTGTACGAGGAAATAATACCGCCAGAGGCAAACGAAAAAAAGCAGACTACCTTCTCTACTATCGTCCCAATCTTCCTATCGCTATCGTAGAAGCGAAAGATAATAACCATAGTGTAGGCGATGGGATGCAACAAGCTATTGCCTATGCCGAATGTCTGGACGTGCCCTATGTATACAGTTCCAATGGCGATGCCTTCCTTGAGCATGACATGAAAACAGGACAAGAGCGCGAACTTCCCCTAGATGCATTTCCTTCCCCAGAGGAGCTCTGGCAGCGCTATAAGCAAGCCCAGAAAATCACAAAGAACCAAGAAAAAATCATCACCGAACCATACTACTTCATGCCCGGAGATAAAACACCTCGATATTATCAACGCATCGCTATCAACCGAACCATAGACGCCATCGCCCACAAAAAGAAACGCATCTTACTCGTCATGGCGACCGGCACGGGAAAGACCTATACCGCTTTCCAAATCATTCATCGTCTCTGGAAATCAGGTACCAAGCATAAAATACTTTACCTAGCAGATAGAAATATTCTGGTAGACCAAACCATGCAACAAGATTTCAAACCTTTTTCCAAAGTCATGACAAAAATTGAAAACAAAACACTTGATAGCTCCTATGAAATCTATATGTCCCTATATCAACAGCTCGCTGGTGACGACAAACAAGAACCATTCCGTGCATTTCAGCCTAATTTCTTTGATTTGATTATTGTCGATGAATGTCATCGCGGTTCAGCCAGAGAAGAATCTCGCTGGAGAAAAATTTTAGAATACTTTTCCCATGCCACCCAAATTGGTATGACCGCCACCCCGAAAGAAACGAAAGAAGTTTCTAATATCAACTACTTTGGAGAACCCATTTATACCTACAGCTTGAAACAAGGCATTGACGATGGATTTCTAGCACCTTACAAAGTCATCCGCGTCGGGTTAGATCGAGACCTGGAAGGCTGGCGGCCATTAGCCGAGCAGCGCGATGTATATGGTAAAAAAATAGAAGACCGAGAATATGGCGTGCGAGACTATGATAGAACGCTCATCATTGACGACCGCACCAAAGTCGTTGCCAAACGAATCACCCGCTTTTTAAAAGAAAACGGGCGTTTTTCCAAGACCATCGTATTCTGCATAGACATCGATCACGCCGAAAGAATGCGCCAAGCCCTGATTAATGAAAATAGTGACCTCGTAGCAGAAAACCCAAAATACATTATGCGCATTACCGGCGATAATGCGGAAGGAAAAGCACAACTAGACTATTTCATCGCCGAAGACAGCCCCTATCCCGTAATCGTCACCACCTCGAAACTCATGACCACTGGCGTAGATTGCAAAACCTGCCGTCTCATTGTCCTGGATAATATGATTAACTCCATGACAGAATTTAAACAAATCATCGGCCGTGGCACCCGTCTCAAACCAGACTACGGCAAAGAATATTTCACCATCATGGATTTCCGCAATGCCAGCCGTCTATTTGCTGACCCAGAATTTGACGGAGAACCTGTTTCCATCATAGAAATACCGCCCCATGCAGATGACGAACCCGATACGAACACTGATAATCCTGGCGAAAAAAACACGGATGAACCGACTGATACACCACCCAAGCCACCAATCATAGACCCACCACAGAAAGTAGAGAAATATCGCGTCCGTGGCGTAGAAGTCACCATTCTTCATGAACGGGTTCAATACTATGACAAAGACGGGAAACTGACCACAGAAAGCATCACCGACTATTCCAAGAAAAATATTCTTGGCGAATACGCCACCCTTGACTCCTTCCTGCAAGCCTGGAATAGTAAGCAAAAGAAACAAGCCATCATCGACGAACTACAAGAGCATGGTGTCCTACTCGAAGCCTTACGTGAAGCCTCTGGACAAAAAGACATTGATGACTTTGACCTGATTTGTCATATCGCCTACGATAAAGCCCCTCTCACCAAAGCAGAACGGGCCAACAATGTGAAAAAAAGAGGCTACCTCTACAAATACTCCGGCCTAGCACAAGAAGTCATTTCTGCACTACTTGATAAATATAAAAATGATGGCATCCAAGATATTGACGACCTGGAAATCCTATCCAATGACCCCTTCCGCCAATTCGGTTCCCCCATGAAAATCGCTAAATTATTCGGTGGCAAAGCCGGCTATCTGAAAGCCATCCAAGAATTACAACAAGAAATTTATGCATAAGGAGCAACTAAATGAGTTTAGGCAACTTTGTCAAAAGATTACAAGACATTATGAGAAACGACGCTGGCATCAATGGTGACGCCCAGCGAATCGAACAAATGGTATGGATTCTATTTCTAAAAATCTACGATGCCAAAGAAGAAGATTGGGAATTTTACGATGACCACTACCAATCCATCATTCCCGAAGAACTCCGCTGGCGCAACTGGGCTATCGATCACAAAGACGGAAAAGCCCTGACCGGCGATGCCCTACTGGATTTCGTCAACAACAAACTATTTCCCACCCTCAAAAATATAGAAATCACAGAAAAGACAAAGATGAACCAAATCATCGTCCGCACCGCCTTTGAAGACAACAACAACTACATGAAAGACGGCATACTTCTCAGACAAGTCATTAACGTCATCGATGAAATCAACTTTGAAGAATACGAAGACCGCCATGCCTTCGGTGAAATCTATGAAACCATTCTTCGCAGCCTGCAAAGTGCAGGAAACGCTGGGGAATTTTATACACCCCGTGCCGTCACCGACTTCATGGTACAAATGCTAGCCCCTAAACTGGGTGAATCCATCGCCGACTTCGCTTGCGGCACCGGCGGCTTCCTCACCTCTGCCCTCAAAGTCCTAGATAGCCAAGTCGATTCTGTAGAAGACAGAAAAATCTACAATAACTCCATCTATGGCATCGAAAAGAAAGCACTCCCCTTTCTGCTCTGCGTCACCAATATGCTTCTCCACGATATAGACAACCCTAGAATTATTCATGGAAATACACTGGAAAAGAACGTGAGAGATTACAAAGACACCGACCGCTTCGACGTCATCCTCATGAATCCACCCTACGGTGGCAATGAAAAGAATGAAATCAAGCAAAACTTCCCTGCCGACCTGCGGAGTAGCGAAACCGCCGACCTCTTCATGGACGTCATCATGTATCGTCTAAAGAAAAATGGCCGCTGCGCTATCATCCTGCCAGACGGTTTCCTCTTCGGCACCGATAACGCCAAAATCGCCATCAAGAAAAAACTCCTTACCGAATTTAATCTCCATACCATCATTCGCATGCCCCATAGCGTTTTCGCCCCCTATACATCCATCACCACCAATATACTCTTCTTCGATAACAACGGCCCCACCAAAAACACCTGGTTCTACCGGCTAGACATGCCAGAAGGCTACAAAAACTTCTCCAAAACAAAACCAATGAAACTAGAACACTTCGCCCCCGCTATCGAATGGTGGAACGACAAAAAAGAAATTAATATCGATGGATTTGACAAAGCCAAATGCTATACTGCCGAAGAAATCACCGCTCGTGGCTACAACCTGGATCTCTGCGGCTATCCCCACGAAGAAGAAGAAATTCTTCCCCCAAAAGAACTCATCCAGCAATACCAAGAAAAAAGAGCCAGCCTCAATGCCGACATCGACCGCATCCTGGCACAAATCACAGATATATTAGGCATTGATTTGACAGAGGACAATAAAAAATGAATGCACAACAACTGAAAAACTCCATCCTGCAGATGGCGGTCCAAGGAAAACTCGTCCCCCAAGACCCTCATGACGAACCAGCCAAAGTCCTTTTGGAGCGCATCCGCAAAGAAAAAGAACAACTCATCAAAGAGAAGAAAATCAAGAAAGAAAAAAATCCATCCTACATCTTCCGCGGTGCCGATAATTTGCCTTATGAGAAAGTAGGAAAAAATGAGCCGGTATGCATTGCTGATGAAGTGCCTTTTGAAATACCTGATTCTTGGGAATGGGTAAGATTTTCAACAATAATTGAGTTACAATCCGGGCAAGACTTAACTCCAGATAAATATAATGACAAGGAAATAGGAATTCCATATATCACTGGGGCATCCAATATTAGCAATGGACATATTGCTATAAATCGCTGGACGGAATTTGGTAGAGCTTTTGCTTATCAAAATGATTTATTGTTGACCTGTAAAGGTACTATTGGAACTATGGCACGGCTAAATTTACCTAAAGCACATATCGCCAGGCAAATTATGGCGCTTCGTCCAATTAGTGATATAGAACCTGACTATATTGAAATAGTACTTGATACATTAGTCACTTCGCTGAAATCGGCCGCTAAGAGTATGATACCAGGAATTTCAAGGAATGATATTCTTAGCACTTTTTTGCCTCTTCCACCATTAAATGAACAGAAGAAGATCATTGCAAAAATCAATGAACTCATTCCTTATATAGATAATTATGCTACAGTAATAACTGAATTGGATAAAATAGATAATAGATTCCCTATTGCTTTAAAAAACTCGATTCTTCAATGGGCAATACAGGGAAAACTTATACCGCAGAACATATCAGATGAGCCAGCAAAATTGCTCATTGCCCGTATCCAAGAAGAAAAAAATCGACTAACTACGACTGGAAAGTTGAAAAAGGATAAGCATGAATCCATCATTTTTAGAAGGGATAATTCCTATTATGAAAAGTTGGATGGAGTAGAACGCTGTATTGATAACGAAATTCCCTTTGAAATACCAGAAAACTGGGAATGGAGTAGGATTGGAACTATATTTTTCTTGCAAGCAGGGAAAAATATTCAAGCTGCAAAGATAAAAAAGAGCCCTTTTAAAAATTCATTTCTATGCTATGGTGGAAATGGCATTCGTGGTTACGTAGAACAATTCAACCATTCTGGCGATTATCCTATTATTGGTAGGCAAGGGGCTTTGTGTGGAAATGTAAACCGAGCTAATGGAAATTTCTATGCTACAGAACATGCTATATGTGTAAAAGCGTTTGCTGGAACTTATGTAGAATGGGCATGTCTCTTTTTGAAAGCACTCAATCTTAATCAGTATGCAAC
>CAVBRV010000093.1:0-9975 GCA_963597965.1 Paludibacteraceae bacterium | reverse complement strand
CTTCAGCACTAGCGGTAAGGGCTTAAAGACAGAAACGGGATTCTGTCATCAAGCCTTTACCGCTGGTGCCGCTGAGATTTCTCCACTCAGGGACACAAATCTATTTATTTCTATATCATCACTTTGTACAAATACGTCCGGTCGAAATGACGAATACGGCAAGAGTTACTTGATATGTAAACCCGGGATAATCCCTATCCGTCGCCTCCGGCGACACCTTCCCCATAGGGGAAGGCTTTCCCTAATCCCTAGCTACTAATCCCTAATCCCTTTTTCTTCCAAGAACTCTCCCAATGCCGCTAGTGCCCTCTCCGCCAATTTCGGGTTCTTTTCCTTTTTCGGCACCCGTTTTTCCAAGGGCGGAATGAGGCCGAAGTTCACGTTCATGGGCTGGAAGTTTTTCCCTTCAAAGTGGGAAATATAGTGACACAGTGCACCGATGGCCGTTTCTCTTGGGAATGCCACTGGTTCTTCGCCCTTGAAACGGGCAGCAGCACTATAGGCAGCTACGATACCAGACGCAGCGGATTCTACGTAACCTTCTACGCCAGTCATCTGTCCCGCGAAGAAGAGGCCCGGCCGTTTTCTGGCTTCCATGGTGGCGTTCAGCAAATCGGGGGAATCGATGTAAGTATTTCTATGCATCACCCCATACCGGATAAATTCCGCATGAGAGAGGCCTGGAATCATGCCGAAAACTCGTTTCTGCTCACCCCATTTCAAATGGGTCTGGAAACCGACGATGTTGTACATGGTGTCTTCTTCATTGTCCTGACGAAGCTGCACCACCGCATAGGGATCCTTTCCCGTTCTGGGGTCAGGCAGTCCCACCGGTTTCATGGGGCCAAAGCGCATGGTGTCTTCTCCGCGGGCCGCCATGACTTCGATAGGCATGCAACCTTCAAAGACTTTTTTATTTTCAAAGCCATGAACCGGTGCCATTTCTGCGGTGCATAGCGCTTCTCGGAAGGCTTTGTATTCTTCCTCATTCATTGGGCAGTTGAGGTACGCTGCTTCCCCTTTGTTGTAGCGAGACATGCGATAAACCACGCTCATGTCCAGCGATTCTTTTGTCACAATGGGAGCTGCTGCATCGTAGAAATGAAATCCTTCGCCGCCGCAGAAAGATTCGATGTCTTCTGCCAGCTTTCCTTCGGTCAATGGACCGGTAGCAATGATGACAATGCCCTCTTTCGGAATTTTAGTGACTTCTTTTTCTACCAAATGAATGAGGGGATGATGCTTCACCTTTTCTGTCACTGCCTGGGCATATCCCATGCGATCCACTGCAAGAGCTCCGCCGGCTGGTACGCTATGGGTATCGGCACAATCCATGATGACCGAGTGAAGGCGTCGCATTTCTTCTTTCAAAAGTCCCACTGCATTGGTAAGAGCGGCGGCACGCAAGGAATTGCTACAAACCAATTCAGCGAAATAGGCGGTATGATGGGCCGGCGTCTGTTTCGTAGGCCGCATTTCGATGAGTTCCACCGGGATTCCCATTTCCGCCAGCTGATAAGCCGCTTCACTTCCCGCCAAGCCCGCACCGACTACGGTGATGTGATCTTGCTTTATATTATCTAACATATATATTTCTCCTGTACAAATAGTAGCTAGGGATTAGGGACTAGGGATTAGGAGCCCCCAATCCCTAATCCCTAATCCCTAATCCCTAATCCCTAATCCCTAAAAGATTCTACTCCGCTTTCTTCGCCGTCGTCTTCTTTTCTACCGCTGTTTCTTCCCCTTCTGCTGCTTTCTTTCTGGTTTTCTTCGGCGGATGGGTGGGGCAATCTGGATTGGAGCAGGAAATCACTTCTTTGCCATTCTTGTAAGTCTTCTTTGTCATGATGGCACCACAAGTCTCGCAGAATTGGTTGATCGGTTCATTCCAGAGGGCCATATCGCAAGCGGGGTAGCGGTTGCATCCGTAGAAAATCCGTCCTCGATGGCTACGGCGCTGCACCAGGTGACCTTCGTGACATTTCGGACAAGTGATGCCGGTGTCGATGACGATGGCTTTATTGGCATTGCAATTCGGACATTTCAGGTAGCGTCCATAGGGGCCAGTGCGATAGACCATCAGAGTGCCACACTTGTCGCAAGCCACATCAGACACTTCTTCTGGGCCTTCGGTCAAGCTGTAGGGCTTGATATTTTTACAATTCGGATAATTCGGACAAGCCAAGTATTTCCCATAGCGACCAATTTTCACAATCATCTTAGCGCCGCATTTTTCACAAGTCACATCAGAGACTTCCTGGTTTTCCTTTTTATTTTTCTCCGCTTCTACATTGGCCGCTTCCAGTTCTTTTTCAAAAACTTTGTAGAAATCGGTGAGCACCTTCACGTAAGTGGCTTTTCCTTCTGCGATTTTATCGAGCCAATTTTCCAAATTCGCCGTGAATCCCACATTGATAATGCCCTCAAAGTATTGTTTCAACAGGTCCGTCACTGTAAATCCGATATCGGTGGGAACAAATTGTTTCCCATCTTTCGTCACATAGCGGCGCTTCTGGATGGTATCCAAAATGGGCGCATAGGTGGACGGACGGCCGATCCCTTTTTCTTCCAGCGTTTTGATGAGGCTCGCTTCTGTATAGCGGGGCGGGGGCGCGGTGAAATGCTGCTCCCCTTCGGCTTTCACATTGGAAACGATGTCTCCCTTCTTAAGAGGCGGCAGGAAATCCGGTTCTTCCCCTTCCTTTTTCTTGGAAGGCTGCACGATGGTGAACCCATCAAAGAGCACGTGCACGCCGGTGGCTTTCAGCGTATAATCACCGCACTGCAGGACAGCGCTGGTGCTTTGCTGGATCTGCGGCGCCATTTGGGACGCGATGAACCGATTCCAAATGAGCGTATAGAGCCGAAGCTGATCTCTGGTGAGAACACTGGTGAGTGCTTCCGGTGGAAATAGCAAATTCGTGGGACGGATGGCTTCGTGGGCATCCTGGGCATCTTTCGCCTTGCTGAAATGGTTCGGCTTCGGCGGCAAATATTCTTCCCCGTACACACTTTCGATATAAGGCCGCACTTGGGCAATCATTTCATCGGAAATACGAGTGGAGTCGGTACGCATATAGGTGATGAGCCCCACATGACCATGACCGGGAATTTCCACCCCTTCATAGAGATTTTGCGCCAACATCATGGTTTTCTTGGAGCTGAAATTGAGCTTATTCACCGCATCCTGCTGCATGGTGGAAGTGGTATACGGCGGCTTTGTTTTTCTCTGTTTTCTGGACTTAGTGACAGAAATGACTTCCGCGTCTTTGCCATCAATGCCAGCCACTGCCTTGTCTGCTTCTTCTTGGTTATGAATCTCTGCGTCTTTTCCCGCAATTTGGGTCAGCTTGGCTTTGAAATTTTCTTTCTTTGCTGTCTGATAGATGCCATCCACCGTCCAGTATTCGACTGGCACGAAGGCTTTGATTTCTTCTTCTCGTTCACAAATGAGGCGAGTGGCTACAGACTGTACACGACCGGCAGACAATCCGCGATACACCTGTCGCCACAACCACGGAGACAATTTGTACCCTACCAAACGGTCCAACACGCGGCGTGCCTGCTGGGCATCGACCCGATGTAAATCAATGGGGCCAGGATGCTGAATGGCTTCTTTGATGGCAGGTGGTGTGATTTCATGAAACGCAATACGCACATTGTCTTCTGGATTCACATCGAGCAATTTGGACAAATGCCAGGAAATAGCTTCCCCTTCGCGATCAGGGTCCGTTGCCAGAAGAATATCGCAGGACTGGTTCGCTGCTTTTTGCAAATCTTTGATCACGTTTTCCCGATCTTTGGAATCCACGTATTCCGGTTTGAACCCATCCTCGATATCCACCCCCAAAGTGCGCTGGGGCAGGTCCCGCAAATGGCCCATGGATGCCATGACTTTATAATTCGGTCCCAAGATGCGTTCGATGGTTCGGGCTTTCGCTGGGGATTCGACGACCACCAAGTGCTTTCCATTGGCTTTCGGTTTTCGTTTGAACGCAGGCGCCGCCCGGTGCCCCCGTTTCTTCGTTCCGATGGTTATGGTTCTGGTAATAGGCATATTTCCTCCTAAGTTTTATTTCTGTTATCTCACATGGTTTTGTATACGATAATTGTAAAAGGTTATTATTGCGGCGTGAAAGGTTTGTTCAACTGGCATGTTCTCGCCTAGACAAAAGGTTATTACTCGACGCAAAGCAGTTGCGTCAACTAGTATTTTTTCGCTTGCCTAAAGGTTATTGTTCGACATGAAACAGTTGCGCCAACTGGTACTTTTCCGCTTAATAAAAGGTTATGAATGGTTATGACTTTAACCTTTTATAACCCTTTATAACCCATTCGCTATCGTTTTTGTACGGCACGAATGAGCAGCCCTCGGCACAATAATAACCTTTTCAATCTATTCTCTAAATTTCAAATAACGTCAGCGGTTACACCGCATACCGCTATTTTATCAAACTTTGCACAACAAAAAAAGACAAGTCTATCATTTCTATACAGCTGAAACAATACACCTATCTGGAATCTGATGTCAAGAGAATTGTTATTTAGGAATGCGTAATGCGAAGTGCGTAGTGCGTAATGAAGGTAGCGGCGCGCAAAATTTGGAAGCGCCGCGAAATATATAAAGGTTATCATTCTGCCCATTTCCAATTTCTAACATACAATTCTTACCGCTTACGTCAAGGTTAAAAGGGTTATATAAGGTTATGTGCTTACCGCAAGTTTCATAACCTTATATAACCTTGTACTAGCCCCTATTCATGATATGTTAGAAAAGAGAAATTAGCAGAATGATAACCTTTATATACTTTGCGGCCCTATATGAATTGTGGGCCGCCACCACCATTACGCACTACGCACTTCGCATTACGCACTAAAATCGTTACCGATTCACCACAATATATCTTCCATTTCCCACCTCTTTAATATATCCCTTCAGTTGTAATTGCAAGAGCACCATGGTGAGTTTCACCACAGAGAGGCCAGACTGCTGAAGAATTTCTTCGGAGGTAATTTCATTTTCACTGGTGCAATAGCGATAGACCAATTCTTCCTCTAAGGTCAAGGGCTGCAGGAAATTTTTCTTTTCGCCGGTTTCTTCTTCCTGGTTCCAACCGTATTCGGAGAGGATGTCATCCACACAGGTACAACAAATCGCCCCGTTGCGGATGAGTTGGTTGGTACCTTTGCAAGAAGGAAGCCAAATGCTACCGGGAATGGAGAATACGTCTCGTCCTTCTTCCAAGGCGAAATCGGAGGTGATGAGAGAACCGCTTCGCTCTGCTGCTTCTACCACCAAAGTACCTTTGCTCATGCCGGCGATGATGCGATTTCTGGCAGGAAATTGACGTCCCAGTGGCGGCGTGCCTGGTGGGTATTCGGAAATGAGCGTGCCACCTGATTCGATCACGGTTTGAAATAGATTTCGATTTTCCGGTGGGTACACCCGATCCAGACCGCAAGCCAGTACCACCACAGTCGGTCCTTTTCCTTCCAAAGCTCCTTTGTGAGACGCACTATCGATGCCTCGCGCCCCACCGGACACCACGGTCACTTCTGCTTCGGCCAAGCCTTTTGCCATTTGAAAAGCGGTTTCTACGCCATAGGCCGTGGCTTTCCGAGAGCCCACCATGGCAATCGTCTTCTCCCAATCTGGTACGGCGCCTTTGTAGAAAAGGACCGCCGGTGGATTGGACGTCGCTGCCAAAAGAGGCGGATAGTCTTCGTCTTCCCAGGTACAACAGCGGATTTGCATTTGAAATAATTTCTCCGCCACTTGGTCCGGGTCTACGCTATTCCGATAGTCAAGGAAAGCACTCTCTGTCTTCGGCGGTAATAGTTTTGCCCCATGCAAGTCATCAGCAGATGCTTTCCACACATCTTCAGGGGTTCCAAAGAAATCAATCAAAGCGCGTAAATGCTTCGCGCCCACCCGCGGACAACCGGGCAGGGCGGCGGCATAGATATCCATAGTGTTTCTCCTTTGTTGGTTAGCGGTTAATTGTAGGCAGTTAGCAGTTGGCAGTTGGCAGTATTAAATATGGATGAGAGGCCCATCGGGCATCTCCCCCACCGGGGGAGAATAAAAGAGGGGGTGCATTTCCTTCGGCCGTTAGGCCGGTTGTATGGTTTTTCTGAATACCAGGCGGTATGAAAACATTTTGTTGTAAATCAAACATAGCGATTTATACCGCTTAGTATTTATAAAAACCATACAACCAGCCTTCGGCTGAGGGAAATACACCCCCTCTGCCTACGGCATCTCCCCCGGAGGGGGCGACGTCCTACGGACCTCTCATTGATATAAAAAAGCGCTTGTGCGAGCTATCCCCCCTGCCCCCCTTTCAGCGAAAGGGGGCTTTCCGCTATTGCATCTTTCCCTAGTTAGTGGGTGCTCGATAATTCACACGCCCGATATTTACTGAATATATACAGTGAAATTTTAACGTTCAAGTGCATAGAAATACGGGCTATTTTGCAAATTCCTGTGTACTCACTGTTGTTAGTTGTTAGTTGTCGGTTGTTTGATTCCAACAACAAACAACTAACAACCAGCAACAATCACCATTCCGATTTCTTTCTATTGAAAAAACGAATTAACGAGCACTCCCTAGTTAGCACTTAAATCACTGCCAACTGCCTACGGCTAACTGCCAACGCTTTTCTAATCCCTAGTCACCAGTCACTAGTCACCACCAACTTACTTCCTCACAAATTTCTGCAACGTCTCATAGAGCGTTTCCTTCTCCAGCGGCTTCGACAAATGGGCATTCATGCCCGCCTCTATACTTCGCCGCTGGTCTTCTAGAAACGCATTGGCGGTCATGGCGATGATGGGTATTTCCTTCGCATCCCAACGCGCCATGGATCGGATAATCCGTGTCGCTTCCAATCCATCCATGACGGGCATCATGATGTCCATGAGAATCACGTCGTAGGCATGCTCTTCGGATTTGGCAAATTTATCTACCGCTTCCTCCCCATTCCATGCGGTATCGACCACAAGGCCCCGCTGTTCCAGGAAGAATTTGGCGATTTCCATATTGAGTTCATTATCCTCCACCAGAAGGACTTTGACTCCTCTGAGGCATACCATATGGGGGTTATGTTCTACAGAAATAGGAGTGTCACCCGTAGTATCTACATCGAAAGGAATCTGGATGGTCACTTTCGTTCCTTGGTGCAATTTGCTTTCGATAGAAATGGTGCCGCCCATGAGTTCAATGAGCTGCTTGGTGATGGAAAGGCCCAGGCCTGTCCCAGTATAGGAGGTGCGGGCATCCTGTTTTTCTTGAGTGAAAGGTTCAAAAGCAGTTTTGAGGAACTCTTCGCTCATGCCCATGCCATTATCGGTACAAGAAAATTCGATGAGTACCTTTCCCGCTTTATACCATTTTTCACAGGAAGTCACTAAGATATGACCCCCACGATGGCTATATTTCACCGCATTTCCTAAAATATTTTGAAGCACTTGCCGCAGGTGCAACGGACTACCTATCAGCTGATGATGAGGAACACCGCCCTCTTCTTTCTGGATGGTAATGTCCTTTTCTTTGGCTTGGCTTTCTATAATGTCATCGGTTTCTTTAAATAGATGATACAAATCAAAAGATTTATGTTCCAGAATCACACTGCCTGATTCCAATTTATTCATATCCAGTACATTGTTCACCAAATCCAGCAGGAATCCGGAGGCTTCCATCATTTTCTCCCGGCATTCTTTCTGCTTTTCCATGTCATTGGGGAAATAATTGGCAATGGTGAGCATGCCCCGAATCCCATTGATGGGCGTGCGGATGTCGTGGCTCATGCGGCGCAGGAAATCAGTTTTTGCCATGTTCGCCCGGCGCGCTTCTTGGGCCGTTTCCAATAGTTTCCTTTTGTATTCCGCTTCCACTTTCTTTTCCCGGTCAATGGGGCGAAGCAAGTACAGCACATGGGTCGGACGACCTGCGGCATCTCGCTCTTTCACCACGAAACGTCCCAGCTGCCAAGAACCATCTTTGATTTGGTACTCGGCTGCTATGGATTGTGAGCCTTTTTGTTTGGCCTGTTGCAAGCGAGCAACTAAAGTCGAGGTATTCAGAAAATCTTGCATTTTTTCTACATACTCTGGAGCCACCACTTTTTCTACTAAATCATGGAACACTTCCTGGGTCTTTCCATGTTTTCCGGTGTAATGATGGATTTCCTCACCTGCTGAAATTTCTTCGTAGATGCCGGTCTTCAAATTCATGAGATAAATGATCCAATAAAATTTGCTGATGGTCCCTACGATTTCACTATTGAACCGGGCTTCTTCGGCGGACGCCAACATTTGCCGCTGGTATTCCAATTCTTTCTGCTTTTGTTCGTCAATCTTGCGAACCAAGTACAGCACTTGGGTGGCTTTTCCCTGGTCATCTCGTTTTTGGACAATATAGCGTCCCCAATGCCAAGAACCACTAGGCGTTTTATACTCCTGAGAAAGCGTATCGAGCTGAGAAAGTCGATCTTGCAAGGTCCGATAATTCCAAAATTGTCTCATCACCTGGCGATGCTCTGGGACCACGACCTTTTTCAAACTTCCCTCATAGACATCGGCCAGTTTCCCCTGTTTTCCAGAATAACTATGGACATACTTTTTCCCAGACACTTCTTCATAAGTGCCCTTCGTCAAATCCAACTGGTAAATCAGCCAATAAATCTGGCTAATGGATGCGATGATTTCATTGCTCTGCTGAGCCGCAGTCAGTGCCTTTTCCAACTGTACTTTCTGCCGTTCCTGTTCCGCCAAAATATCATCGATGTAGCGATAGCCCATAACCACTTTGAACCCATCCGCCTCCGGCAGTCGCACCATTTGCACTTCAAAATACTGCTGCCCGGCGGGATTTGGTTTCGTCCGGAATCGATAGGCAAAACGACGATGGGCAGATAAATAATCTCGGAGGAAATCAGGGCTCATCTTTTCCAGGAAATCCGGCGCCGATTCTTGCACAATGAAATGGTCGAAATAGTACTGGATGCGGAAGGAATAGGTGTCCAAATCATGGGTCAGCACCTTCTCTGCCAGCACCGTATTGGTCTCCAAATTGCATTTCAGTGTCACCATCAGATCCGTATCCAAATCGCAATAGTACACCGACGTATAATCCACAGCGAGGGCATCGAGAATCTGCTTTTCCTCATTCAGCTTATCCACACTCGCTTCTAGGGCCTGCTGTTTCCTTTCCAATTCGTCCATCATGGCCAAATTTTCTTTGAGCCCGCCCAGGTATGCCCCCACAGAGGTCAACATCTGCACCGACAAAGCGGTCATGCAGCGTTCTGGATTATCAAAGCCAATATATCCATTGAGTTTCTTGCTCGCAAAAACGGGAATAACAATCAACGAATGTATATCCTGCCCACTAAATACTTGATATTCTTCGGGTGTCTTGTCTTTGTCACCTTCCCAATTCAAGGAAACAATGGCTTCGCCCCGCTGGAGACGAGGTGCCCAATTCGGCATATCGCTCATAGAAAGATGCTGCATGTCACCAATCGTGGGTGCCACTCCCTCTTTGCACCATTCATGGGTCATACGCAAGACTTGCTTTTCTTCCGAAGCCCAAGTAAAAATATAGGCCCGATCAGACATGGAATATTTCCCCAACGCCGCCAATAAATCAGGAAGTCGTTGATTCATATCATCTGTGTCTGTGACAGAATCAAACGAAGTCACGTGCTTCAATGCATCATTGACTGCCACCAAAGAAGCCTGGAGTTCGCTGTATTTCCTGGCCTGCTCTGCCATTTTTAGCGCTTTTTCCAACTTCTCCTGTTTGTCTTCCAGTTCTTTCTTATACTGCTCTTCCCTCCACTTCGGCGTCAAATCCAATACATAGGAAATAGCGCACACATCGCCGCTTATTTCATCAGTGTACATGAAAATGTGCTGCTCTACGAAAATCGCATGCCCCGCTAACGTTTTCACCCAAGAGCGATAAG
>CAVBRV010000092.1:0-10128 GCA_963597965.1 Paludibacteraceae bacterium | reverse complement strand
TTTGTGTCCCTGAGTGGAGAAATCTCTTCAGCACTAGCGGTAAGGGCTTAAAGACAGAAACGGGATTCTGCCACTAAGCTTTTATCGCTGGTGCCACTGAGATTTCTCCACTCAGGGACACAAATCATTTCAATACTTTTATACCATCAAGCACAAATAGGACCGGTCGAAATGACGATAGCGAAGATACCGCCAAAACTGCTAACTGCCTACTGCTAACCGCCTACTGTTACAGCACGTTCATCAACTTCTTCGCAAAGGCCGGAATGTCCAGTGGCTTTGCGATATGGTCATTCATCCCTGCTGCTAGAGCATCTCTTCGATCTTCCTCAAAGGCATTAGCAGTCATGGCGATGATAGGGATATTTCGTTTTCCTTCATCTGGCAAGGCGCGAATGGTCCGTGTCGCTTCGTAGCCATTCATATTGGGCATTTGCACATCCATGAGAATCAAGTCGTACTGCCCAATCGGAGCCTGCTGGATTTTTTCCACACAGTCTACTCCATCCACGGCCCGTTCCACCAGGAAACCATATTCTCCCAAGAGCTCCTGAGCAATTTCCGCATTGAGATCATTGTCCTCTGCCAGAAGGATACGTTTCCCTTGGCAACGGCTCCAGTCCACTTCTTGTTCTTGGCTCTTGTGCCAATCTTTTTCGTCCGCGATGCGATGGGTCAGGGTCACGGTGAAGGTGGTCCCCTTCCCCAGTTCACTTTCTACATGAATGGTGCCGCCCATGAGGTCCACCAGATTTTTCACGATGGCCATGCCCAAGCCGGTGCCTTCCACCGTATTTCTAGTAGAAGTCCGTTCTCTGGAAAATTCATCAAACAATTTCGGCAAGTAATCGGCGGCCATTCCGATGCCGGTGTCGGAAATAATATTTT
Source organism: Paludibacteraceae bacterium (assembly GCA_963597965.1). Lineage (GTDB taxonomy): Bacteria > Bacillota > Negativicutes > Veillonellales > Dialisteraceae > Dialister. Next base: position 9,240 of record CAVBRV010000092.1, on the reverse strand, counting down.
CCACCTTCATTTTCCCTGGTTCGTCGCAAGGAAGCTCTCGGACAGTCAGCGTGATGCGTCCGCCAGAGGGAGTATATTTGTAGGCGTTGGAAAGCAAATTGAGCAAGACTTCTTTGATTTTCAAAGAATCGCCGTAGAAATAGTCCGTTTTCATTTGGATATTTTCCACAAATTGGATATGTTTCTTCCTCATCAGCTCTTCGTACACCGTGACCACCGCTTCTCCGATGTCGGTGCCTTTAATCAGCGATTCATCCAATACGGCTTTCCCGCTTTCGATGCGCGCCATTTCTAGGACATTATTGATGAGAGACAGCAAGAAATTGCTAGAAGACTCCACCTTTGTCAGATAATCTTTGCACTTCGCTTCCTCGCCCCAGTGCTTTTTCAAAAGGGCTGTATAGCCAACGATAGCATTCATGGGCGTGCGAATGTCGTGGGACATGTTGAAAAGAAAAGTGGTCTTGGCCCGGTTCGCTGCCAGTGCTTGGTCTCTGGCTTGTTTCAAATCTTCTTCATTTTTCTGTCTCGTCCGAACGATGGTAGAAATATCTTCCACTGCATACAGGACTTCCACCGGGACGCCCTGTTCATCTCGATTCGCTATAATCCAGCTGGCCCGGCACCATTCAAAGGGATCGATTTGTCCATGAAATTCTTCCACCAACGTATCTTGATGCAAGAGTCGTTCTGGCAATTTCCTCCATTCCGTGAAGGCCCACATTTTTTCCTGGTCTTCGGGACGGACGCAAAGGGTGACAAAGGCATGGGCCACATCATCCACAGTCTTGCAAAGCTCGACGGCTTGCTCGAAGAAAGGAATATTCTTCACCGGCTGGCACCAGGCTTCTTTCAAGTTCACCCGATACACCGCAATGTAGGCATTGGTGAGTCCACTAATGACATGGAGCTGGTCTTCCAAGCGTTGATTGGCCGCTTCGATTCGTTTCCGTTGCTCCTCTTCCACCGCCACCACATCATCTACATAGCGAAATCCTAAAAGCGCCTTTCTTCCCTCCCAATCAGGCAGACGAATGACTTGCAATTCAAACCTCCGCCAACCGGCTGGATTCGGGGCGGCTTCGTAGCGACAAATGAACCGTTCATGGTCTTTCAGATAGGTTTTAAGATACGAAGGATTGACCTTCTCTAAAAAATCGGGCGCCGATTCTTTCACCACAAAGGTATGGTAATAATAGGCCATGCGAGAAGAAAATTGGAAAGGATTATCCGCAATGCCATCATTCACCACGATCGCATTGGAATCGGCATTTTGTTTCAGCGGCACCAAGGTGTCATTATCCAAATCACAAAGATACTCCGAGGTATAATCAGAACTCAACGCCAAAAGGAGTTGCTTTTCCCGTTCTTCTTTGTCATATTTCTCTTTCCAGTAGGCCTTCGTCAAATCCAACATGTAGGTAATGGCGTGCACATCGCCGGTTTCCTCATCAGAGTACATCACTATGTGCTGCTCGGTCAGCATGGGCTTCAAAAGGACAGATTTTGTCCAGTATTTATGCACCACATGGTGCTCCCCTTGCTGGAAACGGGTCAGCAAACGTGGGATAGACAGGAAATCCAAATACCCCTGCCGCTCTTCTTCAGGAAGAAGCTTCTCCCAGTACGTAACCACATCGCTAAATTTCACAGGCACTGGAAATCCCAGCTGCTCATTGATGTTGTAAGACTTGTGGTCAATGACTTGAATCATAGGCATAGAAACCCGATCCTGGGTGAGGTTGATATGATAATAGACCCCATCGTTCGCCATCATGGCCTGCTTCAATATGTCCAGCTTCTTTTTCATGGTTGCAAATGTCATAGGAAACTCCTTCATCAATGAGTGATAGTAGAGGATTGGCGTTAATAGGTATGATTTCGCTTGTGGTTACAGGTTGCTCAAGGTTCTCAGGGTTCTAAGGGTTCTAAGGTTTCTCGAATGTGCCAATAGTCGCTGGCGTCATTAGCTCATTCAAGAAACGTGAGCGACCTTAGCATCCTGAGAAACCTGAGTAACCTTGGTAGCAACAGGAATCATAGCCTATTTCGTTTCATGTAATAACATTGGATTGTTGTTGGTTGTTAGTTGTTGGTTGTTAGAATTTCTACCAACAACTATCAACTAACAACCAATTTATATTTCTAAAATAAGTATACGCTTTCATTATACTTGTTTTGTTTCTCCCAATGCAAGATGAGATTTGAAATAAATAGTAGGCGTTGAATATTTCAAGGTGTTGGTTGTTGGTTTATTTCCCTTGTTCATTTGTGACAATTCGCACGTAAAGAAAATGTCATTGGTTTAAGGTTTAGGGTTTGCATCACGCTTTAACCCATAACCCTTAAACCAATGACACTTTGTATTTGTGAAAATTGGTCGGACAGAACACGGAGCATAAACCAACAACCAACAACCGACAACCAACAACAAAAAAGGTTACACAAAGTACGAGACAAATTTAATCTCATAACCTTGTATAACCTTTATTATGAACACAGGGATTAGGGATTGGTAGCTAGGGATTAGGGAATGCTCTTTCTAATCCCTAATCCCCAATCCCTAGCCACTTAATCTCTCATCATTTTCATTGATAGTGATGCACAGGCGTTACATGAAAATTCCTATGTTAGCTATACGAAATCATGCCACATACCCTTATTTACGTTTTTTCCCTTTCTTCGGCTCTTCTTCCTCATGATGTGGTGCATTTCTTGTGCTGGAAGTATGTTCATGCCAGGTCACCCAGATGGAAGTGGCTACGCATACCGAAGAGTAAGCCCCGGAAATGAAGCCGATGAGCATGACGAGAGCGAAGTTTTTCGTCGTATCGCCGCCGAAGAAATACAGAGAGGCCACACAGAAGAGGGTGGTGGTCAATGTATAGAGAGAACGACGGATGGTCTGGTGAATGGAGTCATTCGCTAGTTTCGCAAAGCTATCAGTGCGCCGATGGGTATGAATGGCTTCACGAATACGGTCGAAAATAACGACGGACTCATTCATGGAGTAGCCCAATACGGTGAGGATGGCAGCCAGGAAGGATGCATCCACTTCCAGATGGAAGAAGGCAAAGACGCCGAGTACCATGAGAATATCGTGGCAAATGGCTACGATAGCGGAGAGCGCAATGCGATGTTCAAAACGGATGGACATGTAGAGAATCATAGCACCGAAAGACAGAATGACATTGAGCAATGTATTTTCTGTAACTTCCGAACCAATGACAGCGCCTACGGTTTCGATACGTTTCACTTCGGCCTGTCCCAGTTTATCATTCACGTGAGACACCACGGTCTGTGCTTCTTCGGCCGAGAGATTTCTGGTACGAATGATCACATCATCGCCGGCTTCGCCCTGGATATTTCCAGAAAGCTGAATGGTGGCTGTTTCCAGTCCATCTTGACGGAGGCCATCGCGGACTTGTTCGACTGTCACATTCTGCGGGAAGGCCAGTTCCAAAATGGTACCGCCGGTGAAATCAATGCCCCAGTTGAAGCGGAAGAGGACGATGGAAATAATGGATAATACAATCAAGAGCCCGGAGAAACCGAACCAGATTTTTCTTTTAGCAATAAAATCAAAACTGTTAAACATTATTTGTCATACCCCCTTTTCCCGCCAAACCACCATGGATTATGAATCCAGTTGGCATCGATGAGGAACATCAAGAGAGTACGGCTGACCGTAATCGCAGTGAACATGGACACAGCCACGCCAAGTCCCAGGGAGAAGGCGAAGCCTTTCACTGTAGCACTGCCCAGGAAGAACAGGATGCAGGAGGTAATAATGACGGTCATGTTCGCATCGAAAATGGTGACGAAAGCACGTTTGAATCCAGCCTGTACAGCCAAGCGAAGCATTTTTCCTGCGGCTATTTCTTCTTTGAATCGTTCAAAAATGAGGACATTCGCATCCACTGCCATACCAATGGACAGGATGACGCCGGCCACACTTGGCAAGGTCAGTGTGGCATGGAGCAAGTTCAGAATGCCCAACAAAATCAACACATATACCAAAAGGGCGGTATCTGCCACAAAGCCAGCCATGCGATAAACGCAAAGCATGAAGAGCACAACCAAAGACAGGCCGATGGTGAATGCGACCACCGATTTATCTTTGGAATCCTGTCCCAGAGACGGACCGACGGTGCGGACTTCCATGACGGACACTTTGACTGGCAATGCACCACTGCGAAGGAGAATAGCCAAGTCTTTGGCTTCTTCCAAAGTTCTCTGACCGGTAATAACAGCAGAGCCGCCAGTGATGGCTTCATTGACTACTGGATTGGTCAAGAGTTCGCCATCCAGGTAAATCCCGATGTGACGGCCAATATTGGCAGCGGTGAGGTCGCCAAATTTCTTGCCCCCTTCATCGCTAAATTCCAAAGCGACCAATGGCTGTTTGTTCTGCCCCATCTGTTCTTTGGCATTTTTCAAATCTTCCCCGGTGAGTTTCACGTTGCCTTCTTCATCTTTGAACTGAAGGACAGCGGTCTTACCAATGGTTTCGATGGCCTTCTGCGGGTCTTTTTCACCAGGAAGTTCAATAATGATACGGTTAGCCCCTTCCTGCTGAATGATCGGTTCGGTCAAGCCCATTTCATTGACACGCTTCTGCATGATATTGATGACTTGCACAATCGCTTCCTGGGTGACTTTATTTTCTTCCGTATCTTCGGCCTGCATGACGATGTGAGTACCGCCTTGCAAGTCAAGGCCTTGGCGGATATGACCAGCCAGCCAGCCCACCGTTCCCAGGAATACGCCGATAATCACGACGATGACTGCCCAGAATCGGATCAAATTCCCCGTTCTGACAGCACTTTTCCTTTTCTTTTCCAACGTTTCAACCTCTTTTCTTAGTTAGTTGGCAGTCAGCAGTTCGCAGTTGGCAGTCATTGTTGTTAGTTGTTAGTTGTTGGTTGTTTGTTGTCGGGATTCCCAAACAACTAACAACCAACAACCAGCAACAAATACCGCCAACTGCCTACTGCTAACTGCCTACTTCAATGATTCGTTTCTCCGTCACAATCTGCGACATTCTCTGGTCAAAAGTTTCAAAAGGAATGGCGTCCACCACTTGGAAATCCCACAGGGTGACCACTCGCTTTTCAAAAGGCACGTGCACCAAGTACCGGTCGTAATAGCCTGCCCCCATACCGAGGCGGACACCATCCGGCGTGCAAGCCACACCAGGCACCAGGACCAGGTCCAATTCTTCTGGAGAAACCACGTCATAGCCATCGGGCAAATCTCGAAGGCCATAGGGTCCTTTTTGGAAATGGTCCATAGAGAGAAGCCGTCCCGCTTCCATCTGTTTTTCTGGAAGACAGACAGGAATATAAATTTCCTTCCCATCTGATAGTGCCTGCAAAATCAAAGAGTCCAAATCTGCTTCGCCCTTCATGGCTAAATATGCCATGATTTTCTTCGCCTTCTGATAGGCAGGAAGCGAACAGACTTGGTCCCGCAAAACCACACTTTTTTCTTTTATTTCACTAGCAGAAAGAGCCCGCCTTGCGGCGAGCATCTTCTGGCGAATGTCCCGCTTCATTTCTAAAGCAGGCAGATCCGTCCTCATCATTTCTTTTCCTCTTTTTTCGTGGTCTTGGAAATTTCTTTGCCGTTTTCATCGACTTCCACAATTTCTTCTACCACTTCGGTGCCAGCATCTTTCGGGTCGTCTACTTCGACTACTTCTTCCACAACCTGATCTGGTTTTTCCTTGGTTTTCACCATCTGGTTTTCTACGGGTTCTGTAGCCGCTTCACCGATAGCAGCAGCACCGGCTTTCTTCGCTTCTTCCATATCCATCAGCTTCACTTCGCCGTGCTGGATAGCTGCTTTTTCCACCTTGATGACCACTTTCGGAGCGATTTCCAGTTCTACGTATTTGTCACGCAGCACCTTAATCACACCGTGTACGCCACCGGCAGTCACTACGTGATCCCCTTTTCTCAGGGACAGCAAAAAGCGACCTCTTTCCAATTTCAGCTTCTTCTGTGGACGGTACATAAAGAAATACATAATACCTACCAAAATCAGAAACGGCCATACCAGGCTGATAAAGTTCATTACCTGTTCCATTCTTCTTTCACCTCCGTAAACTCATATAGAGTTATTTTATCATATCTATAGGGTGGTTGTCTTTACTTTTTTTGTTGTTGGTTGTTTGTTGTTGGTTGTTAGCAGGAAATAGTAGGCAGTTAGCAGTTAGCAGTTGGCAGTTGGCAGTATCGTCATTTCGACCGATGGGATTTGTGCAAGGAGGAATTTATCGTACTAAGCGACTATGTTGGACAAAAGTGGAGAAATCTTGAGTCACTATCAAAAAACAACTTTATCCTCACAAGATTTCTCCACTTCTGTCTAACATGGACCTGAACTACACAATAGATTCATCAAGCACAAATCCCATCGGTCGAAATGACGGTTACAAATACTGCCTACTGCCAACTGCTAACTGCCTACTCATAAAAACCTGCGGCGCTTCCAAGCCATGCTGCGCCGCCACCACCACTTCTAACTTCTCACTTCTAACTTCTCACTACCGATGATATCCTGCCATGAAACTTTCCCTAAACTCCGAGAAATTGCCATCAATGATAGCCTGTCTCATATCTCGCATGAATTGCAATAGGAAATACAGATTGTGAATGGTCACCAGACGGAAGGCCAGGAGTTCTTCGGACTTGTACAAATGGCGAATGTAAGCTCGGCTATAGTGCTGGCACGTATAGCACTGACAACCCTCTTCCAGCGGGGCCCAGTCTTTTTCGTATTTCTTATTTTTCATATTCATACGACCGGAATGAACCATGGCCATCCCATTTCGAGCCACGCGCGTAGGGAATACGCAATCAAACATATCAATCCCGCGGGCCACGCCTTCCACCAGGCAATCCGGTGTGCCTACCCCCATGAGGTAGCGGGCCTTATTCACCGGCAGCCACTGGGTGGTATATTCCAGAATGTCATACATCAGGTCATGGGGTTCCCCCACCGAGAGACCACCAATCGCCATACCATCGAAAGGCATAGAAGAAATTTCCTGAGCACTCCGCTTGCGCAAATCTTTGTACATGCCGCCCTGCACGATACCAAACATACCGCGGTCGGTTCTCGTATGAGCCTTGATGCACCGTTCTGCCCAGCGGGTGGTACGAGCGGTGGAATGATCCGCATAGGCATAATCCGCCGGATAAGGAATGCATTCATCGAACGCCATAGCAATATCGCTGCCCAAATCTTCCTGGGCATGAATGGACACTTCGGGCGATAAGAATTGCTTGGAGCCATCTAAGAACGAGCGGAAATGCACCCCTTCTTCCGTGATTTTCCGCATCGCTCCCAAGCTGAATACCTGGAATCCACCACTGTCGGTCAAAATGCCTTTCGGCCAATTCATGAATTTGTGCAATTCCCCTGCTTCTTTGATGAGCTGCGTACCGGGACGCAGGAAAAGATGATAGGTGTTGGACAGAATAATCTGTGCCCCCATCTCTTCCAATTCTTCCGGTGTCACCGTCTTCACCGTGGCTTGGGTGCCTACGGGCATAAACATAGGGGTCTTGAATGTGCCATGGGGCGTATGCAACAGCCCCGCACGAGCGCCGGTTTTCTTATCTTCGGCGACGAGTTCGTAATTGATAACCATAATTCTCCTTTGCTTTTATCATGTTGTTTGTTGTTGGTTGTTTGTTGTTGGGGTTCAAACAACAAACAACTAACAACCATCAACAATTACTCATGCGATTTCTCAATAAGTGAAATAGCACCTATTCATCAATAACCATCATTTAACAGAAAATCCGCAATATGCATAGTTCGTATTCCCTCATAATTTCCACCAGCAAATTCATCGGTGGTCAAAACATATTTGGGATAATTATCTGCGATAGCAAGCAGTCTTCCATATTCGCGATTTTCTGTTTTCTCGGAATCGATTTTTTGTGTGACCTGTACATAGAGCTTTTCATTTTGCCGAGTTGCTACAAAGTCAATTTCTCCATCTCCGATTTTCCCCACATACACCGTATATCCGCGCCGGCAAAGTTCCAAATACACCAGATTTTCCAAACTGGAAGCCACTGTATCTGTATTATACCCCAAAACACTATATCGAAGTGACACATCAGCCAAATAAAATTTCTCCTGGGTCTTCAATATTTCCTTCCCTTGCAAATCATAGCGGGAACAACGATGAAGCAAGTAGGCACTTTCCAGCTTTTCCAGATAATTATACACCGTTTCATTGTCAATTTTTCGATGTTCTGCTTTGAGATAATTGGCAATCGTTTTGGAAGAAAATGTATTTCCCACATTGTTAAAGGTATATTTCACCACCCGTTCCAACTGGTCAACTTTCCGAATTTGATTGCGTTTGACTATATCTGAAAACACAGTGGAATTGTAAATATCCCGAACAATGGTATACACTTCATCGGGCGAATAGGCTTTCAAGTGAATCGCCGGAAAGCCTCCTAATTGTACATAATGGACAAGTTCTTTCTTCGTGTCTTCTAAGGGCGCATATCGTTTCTTGAAATCCAAATATTCTCTAAAAGAAAGAGTATAAATGCGGAAGGAAATATACCGCCCTGTCAAATAGGTTGAAATTTCCGAAGACATCATCCGCGAATTGGATCCCGTCACATACAAATCTACATCGAAATCAGAGGCCAAGGAATTGACCACTTTCTCCCAACCATCAATTTCCTGTACTTCATCCAGAAACAAATAGGTTCTTCCCGCCGGGGCCAGTCGCTTTTTCAAATCCAGGTACATTTCCTTGGCTGTCATGTCTTCATATTCCATAGAATCATAACGGCAGCTAATGATATGGTCTTTGGCTACCTGATGGTCCCGGACAAGTCGCTCCATAATCATTTTCAAAATCGTAGATTTACCGCAGCGACGCACCCCGGTGAGAATTTTTACAAAGGGCGTATCTGTATATGCCATAATTTGATTCACATATAAAGGTCTATCAATCATTCTATCACCTCCGTATATGGTTGTTGGTTGTTTGTTGTCTGTTGTTGGGGCCTAACAACCAGCAACAATCTCTAATCCGTTCTTGTACCAGTTGAAAAGTAAATTAATGAATCACTCAAACTTCCCACCAGTAAAATGGCGATTCATTTCGATGTGAGCAAAGTAATTTAGCGGTTTTAAATATGAATGATAGGTCCGTAGGACCTCGCCCCCTCCGGGGGAGATGCCGTAGGCAGAGGG
>CAVBRV010000091.1:0-10188 GCA_963597965.1 Paludibacteraceae bacterium | reverse complement strand
ATATGAATTTTTATCCAAAGCATCGTCAAGGAAATCCTTAAATAGCTCGCTATTCGCGGATTTTCTTTCCTCGCTTTGAATAAAAATTCAAGAATCATTTCAAAACATGATTAAATCAGTGTTTCCCTAGGGCAAGCACATAACCCTGTATAACCCTTTTAACCCCATACTAAGCCTTATTTGTGATATGTTAGAAGAGAGAAATCAGTAGAATAGTAACCTTATTCATACTTTGGGCGCTATATCATTTGATGCGCCCTTCCTTCATTACTCATTACTAACTCCTCATTACTCATTTTTCACAAGGAGTCATTTATGTTCGATTTTCTTGACCTCGGCACCATCATATACCGTGTGCCGGCGCTTTTGATTGCGCTTTCTATGCACGAATACGCCCACGCGGCGGTGTCGGATGCGTTGGGGGATCCCACGCCGAGCCGGGAGGGGCGGCTCACCATCAATCCCCTGGCCCATCTGGATATGATGGGCACTTTGCTTTTGGTGATTTGCGGCTTTGGCTGGGCAAAACCGGTTATGATTGATCCCCGGTATTATCACAATTATAAGAGCGATGTGCTGAAGGTGTCCTTTGCAGGACCGGGGATGAATTTATTTCTTTGCTTTTTGTCCTTGCTTCTCATGGCGATTTTAGGTCGCCTGGGCATGTTGGGACAGGGAGGCTATCTCTTCCTGCAGTGGATTATGATGTACAATGTGTGGTTCGCCTTTTTCAATCTCATTCCCGTGCCGCCCCTGGATGGATCAAAAATCGTGAGCATGTTCTTGCCCGGCGAATGGTCCTGGAAATTTGAAAATTTCAACGCTCGCTACGGCTTTCTCATCCTGATTCTCCTCGTCTTCAGCGGCTTCATCAATCGCATCATCAATCCATTGGCGCAGGGGTTCATTTCGTTGTGCTATCTTTTGATTCATTTAGTCTTTTAATGCAATGAGTAATGAGTAAGGAGTAATGAGTAATTATGGAACGGGCGCACAAATAATAAAGCGCCCTACTTATATAATTTTGCGACGCTTTATTATTTATGCGTCGCCGCCACAATTACTCATTGCTCTTTACTCATTACTCCTTTTTTAGAAATAAGGAGTTTTTCGCTAGATTATGAGTATCACCTGGATGATTTATGAAATCATGGGGACCATCGCCTTTGCTTTTTCGGGGGCGGTGGTGGGATTGTCCCGGCGAATGGATATTTTTGGCATCACCGTGTTGGCTGTCATGACCGGCGTGGGCGGCGGGATGGTGCGAGATGTGCTGTGTGGGATCACACCGCCTATGGCACTCCAAAGTCCTAGTGGCCTTTTCGTTTCCATTGGAACGGCGTTTTTGGTGAGCGTGCTCTATCCCTTTTGGAAAGCTACCCCCAGCAACAGGAAATTTGTTTCTTTTCTCTACAATATTTCCGATACCGTAGGGCTGGCCTCTTTCACCGTGACCGGGGCACTGACCGCTTTTTATAAATTCCCCGATTCTTACCATTACCTGCTGCCAACCATGTTGGGCCTCATCACAGCCGTGGGGGGCGGCATGCTCCGGGATATGATGGCCCGCCGCATGCCGGTGGTGCTTTACATGGATGTGTACGCCGTGGCCTCCGTGGTGGGCGGCTTGGCACTTTGTTTCCTCAGAAATTATCTGTCCCTTCCCTATGCTTCCTGGGCGGCCTTCGGCATTGTGGTGCTGCTACGGTTCTGTGCGCTGTACTTTGGATGGCAGTTGTATCATCCACATAGAAAAAGATAATGAGGAATTAGGAATGAGGAGTGAGGAATGGTGGTGGCGGCGCACAAAATTTGGAAGCGCCGCAATATTATACATATAAAAAGGACTTGGAGAAATTGGGTTATTTCTACCAAGTCCTTTTATATTTACTAGATTGGTGATTGTTGCTAGTTGTCAGTTGTTTGTTGTTAGACCCAAACAACCGACAACCAACAACTAGCAACAGTGAGAGCCTACTATTTATAAAAAAGGGGCGCTACCAAACTATGATGCGCCCCTTCCACCATTACGCACTACGCACTTCGCATTACGCACTTTTCACCGCTTACGCTTTCCGCACAATCTCTACCGCTTGTTTCGCACAAGCCACCAAATCCTCGATCACCTGGTATTCCGCATTGGTGTGGCATTTGAAATTGCCTGTGCCTAGTCCTACGGCGGCGATGCCGTGTTCGTTGAAGTGGTTGGCGTCCATGCCGCCACCGCCTTGTTTGAAGAAGGAGGCGAGACCTACCGCTTCGGCTGCTTCTTTGGCTAGCACGCAGGGGTGGGCTGTTTCTTCCAGTTGGAAAGCATGATAGAGGGTGTGAATGTCCACTTCAATGGGGGTGTTGTATTTCTTAGAAATTAAATCCGCTGCGTTTCGGATGTCTTCTGAAATCTGTTCATAGGCTTTGCCGTCGCGGCTGCGCTGTTCGCCCACGAGGGTGACTTTGTCGCAAACCACGTTGGTGGCACTGCCCGCTTCGATGATGGAGAAGTTGGCGGTAGAAACAGGAGAGAGGCGACCGTCGGGGAGGTGCATGATGAGGTCCGCAGCCACTTTCAATGCATTCAGTCCTTTTTCCGGTTCATTGCCGGCGTGAGCGGTGATGCCGTGGACCGTGATGGTGACGCGGCCTTTGCTGGGGGCGGCTAGAACGATGGTGCCGGCTTTGCCAGACGCATCAAGGACGAAACAGCTCTTGGAGAGGAATTTCGAGAAATCATACTGGGCAGACCCTTCCACGCCGGTTTCTTCGCAAATGGAAAAAGCCACTTCGATGGGGCCGTGGGGAATCTGCTGTTCCTGTACTTCGCGAAGCATGGCAAGAATGGCAGAAACGCCGCCAATGTCGTCGCCTGCCAAGATGGAGGTGCCGTCAGAAACGATGATGCCTTCTTCTTCCTTGACAATGGGCTGGATGTGACCGTGATTGCCGACCCGATCCATGTGTGCGGAAAAGAGAACCGGTTCTTTGTCTGCATTGCCCGGAAGAATGGCGTACAGATTTCCCGTATTTCCGCCCAGTACCTCACCGGCTTTGTCTTCGGTGACGGTAAGGCCCAGGTCTTCCAATTTCTTTTTCAATACGTCCGCAATGGTTCGTTCCTGGCGGGAGTGGACTTCGATGGAAACCAATTCTTTAAATTCTTCAATGAGGCGTTGGGTGTTCATGGTATGTTGTCCTTTCTGTGTGATATGATAGGTTACGTAGGTTGCTCAAGTTGCTCAGGTTGCTCAGGGTTCTAAGGGTTCTGTAGCGATGGTGAGGTTGGAGAAACAAGGGAGCTGAAATGTGTATGTGAGGGTTCTGTAGCGATGATACGGCTAGAGGAACATGGAAATGGGATGTGCATGCAAAGGTTCTGTAACGATGAGGCAGATAGCGAAAAGCGTACTAGCCGTAACCCCCTTCCTCTGGAAGGGGGGCAGGGGGGATAGCTCGCAATAGCGGGATAAATGATAAAAGAGTGGTAGCGGTATAGGCGTCCTGCTAAGGCGAGTTGATTGCTAATAGGCAATGTCATTAAGTTAAGCGGAATATACGATGATTTCTGCTTCGCCAAAGGTTCTCAGGGTTCTAAGGGTACTAAAGGTTCTAACGGCTCCCAAATGCGATGATAACTTCAGCGTCTATTGGCTCATTCGAGAACCTTAAGAACCCTTTGTACCTTTAGAACCCTAAGAACCTTGTACTCACTAGCGGAATCATGCTAGCTATCGCCAATCCTTAACTTAACAGCATTGCGCTAGTAGAGACGCCAGTACAGAGGGTGACAATATACGGTATACCGCTAGTGCGGGCTATCCCCTGCTTGATTCGCTTCGCTCATCCGCTATCCCCTTCCAGAGGAAGGGGACTTTCGTTTGCTTCTACCGATAGCATATCATTGTTTTTCATACGGAAATATTTCCTATCCGCTCCCATCAATCGCCAACTGCCAACTACCAACTGCTAACTGCTAACTGCCAACTGCTAACTGCTAACTCCTAATCCCTAGTCACCAGTCACCAGTCACTAAATTATCCAAAAATCACAAAATCTCCAATCACAATCAGCAAGCAAGAAACAATCATGGGAATGGCAGTCCGTTTCACTAGGTCGAAGGGGCTGATGCCGGCCATGCCGCTGGCTACGATGATGACGCCGGTGATGGGGGAAATAGCGCGGGCTGAGCTAGCGATGAGATGCATGGGGAGAATCATGAAAGAGGCAGCGATGCCTGTTTTGGCTGCAATTTCTGGTACCAAATTTGCAAAAGCGAAGAAAGGCGCATTGCCGCTGCCCATGATGACGGCGCACACGGCGATGATGCCAATCATGACCAATGTGAGGCCGGCGCCGCCGAATCCGGTGGTTTGAGCGCCCTGAATCATAGCGTCGATGGAACCGGTGGAAGTGAGACCTTTGGCGAAAAATTCACCAGCGATGATGATGGTGATGACGTTGGAGAGCTGTCTGCCCATGCCGTCAAAGAAAATCTGGATTTCCGCAAAAGTTTCTTTCAAATCTCTGGTACGGAAGGCTTGGCAAATCATGCCGATGGTGGTCCCGATGAACATCGCCATGATGATATTCATCTTGACTGTCGAAATGCAAAGCGGGGAGAAGACCAAAATCAGAGCCAACGGAATGACAGGGAGAATGGCATAGAATTTCGGCGGATGGCTGGTGAGAGCTTTCTTTTCCTCTTCCGTATCTGCATTGATGTGGACATCGTCTGGATTGAGTGCTGCCACTACATGCCCTTCTCTTTTATCCATGATTTTCTGGGTGAAATAGTGAGCCACGGCGACGCAAGGAATGACCAGGCAAGCAATGGGGATTTGGAAAGTGTGCCAATAGACCACTGGGTCGAAGCCAGCGATTTCTGCGGCAAAGATGGTGCCCGTATCGGAAGGGCTCCAGTCCAAGCAAAGAGTGGTCGCGATGGCAGCGGTGGCAGAGATACGGGAGACGCCGAGAGCTACCAGTACAGGAAACATGGTAACCATGAGGAGCATTGCTAGGCCGGAAGCACTATTGATGGCAAGTCCTAAGAACATGCCCAGCACCCAGCAAGCACTCATGACGATGTAAGGGGATTTCAGCATCATCAGTGGGCGGATGGTTAGACTAACTAACGCATTGCTGGCGCCGATTTTATCCATGTAGCGTGCAAAGCCGCCGACCGCCATGATGTTCAAGCCCAGGCCGGCTACGCGATTGGAAAATAGACTGCGGATGAGTTCAAATAGATCGAAACTCCACATGCCCGTACTTTTTCCAGCAGGCATGATGGTGCCCCACTCCATGATCATAGAACCGGAGAGCAAAATGGCACCGGCAAGAAATAGGACTGTCTGGGCTTTGTATTTCTTCAAAATTAGCCAGGCTGCCCAAATGACGACTAAGGCGGTGAATAATAAATTCATAGTAAGCCTCCTTGAAATAAAACGAAATATAATTACTCTTTATATATTACTTTACTATATTTTAGCGAAAAAGGAAACCAGAAAAGCAGTGAGGAATGAGGAGTGAGGAGTGAGGAGTGGTGGTGCGGCGCATAATCATTTGGAAGCGCCGCATATTTTAAAAGGTTATTATTCTGCTGGTTTCTGTTTTTTTACATACAATTTCATATCGCTTGTCACAAGGTTATATAAGGTTATGAAACTTACGGTAAACATAACCCTTATAACCTTGCTCGAAGCCTTACAGGTGATATGTTTGAAAAATGAAATCAGTAGAATAATAACCTTTTTCATATTTTGGGGCGCTTCCAAATCATGTGCGCCCCTTCCACCACTCCTAACTCCTCACTCCTAACTGCTTTTATGTTATAATATGAAACGATATGATTCGATAAACGAGAAGGGAGAACCAGCATGGGCCCGCGGGATGTGTTAAAGAAATATTTTGGCTATGATGCCTTTAGACCGGTACAGGAGGAAGTGATTTCTGCCATTGTATCCGGGCAGGATGTGTTGGCGATCATGCCTACCGGGGCGGGGAAGTCTATCTGTTTCCAGATTCCGGCGCTCTTATTTCCTCATGGCACGGTCATTATTTCCCCTTTGATTTCCCTCATGAAAGACCAGGTGGAAGCACTGAATGACCAAGGCATTCCGGCGTCTTATGTGAATAGCACGGTGCCTTACAATGAATCCATCGAACGGCTCCGCAATTTGTATCGGGGACGAATCAAATTGCTCTATATGGCACCGGAAAAATTGGAACCTTCCTATTTCACCCAGTGCTTGGCCCAAGTGCCCCTTTCTATGATTGTGGTGGATGAAGCCCACTGTGTGTCCCAATGGGGTCACGATTTCCGGCCGTCCTATCGGAAAATTTTAACTTTCGTCCGCTCTTTGCCGAGGAAGCCGATTGTGACTGCTTTCACCGCCACTGCCACGCCCCAAGTCGAAGCGGATATGAAGCAAAGTTTGGGACTGACCCAGGCGAAAATTTTCCGCACCGGGCTGGATCGGCCCAATTTGTCTTTCCGTGTTATCCAAGGGGCCCAGCGGGACGATTTCATTTTGCGCTATGTGAAGGCCCATCGCAAGGAAAGCGGCATCATTTATTGTGCCACCCGCAAAGCAGTGGACGAAGTGTGGCAGATGCTTTGTCAGGCGAAAGTTCCGGCGGGACGATACCATGCAGGCATGGAAGATTGGCAGCGCCGGCAGGCCCAGGAAGATTTTTCTTTTGATAAGACGCCGGTCATGGTGGCGACCAACGCTTTTGGCATGGGCATCGACAAGAGCAATGTGCGCTATGTCATTCATTACCAGATGCCGAAATGTTTGGAGTCCTACTACCAGGAAGCGGGCCGCGCGGGCCGTGATGGGGCGAAGGCGGAGTGCATTCTTCTCTACAATGGACAGGATGCAGGGATTCAGAAATATCTCATCGAATCGGGCAATCAGTCCGACGAGCAGCGGGCCATGGATTACCAGCGGTTGAACAGCATGGTGGATTATTGTCAGACCACCTCATGCCTGCGAAATTATATTCTCCAATACTTTGGCGAAAAGGCGGGAGAGCCCTGTGGGCATTGCGGAAATTGCGAAAGTGCCAAGGGCCGAGTGAAAGTGACCGACGTGGCGACGTTGATTTTCCGTACCATCCAATCCTTGCAAGAACGATACGGCGCCACCATTATCGCCGATGTGCTCAAAGGGAAACGGACGAAAGCGGTCATGGAGCGGCATTTGATGGATACGCCTACCTATGGGAAATTATCCTTTGAAAAGATCACCCATATCAAAAATGCCCTCAATAGTTATGCGGCCGACGGCTATTTGCGCCGTGAAGGCGCGCCCTATGCGGTTTTGAAATTGACGGATAAAGCCAGAGACGTGCTGGCAGGAAAGGCGGACGTATATGGTCTTGCCTTTGGGGCGGAAGAAGTGATGGCCGATGCAGCAGTGGAGCGGCATTTGGGTGGTGACGCCGTGCGAGGCACTTCTCTCTTCGACAGCTTGCGAAATTTGCGCAGCCAAATTGCCCAAGAAGAACATGTGCCGCCTTTCGTGATTTTTTCCGATGCCACTTTGGAAGCCATGGCCTCTGCGCGTCCCCAAGATTTGGAAGCCATGGGAAAAGTGCACGGTATCGGGGCTTTCAAATTACAGAAATATGGGCCTCGGTTCCTGGAACTTTGTCTCCATCATGATGAGGCAACTCATGTGCAGGAAGAAAGTCTGGATGACCAAATGCTGGGATGGCTCACCCAATACCGGGATTATTTAGCTGCTCGGAAAGGGGTACCGAAAAATCGGATTCTCACCGACGAACAACTATCCACCATGGTTCTCCGGCGGCCGAAGAATCGGATGGAATTACAAAAAATCAAAGGTATCGGTCCGAAAAAAGCAGAAGCCTTCGGAGAGGCCTTCTTGCAAGTTCTGCAGCAGGGAGATAAAGTGCTTCCTGTCCAAGCGAAAATCAAAATTTCCGACACCCCAGATCAGCCGCTGGTGAAAGAACGGTACCTTTTCCTGGATCGGGTCAGAAATCGCCTGGCCCGCCGCACAGGGACCGATGTTTCCCATATTTTATCCGATGATACACTGAAAGCACTGGCGGAAGAAAAGGAAAATAGCTTGCAATCGGTGGACGCCATCTGGCAACCGGAATTTGCCAAGGCGTTAAAGAACTTTGCGGAAATGAGCAAGTAGAAAGCAGTTAGGAGTGAGGAATTAGGAGTGAGGAGTGGTGGTGCGGCGCATAAAATTTGGAGGCGCCGAAATATAAAAGGTTATTATTTTGCTGATTTCTTCCTTCTCACATATTACGAGTAAGGCTTAGTGCAAGGTTAAGGAAACGCTGATTTAATCAAAGAGTTTGAAATGATATGAATTTTTATCCAAAGCATCGTCAAGGAAATCCTTAAATAGCTCGCTATTCGCGGATTTTCTTTCCTCGCTTTGAATAAAAATTCAAGAATCATTTCAAACCATGATTAAATCAGTGTTTCCTTAAAAGGGTTATATAGGGTTATGTGCTTACTGGAAGTTTCATAACCCTTATATAACCTTGTGACAAACGGTATGATTTATATGTAAAAAAATAGAAGTCAGTAGAATAATAACCTTTTATAAATCGCGGCGCTTCCCAATTTTGTGCGCCGCCACCACCATTTCTCGCTTCGTACTTCTCACTTCTAACTATAAGATATTGTTTTCATTACCATTGACATTACATATACAAGGAGAAAAGTCATGAGTTTAGCTGATACAGAATACCTGGGAATCGTGGAGAAGATTCTCAGCCAGGGGGCCCTGGGACAGAACCGGACGGGCATGCCGGCTTACAAATTGCCCCATCAAATCATGCAATTTGATTTGGAAAAGGAATTTCCTATTTTGACCACGAAATTTGTGGCCTTCAAAACGGCGGTGAAAGAAATTTTGTGGATTTGGCAGAAACAGTCCAACGACGTGCGGTTGCTTCAAAAATGGAACTGCCACGTTTGGGATGAATGGATGCGAGAGGATGGTACCATTGGGAAAGCCTATGGGTATCAATTAGGGAAATATCACCAGGTGGACACGCTCTTGGAAACCCTCAAAAAAGATCCCCAGAGCCGCCGTATGGTGGTGGACCTTTGGAATGTGAAGGATTTGCCCGATATGGCTCTCTATCCCTGTGCGTTCCTCACCATGTGGGACGTGTCTGATGACGGCCGGTTGAATTGTATGCTCGTCCAGCGGAGCGGCGACATGGGCCTTGGCGTTCCTTTCAACATGGCTCAATATGCGGCTTTGGTGTGCATGATTGCCCAGGTGAGCGGTTTGCGCCCTGGATTATTTACCCACGTCATCAACAATGCCCACATTTACGAAAACCATGTGGACCAGTTGAAATTGCAACTCTCCCGTTTACCGGAAGCCTATGCCGCACCGAAACTGGTACTCAATCCAGAAATCAAAAATTTCTACGACTTCCAGCCCGAAGACATTCAGCTGGTGGATTACAAGCATCACGATAAAATTGCCATGGAGGTGTCCGTATGAGTTTATCCATCATCGTAGCCAAAGCGAAAAACGGGGTCATCGGAAAAGACAACCAACTCATCTGGCATCTGTCCGACGATTTGAAACGATTCAAAGCTCTTACCATGGGTCATCCCATCATTATGGGGCGGAAAACCTTTGAAAGCCTTCCGAAAGTCCTGCCCGGTCGTGTTCATTATGTACTGACAGGAAATAGAAATTACCAGGTACCAGAAGGAGTTCTGCTTTTCCACACGGTGAAAGACCTTTTAGCAGCACTGCCAAAAGGAGAAAACTTCGTCATCGGTGGCGAGCATATGTACAAGGAGCTGTTACCCTTTGCAGATACCATGTACATCACGGAAATAGAAAACGACTACAAAGGGGATGCGTATTTCCCGGAATTTGATTCATCAGAATGGAAATTGGTGGAGAATGTTGAGGGGGAAGGAGCGGTTGCGCATTCTTTCTGTAAGTATGAAAAAATGAGGAATGAGGAATGAGGAATGGTGGTGCGGCGCGTCAAATTAGGATGCGCCGCTTTTTTATGGGTTCTGTAGCGGTGGGATGGATTGTATCACAGGAAGATGAATTGTGTATGTAAGGGTTCTATTAGCGAATTAGAAAAAGTATGGATGAGGGGCAAGGTATCTTATCCATGCTTTTTTAGCGGTATCACATCTACCGTCATTTCGACCGA
>CAVBRV010000090.1:513-10306 GCA_963597965.1 Paludibacteraceae bacterium | reverse complement strand
ATCTCCCCCGGAGGGGGCGAGGTCCTACGGACCTATCATTACTATTCAAAACCGTTAAATGACTTACATTATATCGGAATGAATCACCATTTTACGGGTGGGAAGTTTGAGTACATAACCCTTTATAACCTATTTAACCCTGAAACAAGCTGTATATCCTGTATGTTAGCAAATCCATTACAGCAAAATAATAACCTTTTTTATTTGCGGCGCTTCCAAATTATGATGCGCCGCCACCACCACTCCTCACTCCTAATTCCTCACTCCTCACTAAAAAGAAAAGAGCCCTCCTCACCAGAAGACTCTTTCCGTTACACAATAAGCCAGTCACTAGTCACCAGTCTACTAGTCACCAACTATATATTATAAATCCAACGCATTCCCCATACCGAAGACTTTCAAGTGGCGGCTAAAAATCGAATCGCCCCTGTCCTGGAAATAACCCAGGTATTCAGCTACGGTGCTGTCGCCAGTGGGCTTTTCGGCGCTGGCGCTGCCGTAGGCAGTTTTGTCTACTAAGAAACGACCGTCCATGGGCACGAAGCCGGCGGAGAGACCTTCGATGACAGCGGCGGCGAAGGGGTGAATTTCTTCGGCGTCAATGGCTTCGCCTACGGTGGATCCGGCATCGGTCAGGATTTGTGCCGTGGCTCTGGCGCCTTCCGATTTCCCTGGTTTGATGGAGAAAGGCACGATGAAGAGACTTTCTATTTCCAAGTAATCCAGGCAAGCCAGGAAGAGGTAGAGGGAAACCAGGTTTTCTTCGCTCACGCCGATACGGCGGAGGTCGATGACGTTGGCGGCGATTTCATCCACTGCGTCCGAAGCCCCACGAGTCAGGGCAGAGAAGACTTTCCAGCCTGTATCTTCCCAATCGGAAGCCCCTTTGTCGCAAATTTGTTTCCAATCTTTGAAAATATCCGCTTCTTTCAGCAAGAGCGGTTTCTCTCCCTGAGGCGGGATGTGGAAATAATGGGCCGATACTTGGGCTTTCGGGTTCGGTTTCTCAATGAATGTATGAGGAAGTCCCGCTTCTTTCAATTTCGATTGCAAGTACACCGGGGGAACCCCCATGTCAATGAGCCCACCAATCATCATATCCACGGTGAGCTTCCCATAACACCGTACAAATAGTGCTTTCATCACTTCACGTCCTCTCTTTGACGACCTTTTCCTGGACCATCTTCTGCCACTGCCACGCCAGCTGTGCCAAAGGTTTTCATTTGGTTCAGCATGTCGATGGCAGCATCCAGCAGAGACAGTCCCAGCGCCGAGCCATAGCCTTCGGCTTCGGTGAAATCATAGTGCAGAAAAGCTTTCAGTCCCAATTTCTGCATCTGCATCTGATGCACCGGTTCTTCATAATAGACCGATGGGAAAATATAATTCTTTATTTCAGGATACACCGTGACTGCCGCTAAGACGGCTGCCCCGGTGACCGCATTGTCAAACACAATCATCATGCCTTCTCTAGCGGCCTGGACGACCAATCCGAAGAGGGCAGCAATTTCTGTGGAACCCACTTGGGCCAAGGTGTCCACTGGGTCTTTGGCGAAATCTCCCACATCAGAGAGGCGGATAGAGAAACCGCTTCTGGCAGAGGCTTTCTGCAAATCCTCTTTCATCACCGCCGTGGTCACGGCCAAGGCGGAAAGCATGGAACGCTCCCCGATATTTCCTAGCCCTATAGCCTGCACGCCCTGGGAAGCCAATGTCTTTCCTACGGACATGCCCACGGAAATCGCCCCTTCCACGATTTCATCATCCATAGCAGGATGGCCCTGGTGGGTACCACGAATCATCTTTTGTGATAGCACGCCTTCGATGTCAGCGGTATCTTTTTCCAATCCCACATCGATGAGGTACACCGGCGCTTCTAGTTGGCGAGCCAACACATTCACCGGACCGTAGCCCTGGGCCACCAATTTCATTTCATCATGAGAGAGCTGGCCTTTGGTCTTATTTTCTCCATCCACCGCCGTATCGCCACCGAAAATAACGATGGCTTTATTGAGGTACGCCGGCTTCACTTCCTTCGTAATCCCCGCCATGCGAACTGCGATTTCTTCTAATTTCCCTAAGGAATGAAGGGGTTTAATCAAATTATCCACATAGAGCTGGCAAGCATCCATGATTTTCTGATCCAACGCTGGAATCTGGCTCATTCGGCTTTCACCCCCGCTTCTTCTCTGGTGGCGCACTCTTTATACACAGAGAGAGCCATGTCGAGCATTTTCTTCTGAATCCCAGCGCCGATGGATTCGCCCAGGCGGAAATCCAAATCAATGTATTCCGTGAGCCCCATAGCGGCGAGAGATTTTTTGTGGGCCTGCTCCATAGACAAATGGGAAGCCATCAAGTATTTCGCTACTTCCGGGCAAAGAGCCTTCGCGATGAACGCGCTGGCGGTGGTATTGAACCCATCAATGATGGTGAGCGCATGATTGGCTGCCGCCCCCAGAATGACGCCGGTGAGACAACCAAATTCAAAGCCCCCTACCTTAGAAAGCACATCCAGCCCATCCGTCGGGTCGGGGTGATTCACATCCATGGCCTTCTGCACCACTTCGATTTTGTGAAGCAGTCGTTCATCGGAAATATTCGTCCCGCGACCGGTGACTTCGATGGCGTTCCAATGATTGAAAGTGCCCAGGATGCAAGCGGAAGAGGTGGTATTGGAAATACCCATTTCGCCGATGGTAAAAACCTGGTACCCTTCGCGGGCTTTTTCATTGGCAATTTCAATGCCTATTTCAATAGAGCGGATCGCTTCACTGCGGCTCATAGCCGGGCCTTCGGAAATATCCTTCGTGCCCCAGGCAATTTTCCGGTCCAAGAGACCTGGCGTGTCAGACATGTCATAATTGATGCCCACGTCTACCACCACCATATCCATCTTCGAGTAGTAAGCCATGGCATTGGCGGATGCCCCTTTCGCTACCACATAGGCCTTCGTCATGCCCACCGTGGTGGCTTGGGGATAGGCGGACACGCCCTGCTTGTATACGCCGTGGTCCGCGCAAGCAATCACCATGCATCCTTTGGGAATGTCGGGCATCGGATTTCCTGTGACCCCGATGTACTGGGTCACCATGTCTTCCATTTTACCCAGGTTTCCCATGCCCAAATATAAGTCATGCCACCGTTTCCCGGCGGTCTCCATGGCGCCTTGATCTAGCGGCTGAATTTGATTCAGTGTCTCATCCAATAAGCCCATGTTTCCTCCTAATTATTTATTAATTATTGTATCATATTTTCAGCATATTTTAAATGCACTATGTGTATTATATCATAAGAATGGGTGACTGGTGACTAGTAGCTAGGGATTAGGGATTAGGGGTTCTCAAATGGGTCGATACCGTCATTCCGACCGGTCGTCTTGGTGATTAATGATGTTGCAGTGATGAAATGAATTGTGTCCCGGAGTGGAGAAATGACAATTTGAGTTAGCCACGCATTTCCCCTAATCCCTAATCCCTAGCTACTAATCCCTTTCCTAGTCACTAGTCCACCAGTCACTAGTCACCTTTCCTATGCTATAATGAGAAAAAAGGAGGAACTGTCCATGAAAGGTATTTTCAAAAAGATCATTCTCTGTCTCCTGGTTCTCATCGTAGCTGCGGCGGGGTGGTATTTCCTGTACTGGCAAAGGACGCCCGCCTACGCCGCCGGAGAAATCCAGCAGGCGGTGCAGAAGAAGGATTGGGATTTATTTCAAAAACGAGTGGACCTCAACAAAGTCTATAGCTACGCCCTGGACGATGTATTAGCAGAACTCCAAATCGACGGCAAGCCCCAGGACCGATTGGCCGCGTCCCTTCTGAAAAGCATCAAAAAAGAAGTGGTGAAAGAACTCATTCGCCAGACGGAAATGCAATTCCAAGAAAAGGCCCCCACTTCCAAGTCCATGCTGGATAAGCCAGTGAAAACCCTCACCGCCTACGTAGGTTCCTCGGCCCTGTCCCTCACCGATATTTTCCATATCGAAGAAAAAGACGGCAAAACCATCGCCCACGTGAAACTCCATGACAAGGACCTGAATAAAGACTTCACCTGGGACGTGCAACTAGAAAAAGACGTCAATGGAAATTGGACGGCTACGAGAATATTGAATTTGAAGGAATATTTAGAAGAGAGAAAAAACGCTATCGATGGATGAGTGCGTAATGCGAAGTGCGAAGTGCGTAGTGCGTAATGGTGGAACGGCGCACAATTCATATAGTGCCGTATATTTATAAAAAAGAACCCGGGAACGATTGTCTCGTTTCATCCGGGTTCTTTTTTTATAAAATGGCGGCGCTTCCAAATTTTGTGCGCCGCTAAGTAAGTTTACACTACTATCTCGGCTCCCCTGTCGGGGGAGCTGCCGAAGGCTGAGGGGGCAGCTCTAGCGGTATAAGACACTAATTGTACGACAATCCGATATGGGACTAATATCACTACGCACTTCGCATTACGCACTAAATCAGCTGAAACAAAAAGAACTTCAAATAATACGTCTCCGGCACGGTCATCAAAATCGGATGGTCCGGTGCCTGCTGGCGGAATTCGATTTGCCGCAGAGTGACACCCGCATCTCGGGCCGCTTCTTTTACCATTTTCACGAAGAGCTCCTCGCCCATGAAATGAGAACAAGAACAAGTCGCCAAGTATCCGCCGCGGGGCAGAATTTTCATGGCCCGATAATTGATTTCCTTATACCCCCGGAACGCCTCGTGTACCGTCATGGCGGACTTCGTGAAAGCAGGCGGGTCGAGGACAATGTAATCGTAGGTATGATCTTTTTTCTTGTCTAGTTCCGTCAAGAAATCGAATACATCCGCCTGCTGGGCCTGCACGGGAAGGTTATTGATTTCCGCATTATGAGCGGTCATCTGCATCGCTTCTTCGGAAATATCGAGCGCCGTCACGCTGGCCGCGCCGCCTTTGGCGATATTCAGTGCGAATGCCCCAGTATGGGTGAAACAATCCAGCACATGACGGCCCTTTGCAATCTGAGCCGCTGCCAGGCGATTGTATTTCTGGTCCAAGAAAAAGCCCGTCTTCTGTCCATGCTCCACATCCACGGTGTAGCGGATGCCGTTTTCCACAATGTCCACCTGGGTTTTCTCCTGGGCCGGATCCAGCAATTCGGAACGATAGAACCCCTTGTACTGCTCCATCCCTTCCAATTCCCGAATCTTCACATCATTTCTTTCATACACACAGGAAACAGGCAACTTCCGCTCCCGCAGAACTTCGATAAGGCCGTCCAGAAATTCTTTCTTGTGCCGTTCCATGCCCAGTGACAACACCTGCACAGACAGCACATCGCCGAACCGATCCACCGTAAGCCCCGGCAGCTGGTCCGCTTCCCCGAAGACGAGGCGCATACAATCATAATCCTCGGTTCGCATTACTTGCAAGCGATAATCCACCGCGTAGGCGGCCCGCCGTTTCCAGAAAGCCGCATCGAAGCGGTCATTGGCATTGGTAGAAATAATCCGCACCGTGATTTTGGAATGGGGATTGTAGAACCCACTACCTACAAATTTCCCCTTCTTCGATTCCACCCGGACAATGTCACCCGGTGCGATGCCTTCCTCGGCTTTTTCGATTTCCGAACCATAAATCCAAGGATGCCCGCCCTTGGCTGCCAGCTCCGCCCGCTTGCTAATGACTACTTTTTTCAACTCTTCCATGGTTGTCTCCTTTTCAATTTAGTGGATGCTCGAAAATTCATACGCCCGATGTTTACTGAATATATGCAGTGAAATTTTGTCATTCAAGTGCATAGAAATACGGGCTATTGTGCAAATTCCTTTGCACGCACTGTTGTTAGTTGTTTGTTGTCGGTTGTTTGAATCCAACAACAAACAACTAACAACCAGCAACAATTGCTAATCCGGTTTCTTGCTATTGAAAAATGAATTAACGAGCAGCCACTAATGTAAGAAATAATCTTATATTGAGTATATCATATTGGTTGGCAGTTGGCAGTTGGCAGTTGGCGGTAATGCTGTCAACATATCTAACGTCATGGGGGCCGACGGGATTTGTGCTGGATGATTCCATCGCTTTTCTGCGACTATATGAAACAAAAGTGGAGAAATCTTGAGACACTAACGAAATAAATCGCTATTGTCTCAAGATTTCTCCACTTCTGTCTCACATAGTCGCTTGGCCCAGTAAAGTCTTTTCGCACGAATCCCATCGGTCGAAATGACGTTAGAAGTAATACCGCCAACTGCCTACTGCTAACTGCTAACTGCCAACCGCTAACTTATCCCGCCTGGCGCAATCGCTCCTGCCGAATCAGTGCCAGCCGCTCCATTTCCTCCTTTGACGGATGAGACAAGGGCAGCACGACGGGCTCAGGCAAAATGAAATTCACATTTCGGATATGCCCATCCAGCGTTTCCAAGCCCCAATAGGTATGGACTGTCATATCGCCCTCGAAACGAATGGTGCATTTCCCGTCCACATCCACAAATATTTCCCGAATGGTCCCCAGGTTCACGTAGCCCAAAGCCGGCGCCTCCTGGGCCAATTTGACCTGCAAGAAATAATTTTTTATCCCACTCCCAAACCAAGCGATGGTGCCTCGTTTCCCTTGAAACATCTTTCGCTGGCAGGAAATACTCTGTCCATAGGCCCTTCCGATCCTCACTAGAAAGGTCTGCACCGGGCAGTTCATCAAAGCCAACTCCCCATCTTCTCGAATGGCGATACAGTCATCCACTTGGTTCCTCTTCACCGGTAAAATCACATGATACCCTATATTCATCGTTGTACCTCGTTCATTTCTGTAATACGTTTTTACGGTTTTGCGTCAGTAGGTATGGTTGCGCTTGAGGTGACAGGTTGCTCAGGGTTCTAAGGGTACTCAGGGTTCTTAGGTTTCTCGAATGTGCCTATATCGCTAGAAGCACTAGCACCTTGTCGCCCCCTTCGGGGGAGAATTAAGGAGGGGGCTGCTATTGCGGTATGAAAAACTATGTGGAAATGTCCCATAACCGACTATCTCACATATTGAGATAACCGCTAAAGCAACCCCCTCTGCCTACGGCATCTCCCCCGAAGGGGGCGACAAGACGCTAGTGCCTCTTACGATATAGACACATTCGAGTAACCTTTAGAACCCTTAGAACCATTAGAACCTTGAGCAATCTAAGAACCCTGTCCCAATCACCGCTACTGACTCAATTCCTTACCGCACTAACACTACAATCGCCATGATTTCCCCTGCAAGACAGATTTTTACTGCATCATGTAGAAATCTTTGTTCCGTGTCTCGCTATCCGTATTATGCCATCTGTTTTGCGAACATGCAAGCGATATTGATATAGAATATTTTTATGATCTAATAAAAAATGTTCGCCCCTTGACAAATATTGATTGTGCATTAACGGATTGGTGGGAGTAGGTATGATTTGGCTAGAGGTTACAGGGTTCTCAGGTTGCTAAGGTTGCTCAAGTTACTCAGGTTATGCAAGAAGCTCAAGGTGGTTAAGGTTCTAAGGGTTCTAAGGGTTCTAGGGGTTCTAGGGGTTCTAAAGGTTCTCAAGGTTCTCAAGGTTTCTCGAATGTGCCTATAGCGTTAGAAGCACTAGCGTCTTGGCTCCCCCCTGGGGTAATACTATTAAGTTAAAGAAACGGTATCATCTCTAGCCGTCATTTCGACCGATGGGATTTGTGCTTGATGCATCTATCGTTTTTCTGCGACTATGTTAGACAGAAGTGGAGAAATCTTGTGGGATTCACGTTGTTCCCGATAGTGTCTCAAGATTTCTCCACTTTTGTCCAACATAGTCACTTAGTTCTGCTGAGTCACCTTGCACTAATCCCATCGGTCGAAATGACGCTAGATATGATACCGCTATTCGTAACTTAACGACATTCCCCTGTCGGGAGAGACGAGACGCTAATGCTTCTTTCTCTAGCGATCCTCCCGCCATGACTGGACGCCTATACCGCTACATCGGGTATCACCGAGTTCGCGTGATATGTTCATAGCGATGTATACCGCCAGTGCCACCCCCTCTGCCTTCGGCATCTCCCCCGGCGGGGGCGATAAAATCGGAAAAAACTTATTTACGAGCTATCCCCCCTGCCCCCCCTTCCAAAGGAAGGGGGTTCTCGGTATTTATATCGCTATTCTCACTAACCATATTACCGCTACAGAACCCTTACATACACGTTTCATCTCCATGTCCCTCTACCCATGCCACCGCTACAGAACCCTTAAATGCATGCCTCATCTCCATGTCCCTCCAGCCACGCCATCGCTACAGAACCTAATCCCTAATCCCTAATCCCTAGCGCCTAATCCCAATTTCCACGACAAAAAAGGCGTGAAACCTTTTACGACCTCACGCCTTTTCTTACCAAGTGACTGGTAGACTAGTGACTGGTGACTAGGGAGAACACCTCCACTAGTGTCAATTCCCAGTCACCAGTCACCAGCTACTCCTTAACCCTCATCCGTCAAATCATCAGTGGTGACTTTCCGAAGCCCAGAGAGCGGTGCTTCCAGGAGACCGGCCACTGCACTTCCCATATCGAAGAGCTGCTGGTCGGTTGCGTTCAATTTCACATTGGTGAAATTCACCTTTTTAATCGTAGTCTTTCCGGTGCTGCTTTCACCATTTTCCAGACGTACCTGAAGAACGAGATCATTCATAGTTGCTTTTACTGCCATAATTGTTATTTCCTTTCGTTGTTAAATATGATTTGCCAAAATAGAATACATGTCGATGAATTTGGTGATGAAATGTAGTATCTAGGGATTAGGAGCTAGGGATTAGGAAATGGAAACCCAATCCCTAGCTACCTGCCTTTCTAGCCTTTTTCATTCGCCATGATACGCTAGCGATATAAGAAACTGCTTATTCCAAATCGGTTTCCGTGGTTTCGCTGAGGGTGGCCTTTTTGAAGCCGGTCACTTCCACGCCACTTCGGGTGAGAAGGATGTCCTTCATTTTTTCAGCAGCCTGGCGGCATTCTTCCAAAGTGAGACCATCCTTCGGGCCTTCCAAGGTAACGGTCAGGTCGGATTTTCCTGCAGTGATAAAGATGAGATTGACTTTTTTCATAATGGGTATTTCCTTTCTGATTAAAATATAGAGAAACCAATGAGGTGCTTTCCTTCTTGCCGGCCGGCTTCGAGGTCTTTCATTTGCCCCTCTATCTATATAGTCAAATAAGCGGTCCAAAAATGTTACATTTTTAAAAATAAATTTTATTTTAATAATTCGCCAATTTTACTATTTCTTCTTTCTTCTTACACAGCCTTCCTTTAATCCTGCAGAGCAGTCTTCCGACTGCACAATCTCCCAAATGAACGACTTGCGCAATTTCTGCAATTGTTTTTCCCTGCATCCATAATCGAAAGATCTCTTTCTGGCGACCAGTTAATCGAGCCTTTACCATCACAGTTTCAAGTAGAGACTCCACTTCTACTTCATGGACCTCTTCATAAGAACACGACGTCATCGATTCTTCATCCAACTGTTCTAATTCTTCACAACATTTTTGCCGAGTAACCAAATTGATAGCTCGCCACCGTAATTTTTGAACTATATAGCCAGCAAAGCTATCATTCTTTTCTTCGTCATAAGATTTGGCAGTTTCTAAGAAATAGAGAATCAGCTCCTGCCGTACATCCTCCGTATTCAATCGCTGGCAAGAAGTATGGCTCAATTTCCCAATCAAAGGCATGTAGTGGCGCAATACCTTTTCTGCCGCTACCGGATCTCCCTTCTGCCACTGGCTCACCCATTTCTTTTCTAATTGATTCCTTTCTTTATCGAAC
>CAVBRV010000090.1:0-503 GCA_963597965.1 Paludibacteraceae bacterium | reverse complement strand
GGCTATAGCATATCGAAAAGAAATCCCGCACACAAATTCGCTTATAGAGCCCTAAGCCCCAGATTTTTCCCTTACCTGCCTCTAAGCCCATTTTTCATCGCTTACACGGCTGTAAGCCTCATTTTCTTCTCTTACAGCCATGTAAGAAGAAATTTAGAATTTTGGAAATAGGTATGGTTTCTGGGAAAATGATAGGTTTAGGGTTATGGGTGACTGGTGACTGGTGACTGGTGACTAGGGATTAGGGATTAGGGATTGGGGATTAGGCGACACTAGCCCTGATTCGTCATTTCGACCGACGGAATTTGTGCTAAATGAATCTATGGAGTAGTTTGGTACTATGTTAGTGGTTGCTCGTTAATTCATTTTTCAATAGAAAGAAACCGGATTAGCGATTGTTGCTGGTTGTTAGTTGTTTGTTGTTGGGACCAAACAACCAACAACTAACAACTAACAACAGTGAGTGCAAAGGAATCTGCACAATAGCCCATATTTCTATGCAC
>CAVBRV010000089.1:0-10306 GCA_963597965.1 Paludibacteraceae bacterium | reverse complement strand
TGGTTTTTATGAATACAAGGCGGTATAAATCGTAATGTTTGTATAGTGGCAAACTATTTTCATACCGCTTAGTATTCAGAAAAACCATACAACCGGCCTTACGGCCAAGGGAAATGCACCCCCTCTTTTTATTTCTCCCCCGAAGGGGGGAGATGCCCGATGGGCCTATCATTTCAATATAAATACCGATTGATGTCAGACTACATCAACGAAAAGTGATATTTCTTAGGTGGGAAGATTGAGTAAATGAATAATGCACAGGTTTATACTGGTTTGGATCAATATCCTTACCTCGATTTTATTTTTTATAAAATAAGGGGCATTGGGGCGCTATATAAATTGTGCGCCCCTTCCACCACTTCTAACTTCTAACTTCTAACTTCTCACTTCTAACTTTTCTCACAAAAACGAATTAATGAGCACACACTAAATAACCACACGCTAACTGCCTACTGCTAACTCTTCATCAAGGAGGTTAATTTCATGACACTTCTCCAACTCGAATACTTCTGCGCCGTCTGCCGGTACCACAGCATCACCCGCGCGGCGAAATCCCTTTTTATTTCCCAACCCACCATTTCCACCGCCATCCACGACCTGGAAAAAGAATTCCATCTCTCCCTCTTCGTCCATGGAGCGAATCGGATCACCTTAACCGAAGAAGGCGCCGCCTTTTACGAAAAAGCCGAAGACCTTTTAAAACACGCCAAGGACATGCAAGAAACCTTCAATCGCAACAACGACGCCTCCCACCCCGTCCGCGTCGGCATCCCGCCCATCCTGAGCACCGTATTTCTCCCGCGCCTCTCCGACGCCTTTGAAGAGAAATACCACATCCCACTCCAACTCATCGAATGCGCCTCCCAAAGAGCCGCCCGCCTGGTGAATGAAGAAAAACTAGACATCCTGCTAGGCAATCTGGATATCTTCAACCTAGACCAATTCCACCACCATCTCATCCAAGAAGATCACTACGTGTACTGCGTCTCAAAAAGACATCCCCTAGCCCAACGCACCTCCGTCACACTCCAGGACCTAAAAAACGAATCCATCATCCTCTTCCACATGGACTCCGTGCAAACCACCACCATCCGCGCCGCCTTCCACGCCCAAGACATCACGCCCCACGTAAAACTCTACCTCTCCCAATTCATTACCATGATGAACTACCTGTCCAAAGGAATTTGCGGTGCCTTCCTCTACAGCTCCATCCCCATCGACGAAACCCAATTCACCCGCATCCCCCTCACCCCCGCCATGCACACCAAATTTGGCATTCTATGGAAAAAGGGAACTTTTCTCTCTCATGGGGTAGAGGAGTTTATTCAGTTTGTAAAAGCGGGTGACTGGTGACTAGTAGCTAGGGATTAGGGATGGGAAATTAGAATTTAGAGTATTAACCTCTAGGGAAAGTTTTAAATCACAATATCTCAGCTGATTTCTTGCTGGCTAAAATCAGAATTAACGAACATCTTTTATATAAAAAACTCTGCGTCGCTTTATAATTTGTGCGCCAGCCATCATTACGCACTACGCACTTCGCATTACGCATTTTCTTCTGTCCGTAGTATAATAAAAGAAAATGAAGTTATAAATCTCTAATCATTGGAGGTGCTTTCTATGAAAAATTTCAAACGAAATATCCTTCTCACCCTGGCAGCACTGTCTGCTTTTTCTACCATTTCCGCCAATGATGGGCTCCCGCCGGAATCAGTGTCTCAACCACTGGACGGCGTGCCTTTTGCGGCGTCGGTGAAACAAAATGGGAAATGGGGCGCCATTGATGGAAAAGGGAAGACCATCATCCCTATTTCCTATGATCGCATCGGGCTTTCCCTTTCGGGGAGTGAAGTCAGAGAAGCAGACCTCATCGAGGAAGACCCGGGGCGGCAGTGTCTCATCGAAGTGGAGCAGAATGGGCAGCGTGGTTTCTATAACCGCAGCGGAAAGCTCATCGTTCCTATTTCCTACGACAGCCGCTCCATTTGGAAAGAAGGGGCTCTGGCGGTTCGTGGGAAGGATAAAAAAATCCATTTCTACAAAGAAGACGGGACGAATATTTCCAAAGACAACGCTTATGACCAGGTCTCTGACTTCGAGCAGACCATGGCCATTGTGAAACGAGGCGCCACCTATGGGTACCTTTCTCTCGACGGCAAGGAAATCAAACCAGTCTACAGTGAGGCTCGCTATTTCTACGGCGGCCTAGCCCCGGTGAAGCAGAATGGCAAATGGGGCGTCATTGATAAAGACGGGCATTTCGTGGTGCCCCCCACTTACAAAGACACCGGGCCTTCTTACAACGACGGTCTCCTGGCAGTGAAAGACAATAAAAATCGCTGGGGCTTCATCGATGGCGCCGGTCAAGTGGTGGTACCGCTGCAATACAAGGAAGTCTCCCCCACGTTCAATGAAGGCTATGCGGCCGTGGAAAATGATAAGAAACTCTGGGGTTTCATTGATAAAAAAGGAAATGTGACCATCGAGCCACAATACAAAGCCATCCTCACGCCCTTCTCCGAAGGATTGGCTGGGGTGAAGACCATCGACGGCAACGGCTATGTGAAACCGGACGGCACGGTGGCTTTCATGGCGAACTACGACCGACTTTATCCGTTTGACGAAGGATTGGCAGAAATCCGAGAAGGCGAAGTGGTGGGCGAAACTGTCACCCGGCGTTTCCCTATTTCCATCGGCATCGGTTGGGGCTGGAGCAGCTGGTTCCATCATCACCACCATCACTACCACCCCTGGGGTTGGGGCCTCGGCTTCCCCATGTGGGACCCCTGGTATCCGTGGTACTATGATTACGACACAGTCCCCACGATTCAAGTGAAACGGGGCTACATCGATAACACTGGCAAAGTCATCGCTAGCCCTTCCAATGATCGCGTTTTCCCGGCGACGGAAAATGGCATTCTCGTTTTCAATAACAACCGCTACGGCTACGTAAACCGCCAAAGCACTTTCGTGGCTCATATTTCCTACTTGAACCTCATTCCCGTAGAAGAGGACAAAACGCTTCTCGCCAAAAATGAAAATAAAGAGTGGAATCTCCTCTCCATGGCAGATGGAAAAGAGCTCCTCCCTACTTCGTATAAGGAAATCAAATCCCTGGGCGAAGGATTCTACGGCTACAAAGCAGACAATAACCAGTGGGGCCTGGCAGATAGAGACGGAAATATTTTGACTGATCCTCGTTATCAATCGTTGGCTTCCGCTGGGGAGGGGTTGATTCCGGTGAAAGAAAAAGGAAATTGGCACTTCGTGGATAGCACAGGCAAAGAACCATTCACACTCGCCGATCCCCTCTCTGACGTGACACCTTTCCATAACGGATTGGCGGGGGTGAAAGTCAAGGGAAGATGGGGGCTCATTGATAAGACTGGGCATTTCGTGGTGCAGCCGACCTATGAGGATTTGGATATTTTGTAACTGTGTTATTGGTTGTCAGTTGTTTGTTGTTGGTTTATACTCCGAGTTCGCCTCGTTCCATTCATATATTACAAAACCTCATTGATTTATGGTTTAGGGTTTAATCACTAACGGTTAAACCCTAAACCATAAACCAATGAGGTTTTCTTTTTATGCGAGTTGGAAACTGTCGTGCTCGGAGTGTAAACCAACAATAAACAACCGACAACCAACAACTACCTCATAACAACGTCAACAAAAATCCCATGAGTAGCAACAGCAGAACCATCTGCTTTTTATTCTTATTTCGAATCGCCTTATCTTCCACATGGACACCCCAGTTCCATTTCACATAGAGAACCAAGGATAGCCAGAGCATCAGGGCAGTGATGGTACCGGTGAAAATGTCTTTCTGCGCCAAAGCCGGCATCCATCCGAAATCGGACGCCACGTTGAGAAGTAGCATACCACAAAGAAGTGCCGTCACTGGGTAGAACAACCACTTCGGTGCTTCTCGCACAATCAGTGCTTCTTCTTCCGTCATTTTGTAGTGGAAGAAATAGGATTTGATAAACCACAGGCAAAGTACCAGTGGGATGAGGTCGAAAAGAAATGTGTCCATAGAGGCTCCTTTGTTGGTCAACAGTCGATAGTTAGTGCGTGGTCATTAATCCATCTTGGGGCTGATAAGAAATTGGATTAGCGATTATTGCTGATTTGTTAGTTGTTGGTTCTCAGGTTCCAAACAGCCAAACAACTAACAACAGTGAGTACTTGCGCACGTCGGAAAGCAAAAACTGCCAACTGCTTACTGCTAACCGTCCACTTTCAATGTAAACCGCCAGAGAAAATTCTTCCCATACCTCGCATAATCGATACCAATTCGCTTACTCCGCTCCACGGAATATTTCCTCGAAGAATCACTTTCTATCCACAGCGTATCACCGGTGAGATCCATGCCGTAGAAAGACGTATCAATCCCCATCGCCATGGTAAGGCGGCCGGGGCCGGTGGCTAGGAGTTTTCCCTTGGCGCCGTTGCGATGGCGGATCATGATGTCTTCTCCTTCTACTGGTTCGATGGAACGAATGAGGACGCAACTTTCATCTCCTTCTCGTCCACCGACTACGTTGAAGCAGGCGTATTTCCCGTAAATGAGGTACACATAGGCGTAGCCTCCTTCGCCGAAGATGACTTTTGTCCGTTTGGTGAGGCCTTTGAAGGAATGGGCGCCGTCGTCTCTATGTCCACGCCAGAGTCCGCCGTAGGCTTCGCATTCTGTGATGCGGCCTTTCAGGAGGCCTTCTTTTATGCGATGAACCAGCACAGCGCCGATGAGGTGCTTCGCCAAGGTCACGGCATCAGTCTGATAGTCTGCTCGCTGCCATTTCATTTCACATCGACCTGCATGCCCATGTCCAAATCTTTTGGTGGGTCTGTGATGACCCGATCGCCATCAGCGAGGCCGTCCATGATGAGGAGGAAGCCGCCGGTTTCGCTGGCGATGGAGACAGTTTTCATGTCTACCAGGTTGTCGTCATTCACCACGGCCACCGTGTCTTCGCCGATGAGGGCGGATTTCGGAATCATGTAGCTATCTACATTTTTCCCGCTTTCGATGCGCAAGCTGTATTCGTTACCGATGGTGATCTGGTCGTTGCCATTGTCCACTTGGATTTTGTAGGTGGTCAATTTGTCTCCGTTTTCATTGGGCTGTTTCTTCAGTTCCCCATACCAGATTTCGTTTCCATCGGATAAGGAAACGGTCAGAGTTTTATCGTTTTTCGCACTTTCCATCAATTCATCCATTTTTGCTGGAATTTCTACGCTGGCCGTGACGGGAGAGTCTTGGCGAATGACCAGGGCTGGTTTGCCTGCCATAGCCATATGGGTATCTCCGATGTAGACTTGGGAAATGACACCAGAAATAGGAGCTCTCACCGTGCATCCTGCGATGGTTTTCTGAATGGCCTGGAGAGAGGAAATCAGATTCTGGTCCACTTGCCCTGCCCCATTTCCTGCGGCTGGAGCGGCTGCTGGTGCACTAGCGCCTTGCCGGCCTTTGATACGTTCGTATTCGGCGCGAGTGATAATGCCTTGTTTCAAAAGTGAGGCTTCCATGCTGTTATCCACCGCCGGTGCCGCACTGACACTATAGGAAGGGGCCGCAGCGGCTTGGGAGGCGGCCGCAATTTGCGCCTGGAGAGCAGCCGCTTGTTTTTCATACTGGGAGGCGTCAATTTGGAAAAGTACATCCCCGGCAGTCACGGTAGTGCCGATGTCGGGCGGATTGGCAATCAGCCCCCCTGACACGGTGGGAATGACCGGCGCCACATGAAGTGCTTCGGGCACCACTTTTGTTTCTATGGTAAACGGTTCTCGGCTAACTTCTGCTTTCATCACGTGGACGGAAGGTTTTCCGCCGCATCCTGATACCAGCATGGCCGCCGTCAAACAGGCAGCACCTAAGGCTGCCATCCATTTTTTCATGATGGTTCTTCTTTCCTTTTTTAATATAGGTGACTGGTGACTAGTGACTGGTGACTAGGATCGAGGATAATATCATATAAGTCACAGCTGTGGCACTAACAATATATCTGCTTCATTTTCCCAGTCACCAGTCACGAGTCACTAGTCACTAGTCACTAGTCACCAACAATATCCTTCGCCAACACGTCCGCCAGCTGCACCAGGGACTCTTCATCCCCTGTGGGAGCGGAGGAAATATGAATCGGTTCTTCGAGAAGTTCGCATTTCTTCCATCCGCTGACGATATCTTTCATCAGTTTGCCGCTCACGTTCGGCGCCCAGCTACTATTTCCTAGGATCGCCACTTTGCGATTCTGAATGCCCATGGCAGTGCATTCGGACAGGAAAGCGGCCATAGCGGGGTTGAGGCTCATATTCATGGTCGGAGCTGCCAGAACCATGTGGCTTCTGCGGAATACTTCCGCCCACGCATCAGACACGGGCGTGCTGCATAGGTCGATGAGTTTCATATGTTTCACGCCCCGATTTCCCAAAAGGAAAGCCAATTTCTGGGCTGCCAAATCGGTATGCCCATAGGCGGAGGCGAAGAAAATGGAAACGGACTGGTAGTCTGGCGTGAAGGACGCCCATTTCTTCACTCGTTCCATCACGTAGGAAATATCTTTTTCTGTGCGAAGCACCGGACCATGGAGGGAGCAAATGATTTTCACGTCCAGCGGTGCCACTTTTCTCAGGGCCATAAGCACATTCATGCCATATTTCCCTGTGGTATTGGTATAGTACCGGCGACCTTCCGTGCCGTACACGTCGGCATAATCCACATCATCCGCAAAGATCGATCCTTCGATGGCCCCAAAAGTACCAAAAGCATCGGCGGAGAAAAGGACTTTTTCCGTTTCTTCATAGGTAAACGTCACTTCCGGCCAATGCACCATGGGCGCTTTGATGAAACGAAGCTTGTGCTGCCCCAAGTCGATGACCATCTTTTCATCGGATGGAATGTATCGTTCTTTGTAAGATACGTGGAAAAATTGTTCAAACATTTTAATCGCCTGGGGCGAAGCAATGATTTTCGCTTCCGGATAAGCTTCCGCCAAGGCCAGGAGGGACCCGCTGTGGTCCGGTTCCATATGATTGATGACGATATAATCCAGCTGCCGCCCATGGAGCAGGTGGGAAATATTGTCCATAAAAAGGTCTCTGGCGATATTGTCGATGCCATCCAACACGCAAGTCTTCTCGTCATCGATGAAATAGGTGTTATAAGAAATCCCTTCATAGAGGGGCACCAGGTTATCAAAGCGAGGGGTCACGAAATCATTCGCCCCGATCCAGTAAATGCTGTCCGTTACTTTCTGTTCGTTATGCATAGCGTTCTCCTTTTTAGTAAAAGCAAGGATGCGTGACTAGTGACTGGTGACTAGGGACTAGTGAAAAGCATGGCCCAGTCACCAGTCACTAGTCCACCAGTCACCGATACTAACCATTTTCATTCATAGTGATGCACTCACGGTGTACACTGATTACTATGAAATAGTATAACATTTTCTGAATTGAAAGTTTAGTGGTTTAGTGGCTAGGAATGAGGAACGTAGGCAGTTAGCAGTTAGCAGTGGGCAGTTAGCAGTGGGCAGTACCGTCATTTCGACCGACGGGATTTGTGCTTGATGAATGTATCGTGTAGTTCAGATCTATGTTGAACAGAAGTGGAGAAATCTTGTGACACTAACGAAATCATCGCTAATGCCACAAGATTTCTCCACTTTTGTCTAACATAGTCGCTTCATTCTACAGAGTCTTTTCGCACGAATCCCATCGGTCGAAATGACGTTACTGCCAACTGCCTACTGCTTACTGCCTACTAAAAAAGATGTGATTCTCCTCACACGGAATCACATCTTCTTTTCCCATCTTGCCAATAACCGACTTGTCACCAAGGTAAGCACCAAGTAAATAATGGCGGTGGTAATAAATGTTTCCCACACCCGATAATATTGGGCATTGGCCGCATTGGCCCAATACATGAGTTCTGGCGTGGCAATCACCGAGGCTAGGGAAGAATCTTTGATGAGACTCACGAAGGAATTTCCCAAAGCCGGCAATACAGCCTTCAAGGCTTGGGGGAGAATCACATAGCGCATACTTTGCCAGTGAGACAATCCCAACGCGCTAGCTGCTTCCTGCTGCCCTTCATCCACCGATAGAATCCCGCCGCGGATGGTTTCTGCGATATAGGCTCCTGCATTGATGGAAAGTGCCACCGCCGCTGCCGTCACCCCGTCGGGCTTTCTCATGAAAAGTGGCACCACGCCGAAGTAGGTAATCAAAAGCTGCAACAAGAGCGGCGTTCCACGAATACTCTCGATAAAGCACACCGCCGGAATCCGTATCCACCTTTTCTTGGAAATACGCGCCAACGCCAGGAACAACCCCAAGAAAAATCCGAAGACAATTGCAATAACGGATAATCTGATGGTCAACAATGTGCCGGAGAGGAAAAAGGGGGCATATTCTTCGATGATGGAGTATTTTAAATCAAACATATTTCATTCTTTCTACATAAAAAATGGTTAGCCCCTTCGGGGCGGGTTATAAGGATTTGCATATCGTCTATCTTGCATAGCATACATCCGATAGGCTAAAGGTTATATAGGGTTATATAAGGTTATGTGCATGCCATAACCCTCATAATTCAAACTTCCCACCTGTAAAAGAGCAATTCATTTCGATGTTATCAAAGAAATAAGAATTTATGGTAACATCACTAGCGTCATTTCGACCGGGCATATTTGCGCAAAGTGATGATGCAGAAATAAATAGATTTGTGTCCCTGAGTGGAGAAATCTCAGTGGCACCAGCGATAAAGGCTTGGTGGCAAAATCCCGTCCCTGTCTTTAAGCCCTTACCGCAAGTGCTGATGAGATTTCTCCACTCAGGGACACAAATCATTTCATAACTTCTACCTCATCAAGCACAAATACGTCCGGTCGAAATGACGGCTTCGGTGTTATCGTTTTCTTAAACTAATGACATTGCTTATAACCCTCATAACCTTTTATAACCTTGACACCACCCATATATGCTGCATGTTAAGCAAATGAAATCACCACAATCATAACCTTTTCCTCAATTTTTCAACGCCGCCAATGTCTTCTCATCCGGTTCCACTTTAAACCATTTCTGATACAATTTTCCATACGTCCCATCATCAATCATCTCTTTCAGTGCTTTATCCATTTTCCCCTTCAGCTCCGCCCCGTTGTCTTTCGGATAGAGAATGCCGAAGTATTCTGGTGTGAATGCAGCGTCATCATAGACGATGGACAATTTCTGTTCTGGGTATTGGGCCATAATGGATTTCACCGACGTTTCATCTCCCACGAGAGCATCCACCTGACCGCCAATGAGCATTTGAATGGACATGGGCGTCTTTTTGATGGCTGGATTGTTCTTTCCCAATAGTTTTTCCAACGCTTCCTGCCCAGTGGACCCATTCTGCACCGCAATTTCTTTTCCCTGGAGCAAATCCTGGGCGCTATGAATGTCGCTTCCCTCTTTCACCAGGATGGCCTGGCGAGACAGGAAATAGGGATTGGAAAAGAGGTAAGACGCTTTCCGATCTTCTGTGATGGTGACGCCAGAGACCGCCATATCGGCTTGATGAGAACGAATTTGTTCAAACAACGCTTCCCAGCCGGCATCGGTGATGTCTACCGAAAGCCCTGCTCGCTTGGCGGCTTCTTTGGTGAGGTCGATGTCAAATCCCACGATTTCGCCTTTTTCCATGTATTCAAAAGGATTCCAATTCGCATGGGTCACCACATGGACTGTGCCCGCTTTCCCCTTCGGCGCCTCGCTGCCGCAGCCCGCAAAAAGGAAACATCCCGCTGCTAAGATAGTGGCACCTGCTATGAGTATCTTTTTCATGATTTTCTCCTATTCAGTGACTGGTGACTAGTAGACTAGTGACTAGGAAAAGCGTGATCTAGTCACCAGTCACCTCTCGTTACGTTCATTATATATCAGTTATAGTTATAATACAAGTTGTTCGTTATTATATTTTATGTATGTTATAGAAAATGGTATAATGCATCACTATGAATGAAACGGCTAGTGGATACAGGTTACTCAAGGTTCTAAGGTTGCTCAGGTTTCTCGAACTTGCTAATAAACGCTGGCGGTATTATATCTCATCGTCACTATTTCCCTAATTCCTATCTAATAAGCAATAAATTTCGTCCCCCCTTGGAGAAGGGGGGCAGGGGGATAGAGTGTTTCGTTAGAAACACATTTCAACGTAACGATATGAATCTCCATGTCAGATTATCCCCAATAAGCACATTCCGCCTTTCTGAAATATGTCCCTTCGGGCCATTCTATCCCCGGCTTCGCCGCCCCTTCT
>CAVBRV010000088.1:0-10484 GCA_963597965.1 Paludibacteraceae bacterium | reverse complement strand
GATCACGCCCTGTTGCAACGGAAGCCCGGTGGTTACGTGTCATGCTTGGGATGAGGCCAAGGTGAATGCGGCACCACGCAGCTCCTGCTTCCTCTACTAGTCATAGACCATAGTGAAGAGTGGCGTACGGTTCTCGTCAGCAAGGCAGTCATTAGCTATGTATCAGACGCCGATAGCTTCCTCAAGGCATTTTGTTTGTTAACAGTTTACTTTATGCAGTTGGCATTTCTAGTAGACGGTTCACAGTTTACGGTTCACGGTAAATTCACACTCATCATTCATCTCACATAGAGTCTCTACGGAAAGATAGGCCTCCTCCAACCATAAATACACTATGTGACATTCATGATATAAACAAATTCACTGTCTACTGTAAACTGTTAACCGTCTACCAATGATAGACGCCTGTACACAGCATCTGCCAGAATCCCTGGCTCGTTAACGCCTACTCCAGTCGCCATGATCCTTTCGTACTCGAGTTGGAAATTTTCATAGTGACCGTTTCAGCTCCGGAGAGCCAAGGACTCAAGAGGTTTTCACCTCGAGGAACACCACTAGTGATGACAACTAATGATGCTCATGGAAACGAAAACCAGTCTCTTCAGTGAGAAGTGAGAAATGGTGGTGCGGCACACAAAATTTGGAAACGCTGCGAAGTATATATGAAGTATATATTTTTATATTGGGCACTTTATAATTTGATGCGCCCTTCCTTCATTTCTCACTTCGTACTTCTAACTTCTCACTGCCCTCTATCTATATAATCAAATGAGAAAGCCAAAATTTTACATTTCTATCATTAGACTTTCGTTAAAGCTTGAAGTTTGTAGTTAGTCGTTTGCAGTTTTTTCTGCTAACTGCCTACTGCTAACTGCTAACTTATTTTCTCTTCTATATGTAGTATCGTAAAAACCATGTCGTTCTTCCCCCTCTTCCCGTTAGAAATTCATTAATTTTATTTCTAACTTGCGACGCTTCCAAATTTTGTGCACCGCTACCTTCATTTCTCACTTCCAACTTCTCACTGCCTTCTACTTATATAGTCAAATAAGTACCCCAAAAACGTTACATTTTTATCATTAGACTTTCATTAAGCTTTGTGATTTGCAGTTTTTCTTTGAACAATGACTAGAAAGATCTGCCCCAGTCACTAGTCACCAGTCTACCAGTCACTCATACTTACTGCCTACCGCCTACTGCTAACTGCCTACTATTTCCCCTTCCATATATTTACATTGCAGAAGTGCCCCAAAATCACAACATCAATTTTTTATAAATTTGCAATGTTTTCAAATTTGATGCATCGCCACCTCCATTTCTAACTTCTCACTTCTAACTGCTCTTCTCACTTATTAAAATTGTATCAGCCCCTCAAAATCATACCTAGAAATTTAGTTTGGTATAAATGGTGACTGGTAGACTAGTGACTAGGGATTGGGGATTGGGAAAATATAGCTCTATCCGTAATCGTCATTTCGACCGGTCGCATCTATGCTTGATGACGTAGCAGTTATGAAATGATTTGCGTCCCTGAGTGGAGAAATCTCAGCGGCACTAGTGGTAAGGGCTTGATGACAAAATCCCGTCTCTGTCTTTAAGCCCTTACCGCTAGTGCTGAAGAGATTTCTCCACTCAGGGACACAAATCTATTTATTTCTGTATCATCACCCTGTGCAAATACGACCGGTCGAAATGACGATTATGGATAGATAGAGCTATGATTTCCCTAATCCCTCAAGAACAATATCATTAAGTTAAGGATTTGCATGAGCAGGAACGATTCCGCTAGAGATTACAAGTTGCTAAAGGTTCTCAAGGTTCTAAGGGTTCTCATGTTTCTCGAATGTGCCGATGAACACTAGCGTTATTAGCTCATTCGAGAAACCTTTAGACCCTTTAGTACCCTTAGTACCTTCAGAACCTTTTGCATCAATAGAAATCATTGCATGTTTCGCCTAACTTAATGACACTGCACTAAAAAAGTGCAATAAAAAAATCCCACAGCGAACTGTGAGATTCTTTCTCGTAGAAAAGACCATTAAGCCTTTTCTTCCATTTTTTCCTTGTATGCTTCCTTTGCTTCTTCCTTAGCTTCGATAGCAGCTTCCTTAGCTTCTTCTGCTTTTTCTGCAGCAATAGCAGCATTGATGTTTGCGTTCAGACGGGATTTTTTACGAGCTGCAGCGTTCTTATGAATAACGCCTTTTTTAGCAGCGCTGTCGATGATGCTTACAGCAGCACGAAAAGCTTCGTCC
The DNA here is from genome assembly GCA_963597965.1 of Paludibacteraceae bacterium. Taxonomy (GTDB): domain Bacteria; phylum Bacillota; class Negativicutes; order Veillonellales; family Dialisteraceae; genus Dialister. The sequence goes on along the minus strand of CAVBRV010000088.1, from coordinate 8,229 downwards.
TTGTTTTCAGTATTAGCAGCAGCTACAGCTTTCTTAATAGCGCCGTGAATCTGGGATTTAACAGCAGCGTTTGCAGCTTTCTTAGCAGCGTCCTGTCTCATGCTTTTCATATTGGATTTAATCTGTGGCAATGGTTTCACCTCCCGTCTACATGATTCATACTGAATGATTTTATCATATTATCCTATTCATCGCAAGGGGGAATTTCTCTTTAGTTAGGAGTGAGGAGTTAGGAGTGGTAGCCGGCGAGCGCATCGAATTACTCTTATACGGATAGTGGCTAGTACTCCATGGTCCATTTCTATATGCTCGCCGATGTAGTTATCAGTAGGCAGTTGGCAGTCGGCGGTTCTCGAGTACAGCTTACTGCCAACTGCTAACCGCCTACTTTTTATATAAATGCGGCCCTATATAATTTGTGGGCCGCCAAGTAAATTTACACCTTATATATCGCCCCCATTGGGGGAGATGCCGTAGGCAGAGGGGGCTGCACCAGCGATATGAATACGAATGTTATTCAAGCCACGATTGCACAACTACCTTCATTCCTCACTCCTCATTCCTAATTCCTCATTATCTTTTAAAGCAGTGCCAGGCGGAAATGACGAAGAGAATCGTCACGAATAACGCCGTTCCTTGGGTGAAAAGGTCGTCGGATAGATTGGCACGATAGAGTGAAATTGCCATCAATAGGAAGAGGAAAGCCAGTTTGAGTTTGTTTTTCATTTTATATTACCTATGGGTGACTAGTGACTAGTGACTGGTAACCGGAAATTCATTTTCCCTAGTCACCAGTCACTAGTCACCAGTCACCAGTCACTATTTCGCCAATTCCAACATCTCATCCAAATCAGCCTTATGGAAAGAAGTAATTTCCGGTTTCTCTTTCAGCATCGCCAGCACGTAGGCTAGGGAAGCTTCGACGCCGTATTTCAAGCCCTTTTCTGACAAATCAAATTCCGGGGTATGGTGATTGGCACCGCTGCCCACTTCTTCGTCTTTCGCGCCGGTGAAGGTAAAGATACCGGGATAGGTGGATTCGGTGATGGAGAAGGTTTCGGAGGCCATCCAGGGTTCGGTGTCTTCCATAATGTCCCCCACTTGTTCAGCAATGGCTTTCTTTGCCAGGTCTACGCATTCCTTGGTATTAGCTGTGACTGGGAAATATTGGTCCGCCACAATTTCCATGGTGCAGCCGAAGTTGGCGCAGGTGTCTTTCAAAAGTTTCCAGAAATCATCCCGGAAGGCCAGGCCGTTTGCATTGACAAAGCAGCGAGCCGTACCAGCAAAGGTCAAGGTGTCGGGGATGACGTTAGGCGTATCACCGGCTTGCACCATACCGAAGGAGTAGGTCAGGCAATTTCTCGAATTCACCTTCCGCATGCGATAGGACTGGAGGGACATGTAGAATGTGTTGAAGCAATCAATAGGGCTCACTGCCAAATGCGGCATAGAACCGTGACCACTCTTCCCGTGCAGTTTCACATGGAAGAAGAAGGCCCCCGCCAGGACACCATCATACATAACCGCCACTTTGCCTGCCGGCAAGCAGTACATCATATGAGTGCCGTAGCAAGCATCCACGTGCACGTCGTGGTCTCGGAGATAGCCCAGAAGATGACCGATGCCTCGTTCGCCCATTTCTTCTGCTTCTTCAAACATGAGAAGCACTTTTCCTTCCCATTCGTCTTTGTGAGCCGCCAAAATTTTCGCTGCCGTGAGCAACATCGACATGTGACCGTCATGCCCGCAGGCATGGGAGACGCCTGGATTTTTAGAAATACAAACTTTCTCTTTGGTCAGATTTTTCGGATTTTCCTGAATCGGCAGTGCATCGATGTCGGCCCGCATCAGCACCGTCCAGCCCGGTTTCCCGCTATCAATGGTGCCAAATATCCCGCCATGGGGCACACGAACGGTTTCGATGCCCCAGCTATGCAATGTTTCTTCAATGAAATCCATGGTCTCAAATTCCTTCTGAGACAGTTCTGGATGTTCATGGAAATGGCGACGCAGGGAAATGAGAAAACTTTCCTCTGCTTCGACTTCTTTCTTTATATCCATGTGGAATCAGCTCCTTGTTGTTGTGATGTATTCTATTATAGTCACTTTGGTGACTGGTGACTAGGGACTAGTAGCTAGGGATTAGGTTATAATTCTACGAATTCCGATTATTATCATGAAGCAAGAAAACGTTAGCTTAAGGGTTATAAAAAGGTTATGTGAACCATTTGGAATCACATAACCTTTTATAACCCTTTTAACCTTTATGATTGCGATTTCTTGCTTTATGGTAGTAAGCGAAATCAGCAGAATAATAACCTAATCCCTAGCTCCTAATCCCTAGCTACTAACTTCTCTCCCAGTGCCGCCAACTGCCTCCTCACTTCTTCCTCCGGCACGCCGTGGGTGCGGCCGAAGAGTTCATGGGTCAGGTATAGCGGTTCCACGGTGTCTACAATCCGCCGTGCCGCATCGGTTTGGAAGGGGCGGTGCTGGTCGATGCTGATGATATGGCGACCGATGACTTCTTGGTTCACCACATCCGGGATTTTTCCCCAAGTCGCTTTCTGGTAGTCTGCAGAGAGCGAGCAGGAGAGATGAATGCCCTTCACCACAGATTTCATAGAACCCAAGGCATTGACCACCTGGCACACATAGTCCGCCCCATCGGCTTCGGTTCGTAGATTCAGATTGGTATTCATCAAATGCCCTGTGTCTAGCATGATGCCTACGTTGTCTTTTCCTAAAGCAGAGAAGAAATAATCCACATCCGCCGGATCCAGCTGGTACAAGCCGGGCCAGAAAATATTTTCAAAAAGCACCTGCACATGATTTGGAATTTCTTTCTCCACTTGCCGGTAAATTTCCACTGTCTTTTCCAAGATTTCTCGATTGGTGTACTGAAATTTTCTAGTCCAAATATCCAAATTGCGACAATCTGCCACGTGCCACACCAGGTACGCCGGTTCTTCCGCCAAGGCGGCATGGATATTATTTTTCATCCGTTTCAGCCAATCCTCTACGGTTTCACCGCCGAAGACACGCTTCCGATCTTCGGGCGTTGGAAAATCTTTTTCGTACCATTCTTTTTTGCCCAGGTAGAAATTCATCCACACCGGCCAATAGGCCAAATGGCATCCCACTGTGATATGTTTCGCTGGATGAGCCGCCGGCTGCTCTCCATAAATCAAATTTTCAATGCCGTCCAGTCCCAACGCAGCGACTACCTGCTGGACCGATTCCTCCGTATCCCCAGGCATCATGTAATGGCTCACGCTCTGTTTCAATATGGCACCTCCATGGTTGTTGTGGTAAGGATTTGCGTCTGTTGGTATGATTTGGCTAGAGATTACAAGTTGCTCAAGGTTCTTAGGGTTCTAAAGGTTCTAAGGGTTCTGAAGGTTTATCGAATGTGCCAGTAGACGCTAGCTTCATTATCTCATTCGAGAAACCTTTAGAACCTTGAGTAACTTGTGGTAACTGTATTAACGTGTTGCCCCTTGGAGAAGGGGCGGCGAAGCCGGGTAAGTAAGTTTACACCGCTGTCTCGGCTCCCCTGCCGGGGGAGCTGCCGAAGGCTGAGGGGGCAGCTCTAGCGATATACTTCACTACTGTATGATAAGCGAACACAGCTCTACTACAGAATGGCCCGAAGGGACATATTTCCCCAAAGCGGAATGTGCTTACTTGAAATAACCTAACATGAGAATTTATACCGCTATGGTGAATGTGTTTCTAGCGAAACACTCTATCCCCCCTGCCCCCCTTCTTCAAGGGGGAACGAAACTTACCGCTTATTTCAAAAAGCGATTAAATGACCCTCCACTATCCACTGACTCCAATCCCTACCAATACTCTTCATCAATGAGTTTCGTTTTCATTTATTATATCATTAATGGGAAATAAGAAAAAGATTTTTATTGTTGGCAGTTTGCAGTAGGCAGTTGGCAGAGCACTAATCAACATTTTCCATCTAAAAAAGCTTAGACGAAATAACGCTATTTCATCTGAGCTTTTTATGTATGATATACTTTTCGATTTGTTGCACAGTCACTGCTAACTGCCTACAGCCAACTGCTAACTAAGTTTAGAAAGTGTATCTAGCGGACACCGTGAATGTTCTGCCGTCACCGATGTAGTAGTGGCTGGTAGAAATATCTTCATCGTAGTAGTCTCTATCGAGAAGGTTTTCTACAGCGAACTGCATGCTGAAGTTCTTGGTGAACTGGTAGTTGGTATTAAGATTCAAGAGGAAATAAGCATCTCTGGCTTTGAAATGCCCACTCTGCATGCCGGTTTCTGTTCTATCAGAAATGAACATTCCATCTACGTTGACCGTCCAAGCATCCTTATTATAGGTGGTGCCTAGGTGGAGTAAATGCCGTGGAATATCGCAATTTTTCTTTTCAGTCTTTCCGTTTTCCGTTATAGTGCCTGTTTGCCAAGTATAATTAATATACGATGTCCAAGCATCACTATGATGATGATTCAATGCAATTTCAAAGCCGTGGGTTTTTGCATCCCCCACATTCTGATATTGTTTAGATTTATCAGCTAAGGTCTGTGCGTAAATATAATCCTTTGTCTTTGCATAAAAAGCATCTGCAGTAATATCTGTCTTCTTAGCTACCTTCGCTTTAACACCTAATTCCCAGTTATCTGTAATTTCTGGTTCCAGCGATGGATTTGGTCTATAAATCGTTCCCTTTTCCGTAAATCTATAAACTTGATAAAGAATTGGCGGATTAAAAGATTTACCATAAGAAACATAGACATTTGTATTTTCATTGATACCATAATCCAAAGACAATTTTGGAGAAAATTTGCCATATGAAGTACTACCAAATGTATTGACATCCTGCCCTACATATTGGCTATACCCATCATATTTGGTATATCGATCATACCGTCCACCAATATAGGCATTCCACTTTGGTGCAAAATTCCATTTATCCTGTACATACAATGCCCAATTTTTATCTTTGCCACCTAAACGCTGATCTTTACTATCCTTCTTATACGCACTATTCCAAGACTTCCAATTTGAAATATTATTCAATACAACCTGACTGAATTTATCTTGCCCATAAGAACCACCGAAGAGTACAGTATGGTCTCCCCAATTCCAACGTTTATTAAGATCAAAATCCCAAGATTTAGATGGATAAGAAGATTTTTTACCACTTCCATCAAAATTAGAATCCAATGTTCCTTTCGATGCACCCGGTTGCGTATATCCATCTCTTGTATAATTTGTCAGGCCGAAATGAGCATGCACTTTATTTTTCTGATCATTATAAGTAAGACTATGCATATCATAAGCACGCCATCCCTTGGTGCCATAGAAGCTTGACATGGTAGAGTCAGCAAAATCAATGGCTGGCCAAGAAACAATTCCATTCTTTTCTACCCAAGAGGTCGGATTATTGTATTTCCAAGTATAATTGGCATGGGTATATTTATAGGTCAACTTCTGGGCATCATTGAAATCATATCCTAAATTGAATCCATAATTTTCTGACATAACACTCTTAGGTCCACGATTTCCCATGAGTTTATTTCCTTTGGCATCCGTTTTATCAGAAATAATATGATTTCCGTCTTTAGATGCTCCGCTTACTGCAGATGGCGTATAATCATTCCAGCCATCAGTACTTTTGCTTTCATAGAAAGTACCCCAAGTGACTTTGTCTTTCTTCCCGCTCACAGAGTACGCCTGTTTCCAAGTATTATGGCTGCCGTAGCTGACAAGGGCGTTACCATGGACGCCGTTTTCTTTCTGGGTTTTGGTCATGATGTTGATGACGCCACCAACCGCACGACCGCCGTAGAGAGCGGACTGGCCGCCGGAGACAACTTCGATTTTGCGGATGTTATCCACAGGAATCATGTTCCAGTCTACGTCCCCGTTCCATGCAGTATTCATTTGCTGTCCATCCACCAGGACCAATACATTCTTGGAATTGTACCCACGGAGGTTGACTGTACCTTCTACGGAGTTGGAAGCGGACACGCCAGTTGCCATAGCGACAGCGTCGGAGGCAGTCTGTACGTTTCTACTCTTAATATCTTTTTCTGTGATCACCTGTACGTTAGCCGGTACGTCCTGCAGACTTTCTGCCTGGCGGGTAGCGGTGACGGTGATTCCCTTCAGCGCATATACTGGGGCATCGGCTGCAAAGCTGGTCCCTGCGCCGCAAGCTGCAAATGCAGCTAACATGGTCAAAATTTGTTTCGTTGATTTCCTCATTTATAATCCCCCTGATTGTTGGGTAATGTTGTTACGTTAAGGATTTGATTCAGTAGGAATGCTACCGCCTGCGATTACAAGGTTCTAAAGGTTCTCAGGGTTCTAAGGCTCTAAGGTTTCTCGAACGTGCTGATAAACGCTATCGTTAATATCTCATTCGAGAAACCTTTAGAACCCTGAGAACCTTTAGAACCTTGCGTAACCTGTAATCTCATGCGAAGTCATACCAACTATCGCTAACCTATAACAACATCCCCTAATTTTTAGGAACGTTCTGTTTTCCAGAATGGCCTCTACTCCTATTGTTATTATTATTAAGTTTCAGCAAGAAAGAAATTTTCTTTCCCTATCAGAAATAAGTTCTTTCTTAGGGTAGACATTTCTTTCCTTTTCCCTTTTCGGAAAAAGATATATCACTTTTTAAAGTTCTTGTCAATAAAAATATAGTATACATGAGAAAAGGGCAAGTGGTCATGATTTGAGGATATAGTTAGCGGTTAGCAGTCGGCAGTCGGCAGTTGGCAGTAAACGGTTTAGGGTTTAGGGTTTAGGGTTTAGGGTTTAGGGTTTATGGTTTATGGTGAAAATAGGGATTAGGGAATGTTCATTCTAATCCCTAATCCCCAATCCCTAGCCACTTAATCTCTTATCATTTTCATTGATAGTGATGCACCGGTGGTGCATGAAGTTTACCGTCTACCGTTTACTATTGACCGTCATTTCGACCGATGGGATTCGTGCGAAATGGCTTTGCAGGGCTAAGCGACCATGTGAGACAGAAGTGGAGAAATCTTGTGGGGATAACGTGCTTTCGATAGTGTCTCAAGATTTCTCCACTTTTGTCCAACATAGTCGCAGAAAAGCGATAGAGCCATCCAGCACAAATCCCATCGGTCGAAATGACGGTAAACAGTTAACGGTTAACTGTTTACTGTTTACCGTTAACTGTTTACTGCCTACTGCTAACTGCTGACTGCCTACCATTTTCCCTAATCCCTAGCTACTAATCCCTAGTCACCAGTCACTAGTCACTAGTCACAAACTCCCACAACGCCGTCAGTGGCAAGCCCACTACATTATCATAGGAACCTTCTATTTTCTGAACCAGCACCGCCCCTTTGCCTTGGATGCCGTAGGCGCCGGCTTTGTCCATGGGTTCGCCAGTGGACACATACCAATCGATTTCCTTTTCTGATAGCTTTCGGAAATAGACTTTCGTGGTTTCCACATGAAGAAATGTTTTTCCTTTGTGCATGACCACCAAACCTGTTTTCACTTCGTGACAATTTCCAGAGAGGAAACGTAACATGTCTTTCGCTTCTGCTTCACTTTTCGGTTTTCCCAGGACATGCCCGCCTTGTACCACCAAGGTGTCAGCCGCCACGATGGGAAGGGCATCTCCCTTTTTCTCCCGAATGGCTTCTGCTTTTCCTCTCGCATTCCAGATGGTCAAGAGATCAGCCCCGGAAAACGGTTGCAATTCTTTTTGCAACGCCTTCGGTGCTTCTGCTTTTCTTTGCGTTGCTTCTTCTATGGTCTTCGCTTCCTTGAAATCAGCGGGACAAATTTCCTCTTCCCACCCGATCTGATAAATCAGCTCCCGCCGACGAGGTGAGGCGGAAGCAAGAATGATTTTATACATAGCAGTCTCCTTTCGTATTTTTGTTGTTAGTTGTTGGTTGTTGGGACCAGACAACCAACAACCAACAACTAACAACCAGCAACAATCACTAATCCAAGTTCTTTCTATTGAAAAAACGAATTAGCGAGCAGTCACTCTGTAACCTTGCATAACCTTTTATACCCCTGTGACAGGCGGTAAAGTTGCTATATAAAAAATGGAACAAAGCACAATCATAACCTTTTATTTCCTAATCCCTAGCTACTAGTCACGAGTCACCAGTCACCAGTCACCCAAAAATTTAACGAAACTCTAATATAAAAATGTAACATTTTTGGACCTCTTATTTGACTAT
>CAVBRV010000087.1:0-10488 GCA_963597965.1 Paludibacteraceae bacterium | reverse complement strand
CCCTCTGCCTACGGCATCTCCCCCGGAGGGGGCGAGGTCCTACGGACCTATCATTCCTATTCAAAACCGTTAAATGACTTAGATTATATCGGAATGAAGCACCATTTTACGGGTGGGAAGTTTGAGTTATTATGTTTTTTAGAAGTGGAGAAATTTGAAAGTGCCTATTGACACATACCGATTTTATCAACATACTATGATTAAATTAGTGTTTCCCCAGCGTCATTAGCTCATTCGAAAAACCTTTAGAACCCTTAGAACCTTTAGAACCCTTAGAAACCTTTTCCTCAGCAGAAATCATCGTATATATATATTAATCATACCATTCAAAACGAAAGGAACCCATCATGACAAATCTCGAAAAATTCCAAGAACTCATCCGCACCCATCATCGCATCGTTTTCTTCGGTGGAGCAGGGGTATCGACGGAATCAAACATTCCTGATTTCCGTGGAGCCAATGGATTGTACAAACAAAAGACAGATCTTCCTTGGACGCCAGAGGAAATGTTGTCTCATCATTTCTATAAAGAACATCCGGTAGAATTTTTCACCATGTACAAGAAATTCACAGAAGCCATGATGAAAGCCCAGCCCAATCGGGCACACTATGGGTTGGCAAAATTGGAAAAGGAAGGAAAGCTTTCTGCCGTGATTACCCAAAATATTGACGGCCTTCATCAGCGTGCGGGAAGCAAAAATGTAATTGAAGTCCATGGTACAGTCCTTACCAATACTTGTGAGAAATGTTTTGCCAAATACGATGTGGAAACCTTTTTATCTCTCTGCGAGCCCGTACCCCATTGTCCCCATTGCGGGGGCATTATCAAGCCAGATGTGGTGCTTTATGAAGAATCGCTGGATACCAATGATATAGAAGAGGCCATTTATGAAATATCCAATGCGGATATGCTCATCATCGGCGGCACCAGTCTGGTGGTTTATCCAGCGGCCGGTTTCCTATCCTATTTCCGAGGGGATGCTCTGGTGATGATCAATAAAGACGAGACGCCGAAGGATGCGGCCTGTGATTTGGTTTTCCACGAGAGTGTAGGAGCGGTTTTGGAGGCAGCGTTGGGAAAGTAGGCAGTTAGCTGATTGCAGTTAGTAGTATAAGCGGTATACATAGTGACCGGTCATTCATTCACTTTTTGAAATAAGCGGTAAGTTTCGTCCCCCCTTGAAGAAGGGGGGGCAGGGGGGATAGAGTGTTTCGCTAGAAACACATTCACCGTAGCGAGATAAATCTCCATGTTAGGTTATCTCAAATAAGCAAATTCCGCTTTTCTGAGATATGGCCCTTCAGGCCATTCTGTAGTAAGACAAAGTTCGCTTATCATACAGTCGTGAAGTATATCGCTAGAGCTGCCCCCTCAGCCTTCGGCAGCTCCCCCGACAGGGGAGCCGAGACAGCGGTGTAAACTTACTTACCCGGCTTCGCCGCCCCTTCTCCAAGGGGCCACACGCTAGTGCTACTATCGTTTTTATTCATAGTCAAATATCCGTAGTGTTTCCCTAGTGCCATCTTCGCTAGTACCACAAGATTTCTCCACTTTTGTCCAACATAGTCGCAGAAAAGGGATATAGTCATCAAGCACGAATCCCATCGGTCGAAATGACGAGATATGTATACCGCTAACCGCCAACTGCCTACTGCTAACCGCCAACTTTCCCCCGCCCTCTATCATTTTCCCGTTTATAATGTTAAAATAATTCTTAAGAATAGCTTGTAATTTCAAAATTCAGTTCGCAAAGATTGATTAGTGGCTGTTGGACCAAACAACCAACAACCAACAACAGATAATTAACAATGATTGGGGATTCCTATGCGTGACGATAGATGGCATATTTCAAAAAGTTTGTACTTCATCCTTAGTTTCTGTTTCCTTTTCGTGTGCCTTATAGCACCAGTTCGCGCAGAAGAGCAGAAAGTGGTGCGTGTAGGTTGGTACGAAGACTCCTACAACATTACCGGCGAAAATGGCGAACGAAGTGGGTACGGCTATGAATACCAGCAGGCTGTGGCGGCTTATACGGGTTGGAAATACGAGTACGTCAAAGCGGGCTGGTCGGAACTTTTGAGCATGCTGCAGCAGGGGGAGATTGACCTTTTGAGCGGTGTTTCCTACACCCCAGAACGGGCAGAACATATGCTTTTCTCCGAACTTCCGATGGGGCAGGAGCACTTCTTTTTGTATGCCGATTTGGATCGTTCTGATATTTCTGCTTTCCATCTGGATACCCTCAATGGTAAGCGGGTAGGCATGCTGGAAAATAGCGTGCAGGCTACCTCTTTTATGGCTTGGGAAGAAGCGCATCATTTGCACACCATCCATGTGCCGATGAGCGGCTTTGAAGACGCTATGAATAAATTGCACAATGACGAAATCGATTGCCTGGTTTCAGCAGAAACACCGATTCTGGTGGAAGAAGGACTTTCCTCGGTCGCTAATGTGGGCGGCGGTGGCATGTATTTCGTGGTGAATCAAAGTCGCCCCGATTTGAAGGCCGAATTAGACGATGCCATGCGCCATATCGAATACGCGAAGCCTTTCTTTGCGGATCAGCTTCACCAGCAATATTTGTCTGCCGTCTCCGCTATGGCACTGTCCAAAGAAGAACGGGACTGGCTGGCGTCCCATGGGCCCATTCGGATTGGTTGGCTGGACCCGGATTTCGGTGTCAGCTATACCGATAAAGAGGGACATATTATCGGCGTCATCAATGATTACGTGAAATTTGCGAAAGATGCCTTAGGGACAGATGCCATTTCTTTCACCCTGGTGCGATACACCTCGGGGCAGGCCTTGGTGGACGCCTTGAAAGCGGGAGACATCGACATGATATTTCACTACTCCCAGAACCCCTATGCGGCGGAAAGAAATGGTTTCGCCTTGTCCAATACCGTCCTGTCTCGCAATATGGCAGCGGTCACTGCGTTGGATTATTTCGACGAGAATGCGCCCCACACCGTAGGGATCAGAAAAGACAAAATGCTCTTGAAACACTATATTTCCTACAACTACCCCAAATGGAAAGTAGTGGAGTACGACACCTTTGAGGCGGTCGGAAGAGCGGTGCGAAATGGGGAAGTGGACTGCTTCATTGGCGATGCAGACCAGCTGTCGAAAACCAATAAGGACCATCGGGTCCATAGCATCCTTCTGACGAAACCAGGAAATACGGCCTTTGCCATCCGCCAGGGGCAAGCAGAGTTGCTATCGATTTTGGATAAAACTTTGAAAAATATGCCGGTTTCGCTGCTGAATGGTGCACTTTCCATGTATGACAATGCGCTGAAACGAATCACGATGGGAGATTTCGTCAAAGACAACTTGCTCCCGGTGGCGACGATTTCTATTTCCCTATTTCTACTGATTCTATACATTATATATAGCTCTCTTCGGAAATCCAGAAAAGCAGAAGCGCAAGCACGGAAAGCGGTCCAGGAAACCCAAGTGCTGAATGAGAAACTCCAGGATAGCCATGAGAAATTGCAAAAAGCCTTGCAACAAGCAGAAGAGGCGAATGCGGCGAAAACTGTATTTCTTTTCAATATGTCCCATGATATTCGCACGCCGATGAATGCCATCTTGGGCTATACCCAGCTGATGAAACAGGAATTGACCAGTCCGAAACTGCTAGATTATCAGAAGAAAATGGAACATGCCGGGCAAATTCTCCTGTCCATCATCAATAATGTGCTCGATATGGCCCGCATCGAAAGCGGAAAAATGGAACTGGACGAAGAATACGTGCAAGCGGATAGTGTGCTGGACGAAGTGTATGATATTTTTGAGGGAGAAGCCCAGAAAAAGAACATCACCCTGCTCCATGACATTCATATCACCCATCCGCATATCCTTTGCGATCGGACCAAGATTCAGGAAATATTCAATAACCTGGTGAGCAACGCCATCAAGTATACCCAAGAAGGCGGTACCGTTCGGATTTGTACCCAAGAACTGCCATCGCCCAAAGAAGGCTATGTGCGTATTCAAACCGACGTCATCGACAATGGGATTGGCATGAGCCGCGAATACTTGCCCACTCTCTTTGAACCTTTCACGAGAGAAAGAAATACCACCAAAGGCAAAGTGGCCGGCACGGGACTGGGCATGGCGATTGTGCGGAAATTGGTGGACCTCATGGGAGGCACTATCACCGTACAAAGCGAACTGGGGAAAGGTAGCACTTTCAGTGTCACCCTAGACCATCGCATAGCCGATGAAATTTACTATACGAAGAAATCCAATGAAATGACAAAAGAAAGTCAGGCACAAATTCAAGGGAAACACATTCTGTTGGCTGAGGATAATGACCTCAATGCAGAAATTGCGATTGCTCTTCTGGAGCAAATGGGACTCTCCGTGGACCGCGTAGCAGACGGCGTGCAATGCGTCAGCCAAATGGAAGAAAAACCGGCGGGCACCTATGACCTCATCTTGATGGATGTCCAAATGCCAAACATGGACGGCTACAAAGCGACCCAGGCCATTCGTCGATTTGCAGATAAAGGAAAGGCCCAGATTCCGATTATCGCCATGACCGCCAATGCTTTTGAGGAGGATCGGAAGATGGCTCTGGCAAAAGGGATGAATGGTCATATCGCAAAACCGATTGATGTGGAGAAAATGGAAAAGACCATGAGAGAGGTGCTGGGGGAGAAATAGTAGACAGTAAGCAGTAGGCAGTTGGCAGTTGGCAGTTGGCAGTGATGGAAGCGGACTGGTAATTGTTGTTGGTTGTTGGTTGTTAGTTGTTTGATCCTGACAACCAACAACAATCACAAATCCAGTTTCTCGCTATTGAAAAAAGAATTAGTGAGCAGCTATTAAATAGTAATGATAGGTCCGTAGAACCTCGTTTCCTTCGGGGCAATGCTGTTAAGCTAAGAAAGCGGTATAAAAACTATCGTCATTTCGACCGGTCGTATTAGTGCGAACTGAAGAAAGTGATATAAATGGATTTGTGTCCCTGAGTGGAGAAATCTCTTCAGCAGTAGCGGTAAGGGCTTAAAGACAGAGACGGGATTTTGCCATCAAGCCTTTTACCACTGGTGCCGCTGAGATTTCTCCACTCAGGGACACAAATCATTTCATAACTTCTACATCATCAAGCACAGATACGATCGGTCGAAATGACGATTTCGGTGTTATCGTTTTCTTAAACTAATGATATTGTCCGAAAGAGGGGAGATGCCCGATGGGCCTATTGATGCCACACTATATCGAGGTAAAGCAGCATTTCTGAGGTGGGAAGTTTGAGCAGCTAAATTAAAGCGTCGTTGTGTAAAAATGCCTTGCGCAAAAGAAAATGTTCTTTTGTGCAGGGCATTTTTATTTATAAAAAAAGATAAACATATTGAAATTTGACAATATTATCGGGGGGGTACTCTTATATTGGATTTGTAGAAAATATCAGCTTATTAGTGAAATGCATAATTTATGCAATGTACTACGAAGCGATCATGTTCATTGGTAAAGGAGGATAGGAGGTACACAAGAGATTTCTATGACAGATGGTGATTTGTTTTATTATATTTCTTTTGTTGTATGGAGGGATAAGGTATGAAGTTTTGCAAAAAGTATGCTGCCATGATGGCGGCGATAGCTCTTATTTCTGGTACAGAAGTAGTTCATGCGACATTATATAACTATACATATTATGATGATGTGGTTATTTCTAAAGATCAGTTGATAGAAGGTACAGCACTTGATTCCAATGGAAAATCTACGAAAGACATACAGACTAGCAATGTAAAGATTGATAGTGGCTTGCGTTGGGACCATGTCTTCTATGGAAATACGGAAATAAAAGATTCTAATTTTTCTAATAACTCAATCACAAAAGGTGAGGGAGCTTTGGGTGCGACGTATTTCTTTAGTAAGAGTGTTGATGAGAATCAAGGGCCACAAGGGAATAAGACCATTTCTATTTCAAATACTGTATTTGATGGAAATCAGGCAATTTCTACTTCAAATAGTGCCAAAGCAGCCCAGTCAGCTTATGGTGGAGCTGCTACCTTTAAAGGTGGAAATGCGATATTGACCGATGTAATATTCACCAACAACAAAGCTATTGGTAAGACGGATGGAGCAAGTGCCAAAGGCGGTGCTGTACGTGTTGATGCGACTTCACAAGGTGGATATACGAATAATGCCAATGTGACATTCAAGATTACGAAAGATACTGCTTATACAGGGAATACGGTATCTGGTAATACAGCTAAATTCGATGAAGGTGGCTATTATTCAGGCACAGCCGGTGGTTTTCTATATATGAGCCGTGGTTCTACGGTTAATTTTGATGTGGCTAATAAGGCTGAATTGAAGATTGGGAAAGACGGAGAAATAGATGCCAATACCGATTCCATTGCCAGTGCCATTTTAGGCACAAATGCCGCAATGGGGGACAATGTCATCAATAAAATTGGCACAGGAAGTTTGACTGTGAATGGGCAACTGAGTGATTATCATGGGGCTCTTAATGTCAAACAGGGGACCATGAATATTAATCAAGATTTGACTAGCGATAGCGCAATTACTGTCTCTGCTGGTGCTCTATTAAATCTCAAAAATTTGACGATCAATAGCCAAGAAAGTGGTAATTTGACTGTTGTGGGAACGGATGGGCAGACGAAGACGGTGACAGTGCCAAAGAAACGTGGACAGTTGATAGTTAGTTCAAATGGGACAGTGAATGCAGATACCATCACGGTCAATAAAAATTCACAACTGAGCACATCAATAAATTCTAATCTGAATGTAGGGCAGATCAGAGTAAGTGATAATGCTTGGCGTGTTCGCATTCGGGGAAACTTTACAGGGGAAATTACCGACGTCAATGGAAATAGGAAAACAAAAGAACAAGTAAAGACTATTTTGACTGCCAATAATGCATTCGACAGTTATATTCTTGAACTTTCAGATCCGGAAATCGATTATTTCACAGATTTAATCCTTGGCTCGAATGGGGGCCTTACTCTGCAATCCAAAGACTTTACACAGTCAGATACTGGAAATACAGTTACTACAGTGATGGGTTCTTGGGATAATCAGGGAAACTACGATGCAAAAGACCATGCTATTTCCAACGTAAAGCTGCTTAGCACTGAGAAAATTAATTTGAATGGGGCTGATTTGCAAGAAACATTATCTAGCAAAGCAAATACAAATGCATCAAATATTGAAACTAGTACATGGCAGAAAGTTTTAGGCACTGGTATCAACGCAACTGGGAATACTGGATTAATCACTGGCGATACGTTACATCAAGCTTTGGATGGGATTACTGGCGGAAAAACTTATGTAGGTAGCGACACCATTTCCATTTCTGATGCCAATGAAATTTCGGTGAAGGTCAATGGTACGGTGAAGAAGGATGATGCTGGCCTTGTCACAGGTGGGCAGGTACAGAAAGCGATTAGCGATACGGCAAAAGGATTGGTAAGTAATGATTTAGCTAATATTTCTGAAACTGGTAAGACAGCAATTAGAGACTTAGTAAAGGCTGATATTTCTAATAAGATGGATAAAAATGGAGCCAATCTGACCACAGCTGATATTGCGTCATGGAGTAAGCAGCTTGGGATTGGTGCGGTAGTTGATGGTAACACTGGCCTGGTTACTGGCGGTACCGTATCCACCGCAATTTCTACGAAAGCCAATAAAGATGCTTCTAATATTGAAATCAAAGCATGGCAGAGTGCATTAGGAAATGGAACCAATGCAGCTGGCAATGGTGGTCTCATTACGGGTGATACCTTGAGCAAGGCGTTGGCAGGATTCACCGGTGGAAAGACGTATGTGGGCAGTGACACCATTTCTATTTCCGATACCAATGAAATTTCTGTCAAAGCAAATGGCAAAGTGGAAACTAATAATGGCGGATTGGTTACCGGTGGTCAGGTACAAGAGGCTATCAAAAAGGCAACTGAAAATATTGCCAGTGATGCAACGGTAGCAGCTAAAGCAGATAAGACCTATGTGGATAATGAACTTGCTAAGAAGGCCGATTCTGATACTGTAAACGCGGCTCTGGATAAGAAAGTGAACAAGACAGATTTTGATTCTATCAAAGCTTCTGTGGATAAAAATACCCAAGATATTGCAAAGAAAGCAGATTTGTCTTACGTCAATGATGAACTGGCAAAGAAAGCTAATGCTGATGATGTATATACTAAAGCCGAAACTGATAAGAAAATTGGTGATGCCATTACTGGAGTAAGTGATGCAGTAGCTAATAAAGCAGATAAATCTTATGTAGATGATGGGGTGGCTAAAAAGGCAGATAAAGACACCGTTACGAAGCTGGAAAATCGTGTGAATGGACATGATACAGATATTGCCGGTTTGAAAGATGCATCTGGTATTGATGCTGCTAAATATGCGGAAAAACTGGGGACTGGCGAAGTGGCTGAAGGTAATGTGAACTTGGTCAATGGTGGCACTGTATATAAAGCACTGAATGAAATGAAAGAAAATACGGGTGTAGGTCTCGTCAATGTTAAAGAAGGCGCTGTGAAAGTTGCTGCTGATTCTGAAGCAACAAAGGTAGATTTTGCTGGAAAAAAAGGAAATAGAGTTTTGACTGGTGTGGACACCGATGCTGCTGATATGTCTTCTGTGGCCAATGTAGGCTATGTGAATAGCCAGGCAGAAGCATTAGCTGCTGGCGTCAATGCTATGGGTTCTAAACTCACCAATGACATCAAAAATGCAGGGGCTGTCAGTGCCGCTCTGGCAGGTCTCCATCCACTGGATTATGATCCAGAAAATAAATTGGATGTCGCTGTAGCCACCGGTCATTATCGCGGAAAGACTGCCGGAGCACTGGGCTTCTTCTATCAGCCAAGCGAAAATGTGATGATTTCTGCTGGCGCTACCATTGGCAGTGATGACAATGCTTACAATGCGGGCGTTTCTTTCAAGATTGGTCAGGGTTCTTCTAGTACCACCACATCCAGAGCGGCTATGGCTGCCGAAATCAAGAGTTTGAAGGCAGATAAAGAAGCACAGGATGAAGAAATCAAAGAGTTGAAGGAACAAGTGGCTCTCTTGATGAAGAAAATGGAAATGTCGGAGAAGGTAGAAAAGAGTATTGCGAAATAGGATGTATAGTAGGCAGTTAGCCGTTCGCAGTAGGTCGTGATGAAAGCGGATATGAAATGAGGAAATCTTATTTCATATCCGCTTTTGCTGTTTCAAAAGGATTTCTACTATTTTGAGACAACAAGGACTTGTCAAATTATGATAAAATACATAAAGAATAGTTAGTGAGTGCTCGTTAATTCGTTTTTCAATAGAAAGAACTCGGATTGGTGATTGTTGCTGGTTGTTGGGTTCAAACAACCGACAACCAACAACCAACAAC
Source organism: Paludibacteraceae bacterium (assembly GCA_963597965.1). Taxonomy (GTDB): domain Bacteria; phylum Bacillota; class Negativicutes; order Veillonellales; family Dialisteraceae; genus Dialister. The sequence goes on along the minus strand of CAVBRV010000087.1, from coordinate 1,114 downwards.
AACTGATAATCCGGCTTTTGCAAGTCATGACCAGTCACGACCTTAATGGCTTAGTATAAAAGGAGGCGATAGCGTGGAAGAAATGACATCTATAGATGATGTATCTTTGGCGGGAAGAAAGGCGGCCTATGATGCAGCGGCAAAGAAATTACTTTCCAGTAAGAAAATTTTGGCGTGGATTTTGAAGTATTGTGTAGAAGAATTCATGGATTGTGAAATTTCTGACATCCGAGATCGATATATCCTAGGAAAACCAGAAGTGGCTACAGTTCCTATCGCACCGGATAAGACCAATGCTATTTCGTATATCCAAGGAGAACGGACAGAAGATACTTCTACTACAGAAGGACGAGTCACCTTTGATATTCGCTTTCGGGCTGTCACGCCGGATGCAAAGCCAATCGAACTCATTATTAATGTAGAGGCGCAACAAAATATCAAGCCCGGATATTCCTTGGTCAAACGGGCTTTATATTATTGTAGTCGTTTGATTTCTTCTCAATATCAGGTGGACTTCGTAAAGTCTGAATATGACAACATCAAGAAAGTATACAGCATTTGGCTTTGTATGGATGCACCGGGGATGGAAAGTAGCATCACCCAATATCGCATGCAGGAAGATTGTCTTTGGAAAGCCAAAAAGGAAAAGAAGGCCAATTATGATTTGATTCGAGCCATTATGGTGTATATTGGTAAAAATAAAGAGGATTTTGGGAATCGATTGATGGGATTGTTGTATACGCTATTCCAAAGTAGCGGCAATGCAGCAGAAAAGAAACGAATTTTACAAACCGATTATGATGTAGATTTGGATGCAGATGAAGTGAAGGAGGTAGATGATATGTGTAACTTGAGTACGGGAATTTATAATAACGGCCGCACCGATGGCCGGTTAGAAGGACATGCAGAGGGACGCGTAGAAGGTCGTATGGAAGGAGAAGTCATCGGGGTGAATAAGGTCATTATCAGGATGTTGCAGAAGCATATGTCTGTGGAATTGATTTCGGAAAGTACGGATCGACCGGTAGAGTACATTAAAGAAATTGCACAGAGAGAGAATTTATCTTGTTGAAAGTAGGCAGTAAGCAGTTAGCAGTAGGCAGTAATGAAAGCG
>CAVBRV010000086.1:0-10526 GCA_963597965.1 Paludibacteraceae bacterium | reverse complement strand
GCTATTTAAGGATTTCCTTGACGATGCTTTGGATAAAAATTCATATCATTTCAAATTCTTTGATTAAATCAGCGTTTCCCTAGGATTTTCCCAGTCACTAGTCACCAGTCACAAGTCACTGATATACCAAGGGAGAATGAATCATGACGGAAATAGAAAAACAAATCAAATTGACTGCTGAGGCGGCGATGCGGGAGAAGCCAGGCTCTCGGGTGCTGTCCATTACGGTAGAGGAAGAGAAATATTGGATCAAGCGGAAGCTGGGGAACGGGAGAAATCAGCTGGTCAAGTATTCGGTGGAAAAGGAGTTTTATTATGAAATCGCCCGGATGACCATTGCGGGGAAGAATTGTCCCGATTTGGTGCCGGAGATAGTGCTTTTGAAACCGACCTACATGGTGACCCGCGATGGAGGGCCCACGGTGCAGCATTGGTTGGAGTCAGATATTTCGGAGGAGAGAAAGGAAATCCTACTGGAACGGATGGGGGCGTCTTTGGCGACGCTCCATGAGCAAGATATTGTCCACGGCCGCCCGGCGCTGCGGGATATGACTTGGAACGGAGAAAAGCTGACTTTCCTGGATTGGGAGAACCGACTGTATAGCAAGGACTTGGCGGAACAGAAGGCCATTGATTTCTTGTTGCTTTTGCACGGTCTCTGCCGGGAGAATTATAAGGAAGAGGCGGCTCGTGTCCATGCCATCTGTGAGGGCTACCTGGCCCATCATGGCGAGGCGGTCTATGAAGGGGCAAAGGCGTTCTTGAAGAAACATTCCCTGGTGGGGGCGATCACGGAGAAGCTGGCGCCTTTCAAGATGGTGGATATTGAGTCGGTGAGGAAGTTGTATGACTATTTGTTAAAGCGGTGAGACCGATAGGGGAATGTTTCATGTGAAACATGAGAAGTAGGCAGTTAGCGGTAGGCAGTAGGCAGAAAAACTGCAAACCGCTTACTGCCAACTGCCAACTAAAAACGTTTCACGTGAAACATGATAGTAGCGGAATCATTGGTACGTCTTGGCTCCCCTATCGGGCAATGCTGTTAAGTTAAGGATTTGAGTGAGTAGGGATGCTAACGCTTGAGGTTACAGGTTGCTCAAGGTTCTCAGGGTTCTAAGGGTACTCAGGTTTCTCGAATGTGCCTATGAATGCTAGCGTCATCAGCTCATTCGAGAAACCTTTAGAACCCTTTGTACACTTAGAACCTTTGTGACAGCAGAAATCATCGCATTTTTCGCATAACTTAATGACATTGCCCGGCGGGGGAGACAAGGCGCTACAGCATTTTCCGATAACGTCATTTCGACCGATGGGATTAGTGCTTGATGACGGTATCGTTTTTCTGCGACTATGTTAGACAGAAGTGGAGAAATCTTGTGAGATTAGCGTTGTTTCCGTTAGTGTCACAAGATTTCTCCACTTTTGTCTAACATAGTCGCTTGATACGATAGAACTCTTTTTGCACTAATCCCGTCGGTCGAAATGACGCTAGTTTTTTATATCGCAATTCTTAATTTCATAGCATTGCCCCGGCGGGGGAGACAAGACGCTGGAGAATATAGAAAATCAACAGAATAATAACCTTTCAGAAAAAATGTTTCACGTGAAACATGAAAAGTAGGCAGTTAGCGGTAGGAAGAAAAACTGCGAACCGCCTACTGCCAACTGCTAACTAAACATGTTTCACGTGAAACATGCCTCTATCCGTTTTGTATTTCAGCGAGCCATATAGAAAAGGAATGTTGATGAATGCTTCTATCGGTATAAGAGTAATGCGAGGCGGCTCGCTGCCACTATTCCTCACTCCTAACTCCTCATTCCTAACTAATTACCACTCGTTTCCCGCCTTCTTCTTCATACAGCCTATGAGAAATCGAAATCACCGTGCGGTGCTTCGACGCTTGCCTGAGAGCAGTGAGGACTTCTTTTTCCGTTTTCGCATCCAAATTGGCGGTGATTTCGTCTAGGAGGAGTAAGGCGGGATTCATGACGATGGCTCTTGCGATGGAGAGGAGTTGGCGCTGTCCTTGGGAGAAGAGGGAATCCGTGTAGGGGGTGTCTAGGCCCTCTGGCAGGGCGCGGCAGGTGGAGGCTAGTCCTGTGAGGGTGAGGGCGTCCCATATGTTCTCATCGGAAATCCGAGTATCTTGCAAGGTGATCTGGTCCCGCAGATTTCCTTGGATGGGGCGGAAGGATTGCTCTACGATGCCGAAGAGGCGGCGACGGTCTGCTTCGGGAATGGCGGCGGGATTTTTTCCGAAGAGGGAAATACTCCCGCTCCAGGGTGCGTAGAGGCCGCAGAGGAGTTTGAAGAGGGTGCTCTTGCCGATGCCGGTGCGGCCGGTGAGGGTGACCATGTCTCCTTTGGTGATGGTGAGGGAAAAATCTTTGAAAATGGGACGTTCCCTTTCATAACCGAAACGTAAGTGACTGATGCAGATGGTATCTTTCGGACCATCTGCTTTTTCTTTGGGCGTTTCTATTTCTTTTTCGCTCAGAAAGGCGGAGAGGCGTTTCATGCCGGCCAGGGCGGACTGGATATTTTCTATTTCCATGCCCACACTTTCCAGGGGCGAAAAAATGCGGCTCACGTAGGCGATGAGAGCGACGACTGTGCCGGCGGTCATGCCGAAGAGGTGCTGCCAGGTGCTTTCCGATACCGAGAGGCTGACCATGATGGCGATGAGGAAGGCGCTGATGGTGATGATGATGGGGGAATAAATGGAATCGTAGAAATTGCTCTTGTCCATGGCGCGGAAACTGTCTTCGATGGTTTTCCCGTAGCGTCGTTTCATAAAAGGGGCGGCGTGAAAGAGGCGGATGGCGAGGCTATTTCGGATGGTTTCCGGAATGATGGCATTCGCTGCGGCGAGGGCTTTGCGGTTGTCGATTTGGGCGGAGAGCATCCGTTTCTGAAAGGCACGGGTCAAAAGAAATAGGAGGGGCAGCGCGATGAGGAGCAGGATGAAAAGGCCGGGGGAGAGGAAATAGACCACGAAGAGGATGGAAACGATTTGGAAGACGTCGGAAATCATGCTGATGATGCCCGACGAAAAAAGGTCTTCGATGGTGTCCACGTCGTTGACAAAAAGGGAGGTGGTATTTCCGCTGTCGTGGGTGATGAAATAGGACGCCGGGAGCCGAGAGAGCTTCGCGGCTAGGGCCGAACGGATTTGGTGGGTGGTGCGCTGTCCGAAAAAGGTGATCAGCGTTTCTTTCCCCGCTTCGGAGAGGTCGGAAATCACAGTGATGGCGAAATAGGAAAGGCCCCAGAGGAGTAATGTTTCACGTGAAACATCGCCGCCGCTCAGTCCATCCACGGCCCGCTGCAGGACCAGCGGCGGCAGGACGCTTAATGTGATGGCGAGGAGGATGGCAAGGAAGAGGGCGGTGGAAATGGCCTTGTTCCGCTGGATGGTGGTGATGAAGATGGTGGTTAGGTGGTTCATATGGTAGTTCCTTTTTAAAGTTAGGAGTGAGGAGTTAGGAGTGAGGAGTGGTGGTACGGCGCATCAAATTTATATAGCGCCGCATTTTATGATTATTTAGGGATTAGGGGCTGTTTCACGTGAAACATGTCTCTGGCGGAAATATCTCTAGCGACTTGCTGCCCCCGCCGGGGGAAGTCCCGAAGGGCAAGGGGGAGGCAGTGGCGGTATACTTCGCTATGAACATATCCAGCGTGTTTTTGGAAAACCGCTCCTAGCAGTCAAATGGATAAAGATTTTCATTTACCAATAGGAGCAGTCAGCACTGCGTTCGATTGTCGTACCGTTGGTGTTTTATACCGCTGGTGCAGCCCCCTCTTTTATTCTCCCCCGGCGGGGGAGACAAGACGCTAGAGATGTTTCGGATATTTTACATAACCTTGCATAACCTTTTGATGGTGGTATAAGTATGTTGTGAGAGAACGGTATCTGCAGAATGATAACCCTATCACTGGCGGCAGAGGCACTTTGTGAAACTATCAGAATCAGTAGAATAATAACCTTTTATCTCCATGTTTCACGTGAAACGTGATTAGTAGGCAGTTAGCAGTTAGCAGTCAACTGCTAACTGCCTACTGCTAACGATTCTGCATTTCATACAACTTTCGATATTTCTTATTTGTACGCATCAGTCCCTCGTGGGTAGAAACAACCGGCTTCTTCCCCTTTTCCATCCAGATGACCTGGTCGAAGTCTTTGAAGAAATAGAGACGATGGGAAATGAGGAGGATGATGCTATTTCCTTGACTAGCGCGAAGATTATGGAGCACTGTGGCTTCGGTTTTCTTATCCAGCGCCGCCAGGGGATCGTCGAGAATCATGAGGGGGCGCGGGTGGTAGAGGAGGCGAGCTAGGGCGATGCGGGCTTGTTGGCCGCCGGAGAGTTTCATGCCCCCTTCGCCGATGCGGCTGTGGATGGTATCAGGGAAAGAGTTCACTTCTTGGTCCATATCGACGGCGCGGAGGACGGGAGAAATATTTCCTCCTTTTCCTAGCTGGATGTTTTCTTCGATGGTGCCGGAGAAGAGTTCTACTTGGTGACCCATGTAGCCCACTGTGCTGACGGGGGACAATTTTTTATTTCCATAAGTAATGGTGCCGGCGGTGGAGGCGGTTTGGAGAAATAGTTTGCCCAAGGTGGATTTCCCACTGGCGATTTCGCCGGTGATGCCGATGAGGGTGCCTGGTTTCGCCGTGAAGGTGAGGTCTGTGAAAATGGGTTCCCTGTCTCCAGGATAGGTGAAGGTCACGTGAGACACGGAAAGTTGTCCGGCCGGTTGGGCTTCAAAGGGACGAGTGGGTGTTGTGCCTAAGTAAGGCTTGATGCGGGCCCAGGAAACTTGGGCTTTTTGCACCGCGTTGAAGAGTTTCGCCGCGTGGGAGGCTTTCACTGCCAGCCGGGTGAAGCAGGCCAGGTAGGCGGAGAAGGCGGCGATGTCCCAAGTGGTCCAGCCGGCGTGCAGCACGTTTTGCCCGCCGAAGTAGAGAATGAAAATGGCGCCGGTCATGGCGATGATTTCATACATAGGCCCCATGACGGAGTTCCAAAGATTGGCGCGGACGGTTTTCTTTTCGTAGTCCGTGAGGTAGGTTTCGTAAATTTCGTTTTGCCGACTTTCTTCGCCGTAAATACGGTAGGTCAGGCCGTGCCCGATACGGTCCATGGTACGAGAGGAAAGACGGCTGCTGGACACTTTCGCATCGGCGGCGCAGCGGGTGACGTATTTCTTCAATTTCTCTGCCAAAATATAGGCGATGGGTGGAAATAGGGAGACCAAAAGGGTGAGCCGCCAGTCGTAGTAGAAGAGGAGCAGGCTGTAGGAAATCATGACGACCCCGGTGTCGAAGATTTCGGTGGTGAATTTCCGCATGCCTTCCACGCAGGCGTCCACGTCGGAAATGGCGCGGGTCATGAAGGCCCCGTGGTCCGCTTCTTTGAGATGGGATGGATCTTCTTCTAGCAAATGGTCGTAGAGGTAGCCTTTCATGGTGAGGCTGATGTGGTTTGCAAATTTCCGCACATAGAGCCGTTTGAAATACCGGGCCCCTTGCACGATAAGAATGGTGAGCACGTAGAGGAGAGCGATGGACAGAATGGCGGAGGCGGGACGACTATGTCCCAGAATATCCACCACGTACTGGGCCAGCTGCCCTTCAAACCAGGGCGCCAGCACCATGCCGCCGTTGTAAATGAGGCCGCTCATGGTGATGAGGAGAAGAAGTTTCTTTTCTTGGAGGAAATAGGAGATGGCGTGGGTGGGATTATGGTATTTCAAAATGTACCTCTTTGGTGAAATAGTGCGTAATGCGAAGTGCGTAATGGTGGAAGATGAGATGAAGTGGATATTTCAACAAATTATTTCATACCGCTGGTGCAGCCCCCTCTGCCTACGGCATCTCCCCCGATGGGGGCGATAAATAAGGTGTAAACTTATTTACGCATCAAAATTTGGAAGCGCCGCATTTTATAATTTCTTGGTGACTGGTGACTGGTGACTGGTGACTGGTGACTGGAATGTTTCACGTGAAACATGGTGATAGCTCGCAATCGCGGGATAGATGAAATGAGAGGCATAGCGGTGTGGGCGCCCAGAGATAGCGGCTCGTTTCACAACTCTTCTTCATCGTCCTATCCCCGGCTCGCGTTGCTCGCCTGCCCCTTCCTAAGGAAGGGGCTTCTTGACAGGAAAAATGGATAGCGTCGTGTTTCACGTGAAACATTTTATGTTAGCAGTAGGCAGTTTGCAGAAAAACTGCCTACTGCTAACCGCCTACTAAAATGTTTCACGTGAAACATTTTCACATAAGTAGCTGGTGACTAGTGACTGGTGACTAGAAAAATCCAGTCACTAGTCACCAGTCTACTAGTCACCGCTTACACCATACCATTTTATAGAATAGAACTATTTCGTAAAGTGAAATAGGAGAAAAGGATAAGAAAAGTTAAACTTTTTTGAAAGGTTTCTTAGGGTGCTAAGGGTTCTCAGGTTTCTCGAATAAGCTGATGATGTTAGCGATTATTGGCACCGAGTAGCCACGGTTGTTAGTTATTGGTTGTTAGTTGTTTGGATTCCAACAACTAACAACCAATAACTAACAACTAAGATTTCAAAAAATATGGCTAGCAAGAAGATAACCAGCGGCTACGCAGAGGAGGCCGGTTACGATTTGACATCCGATGTAGAGAAGTCCGGAAAGAAAATGACCGGAAAGGAAGAGCTGGAGTGTTTCGTTCATGAAGGAGGAAAAGGTGGTGAAGCCACCAAGAAATCCTGTGATGAGAAGGGCTGCTGCTGTGGGGGATGGAGAAATGCGGGTGAGAAAAAAGCCGAGGAGGCCGATGAGGAAGGAACCAAGAGAATTGACGGCCCACGTGCCATAAGGGAAAGCGGTACCTACCCATTCGGAGAATAGTGTGGTCATAGCATAGCGACAAAGAGAACCGGTAGCACCGCCAAGGGCGATATATAAGGGAAGGGGAAGATGAGATAACATAGGAAGCTCCTTTCGGGGAAAATAGTGCGTAATGCGAAGTGCGTAGTGCGTAATGGTGGAAGATGAGATGAAGTGGATATTTCAACAAATTATTTCATACCGCTGGTGCAGCCCCCTCTGCCTACGGCATCTCCCCCGATGGGGGCGATAAATAAGGTGTAAACTTATTTACGCATCAAAATTTGGAAGCGCCGCATTTTATAATTTCTTGGTGACTGGGATGTTTCACGTGAAACATTTTTGGTTAGCAGTAGGCAGTTAGCGGTTGGCAGAAAACCAGTCACTAGTCACTAGTCTACCAGTCACTACTTATTTTATACCATTTTATAAAATAAACTCATTTCGTAAAGCGAAGTAGGAGAAAAGGATAAGAAAAGTTAAATTTTTTTATGTTAAGTAGGCAGTTAGCAGTCCGTGGTAGGCAGAGACTGCAAACGGCTGACTGCCTACTGCTAACTTCTACTATTCCCATCTTTACCACTCTATTATATTCTATTATAATGAAGAAAAATGGGACAAGTTGGCAGTAGGCAGTTAGCAGTTGGCAGTGTTGACTCAAAATGGATTATTTCACATACATTTCATACCGCTTATCAAAAAGTTAAATAGCGATTGTTGTTAGTTGTTGGGGTTCAAACAACCAGCAACCAACAACTAACAACAGTTTAGGAAATTGTTTCACGTGAAACATGGGGCAAGCGGATTCCGAATTTCACTGCGAACTGCTGACTGCTAACTGCCAACTATTCGGGAGGTGATGCATATGATTTATGTCGGAATCGTGAGTCATGATGAAGATCTATCCTTGTTACTCCGGCGGGTGCTGGGGGAGACCATGAGCGCACAGGGGAAAAGTATGGGGTGCTTTTCCTACGAGAACTGCTATGTCTTCCAAAACGAATGGCACCGGGGACAGCGGCATTTCGACATGCTCTTCATGGACGTTTCCTTTTTGGAAGAAGGCACCATCGAAGCAGCGAAGGAAGTGAAACAAGTATTTCCTGATACTGAAATCGTATGGTTGTCGAAGTCGGACGGGCAGGCGCTGGCGGCGTTTCAAATCGGCGTGCGGCATTATCTCTTACTTCCCACGTCGGAAACGGACATCCGCGAGGCCATTCTTCGCTGCTTGCGAGGCATGGAAAGTAATTGGCATCGTCGCATCCTGGTGAAGTCTGGCACCGCATTGCAGACCGTGGCCTTGTCTGAACTGGAGGCGGTGCAGAGCGATGATCACCATCAGCTTTTTTATCTGACCGATGGGACCACGCTGGAAGTGCGGATGAAATTGTCCGTCATCCAAGAGGCGTTGGAAGGGCGTTCGCCTTTTCATTTCCTCTCCCCCAGTCGGGGCGTTTTGGTCAATGCGGAAATGGTGGATACTATCGGAGCGGACCAGGTGCAGCTGAAAAGTGGCCGGACCCTGCCGGTGTCGAAGCGGCGGTATGGGGAGTTTAAACGTGAGATGGAACGGGTTGTGAGTGACTGGTGACTAGTGACTGGTGACTGGTGACTGGTGACTAGTAGCTAGGGATTGGGGATTAGGGTTCTGGTGGCGAGGATGTGGCTTGCGTCAGGTTTTGTGAGAACCGCTATCAAAGGGTTCTGTTGGTGAGGATATGGCTTGCGTCAAGTTTTGAGGAGACCGCTGACATAGGGTTCTGTTGGTGGAGATTTGGCTTGCGTCAAGTTTTGTGAAAACTGCTATCAAAGGGTTCTGGTGGTGGTGACTTGTCTTGCGTCAAGTTTTGAGGAACCCGCTATCAAAAGGTTCTAGGGGCGAGATTTGATTCGTGTCATGTTTCACGTGAAACATGGTCAAAGGGTTCTTGGTGGAAATAGAACCTTTAGAACCCTTAGAACCTTCAGAACCTTATGACAGCAGATTAGATACCAAAAGCCGCAACAGAAAAACGGCATCCCAGAACCCTATGATAGCGGTTTGTATACCAAAGGTCGCCATCGGACGACGGTGTCCCAGAACCTTAGCACAGCGGTTTAACTATCAAAAGTCACGAACGGAAAGCGGTGTTCCAGAACCTTATTGGAAGTTGGAGGGCTATATGGAAAGCGCCTGGTGGAACGACAAACAGCACATCCCCGCCTATGTCCTCGGCGCGGGGCTCCTATTTCTTATAGGAATATACATGTACTGGGGCGGCTCTGGGGAGAAGGCGGAAGTATTTCGTTTGCAAGCCGAAAAGGAAATGGTGCAGTCCTACGAGAGTGCAGCGCCAGTGAAGGGGAAGAAGGAATTTCTACAGCAAGCCTTCTCCGCAGGCGAGCAGACAGATTACGTTTCCCTTTTGGAAACGGCGGGGCTTCATGTGCAGGATGTGACGGAAGAAGCGGGCGAGGGAAATGAATTTGGCCGGTTTCACAAAATTTTTATTTCCGGGACCGGGAGTTTTGCGCAAATTCTCTCAGGCTTTGATATAATAAAAAGCGAAGAAAGATGGAACGCCATTGGGGTGAAGGAAATCAAACGCAGCGATGCGGGGTTGGCTTTCACCATAGAGGTTCGGACGTTCCAATACCGAGGTACTTATGAAGAAGAGAAATATCGTCCTGATCGGTCCTATGGGAACAGGGAAAAGTAGAGCCGCCAAAATTCTTTCCGATGGATTGGAGTGGCAGCTGGCAGATACGGACCGTATGATTGAACGGGACACGGGAATGAAAATTGCCGATTTTTATCGCTCCGTCGGACCGGAGGCTTTCGCGGAAAAGGAAATGAGCGTCATCAATCGGGTGCGCTATTATCACGAAGCGGTGATTGCTATGGGGGGCAATTATCCCATGACGGATGAGAAATTTCACCTCCTGGCGGAACATGGCGTGGTGGTTTTGCTCTATGCGAAACCTTTCCGCTTGGCTGAACGAGTGCGCCGCCGCATCGGGAAACGGCCCACCATGGATTATTCCGATGTGGATGGGTACGTCAGACAAATGCTCCGCAAATGGGCGAAATGGCGAGACCGGGTGGATGTGGTGATCAATACCACCAATTGCCATCCGGAACAGACGGCCCTTTCTATTGCCAGGTTCTTGGACCAGCATCATGTGGAGTTTGTGGAACGGCGAGTTTAAGAGACTAGGGATTCGTAGCTAGGGACTAGGGGGCTGTTGGAGCGGTTTGGCTAGAGGCATGTTTCATGTGAAACGCTTTTGAATGCGTAATGCGAAGTGCGTAGTGCGTAATGGTGGCCGGCGAGCGCGCCGAATTACTCTTATATGGATATTTGCATATATCCCAAAGTCCGTTTCTATATGCTCGCCGATTTTTGTAACCAATTTGTAACTCAAATTTCCCACCTAAGAAATATCACTTTTCGTCGATGCAGTCTGACATCAAGCGGTATTTAAATTGAAATGATAGGCCCATCGGGCATCTCCCCCTCCGGGGGAGAAATAAAAAGAGGGGGTGCATTTCCTTCGGCCGTAAGGCCGGTTGTATGGTTTTTCTGAATACTAAGCGGTATGAAAATAGTTTGCCACTATACAAACATTACGATTTATACCGCCTTGTATTCATAAAAACCA
>CAVBRV010000085.1:933-10792 GCA_963597965.1 Paludibacteraceae bacterium | reverse complement strand
GTACACGGAGCAGAATTAAAAGATACTATCGAAAATTTATGCAATTAAACACTAGCAACAATCACCTATCCGAGTTCTTTCTATTGAAAAAGCGAATTATCAAGCACTCACTACTTACTTTATAAAGAAAGGGGGATTGGGGCGCTTTATGAATTGTGCGCCCCTTCCACCATTACGCACTACGCACTTCGCATTACGCACTAAAAAAGTTAGAAAACTATTTGCATCTCATCCGTTTTTTTGCTATAATAATCACGCTTGCTATCAAGCAGGCACTTCTCTTCCCATGAGAAACATGGGACATAAGTCCGAAAAGGAGGCGAATTTCGTGAAAAAGTATGAAGTTATGTTCATTGTGAATGTAGCCAATGATGAAGTCATTAAGGCTGCTGTCAAACTGGTACAGGACACCATTGCAAGAATCGGTGGTACCGTTGACAAAGTTGATGAATGGGGCAAACGTCATCTTGCGTACGAAGTCAAACACCAGAGTGAAGGTTACTACGTAGTAGTAGATTTCCAGGCTGACCCGGCGCAGATTACAGAACTCGACCGCGTTATCAAGATTCATGAAGAAATTATCCGTCATATCATTGTAAAACAGGATGACTAAGAGGTAGAACAATGAATTCAGTTCAAGTTATGGGTAATCTGGCAAGAGACCCGGTTATTCGCGCAACAAAAACCGGCCGCGCCGTCGCATCTTTTACCGTGGCTGTTAATCGTAACTTTACGACCATGCAGGGTGAACAGAAAGAGATTACAGACTGGATCAACGTTGTCGCTTGGGGCAACATGGCAGAAGCTGTGGGCAATCAGCTCAGAAAAGGCAGCCGTGTTTTCGTAGAAGGCCGTTTCACGACCCGCTCCTACGATACGCCTGATGGCCAGAGAAGATGGGTGAGTGAAGTCACTGCAAACTTCATCGCCGTACCGCTGGTTAGCGCTTCTCGTGGCATTCAGCAGCCTCAGAATAACGCTTTCGGTGGAAATAACGGTTACAACAACGGTGGTTTCAATAACAGCACTTCCGGCTATACCGCCAACAATGATAACCAGAGTCAGCCGAAAAGCAGTTTTAGTCAGTTCGGACCTTCGTCCAATGATGAAGATATTCCGTTCTGAGATTGCATTGATTTTGGAGGATAAACTAGCATGATTAGAAGAGATAGAGCAAGAAGACCGAGAAGAAAGGTCTGCCAGTGCTGCGTGGATCACGTAGACACCATTGATTACAAAAACATCGCTGCGCTTCGCCGCTTCGTTTCCGAAAGAGGTAAGATTCTTCCTCGTCGTGTAACTGGCACATGCGCAAAACATCAGCGTAAGATTAATCTCGCTATCAAGAGAGCAAGAGCTATCGCTCTGCTTCCTTTCAGCGCTGACTAATTCAGACACAATAAAAGGCATTGAAATGATGATGAAAATTATCGTTTCAATGCCTTTTTTAGTACCTCCTTTTTTAGTGCGTAATGCGAAGTGCGTAGTGCGTAATGAAGGTAGCGGCGCATCATAATTTGGAAGCGCCGCCCTATATAGTGGCTGCTTCGTTTTTTTCAATAGAAAGAACTCGGATTAGCGATTGTTGCTGGTTGTTAGTTGTTTGTTGTTGGGGCCAAACAACCGACAACAAACAACTAACAACAGTGAGTGCACAGGAATCTGCACAATAGCCCGTATTTCTTTGCACTTGAATACCAAGCGGTAGAGTTGTTATGTTAGAAAATGAAAATGGTTGGACAATAACCTTTATATAGGGCGGCGCTTCCCAATTATGATGCGCCGCTACCTTCATTCCTCATTCCTAATTCCTCATTGCTTTTTATTCCCTTCCAAATGCCATAGAAGTCCGCAAGGGCCCAGCCAATGGGGATAGAGAGCCAAATGCCAGTGACGCCGAGGACGGGGAGAGAGGAAAGGCCATAGGCGAGGACCACGCGGCTGCCTAGGGAGAGGATGGTGAGGACGACACTCATGCCGGGCTGCTTGATGGCACGATAGTAAGCGTAGAGCATGGAGAGAATGCCAATGCCCACATAGCAGGCCCCTTCGATGCGGAGGTAGCCAGTACCGATAGCGATGGTTTCGATGGCTGTTTCGGGAATGAAGAATCCCATTAGGTCCGGTGCGAAGAAATAAATAATGGCACTGATGACAAGGGCGAAAGACACCACCATTTTCCCCGAAGCGATGACGCAGGCGCGAATGCGTTTCTTATTTCCTGCTCCATAATTTTGAGCGATGGCAGTGGAGAAGGCATTGCCAAAGTCCATGAGAGGCGAGTAGGCCAGGGTGTCAATTTTCACGCCTGCAGCAAAAGCGGCCATGACGATGGTGCCGAAGCTGTTCACCAGGCCTTGCACGAGGAGAATGCCGAAGTTCATGATGGATTGTTGTAAACTAGTCAGGAGGGAGAGTTTGGAAATATCCAGGAAGATGGCGTGATCCCATTTCCTATCGGCCGAAGAAACGGACAAATCTTTGCGGCAGAAAAGAGTATAGAAAAGAATCCCCAGTCCCGATGCGTATTGGGCGATGACGGTCGCTTGGGCCGCCCCCACCACCCCCCAGTGAAAGGAGAGGACGAAGAGCAGGTCCAGCGCAATATTGATGAGGGAAGACAAAATGAGGAAATAGAGGGGAATCATAGCGTTTCCTACAGCCCGAAGCAGGGCGGCAAAGTAGTTGTAGAGGAAAACCGCTAGAATGCCAGCGTACACCCAGCGGAGGTAGTCTTGGAAATAGGGGACCACTTCGGCAGGGATTTGCATGAAGGCTGTGATTTCATCCAGAAGGACATAGGAGAGACCATTCAGTGCCAAGGTGGCACCGCCAATGGCGAGGAAGGAAATATAGATGGATTGTTTCAGCTGTTTCTGATTTTTCTGCCCAAAGCAAATGGAAAAATACACACCGCTTCCCATGGTGAGGCCGATGAGGATGGAGGTGAGGAAGATCATCAAGGTGTACGCACTTCCCACAGCAGCCAGGGGAGCTTCGCCGAGAAATCGACCGACCACGAGGGTGTCGACTACGTTGTAAAGTTGTTGAAATATGTTACCCGCCATGAGGGGCAGTGAAAAAAGCAGTATTTTTTTCGGAATACTGCCAGTGGTGAAGTCAAAGTCTTTTGTCATGGAACACCTCGGATGTTTTCTTTATTATTTTCTTCATATTATAACATGATGGGGTGAATTGTTGTTTGTTGTTGGTTGTTAGTTGTTTGGTCCCAACAACAAACAACTAACAACCAGCAACAATCCCCAATTCGATTTTTGCTATTGAAAAAACTAACGAGCATTCACTAACTAACAATGGGGGGAGTATAGGAATTTATATACTAGGGAAACGCTGATTTAATCAAAGAATTTGAAATGATATGAATTTTTATCCAAAGCATCGTCAAGAAAATCCTTAAATAGCTCGCTATTCTCGGATTTTCTTTCCTCGCTTTGAATAAAAATTCAAGAATCATTTCAAATAACGATTAAATCAGTGTTTCCCTAGCGGTATCATCTTTATTCGTCATTTCGACCGATGGGATTGGTGCTTATTGTTTCTATCGGGCTAAGCGACTATGTGAGACAGAAGTGGAGAAATCTTGTGGCGTTAATGTTGTTTTCCATAGAGGATCAAGATTTCTCCAC
This sequence comes from Paludibacteraceae bacterium, assembly GCA_963597965.1. GTDB lineage: Bacteria > Bacillota > Negativicutes > Veillonellales > Dialisteraceae > Dialister. The sequence continues at coordinate 7,145 of CAVBRV010000085.1, read as the reverse complement.
TTTTGCCTCACATGGTCGCAGAAAAGCGATAGAAGCATCAAGCACGAATCCCATCGGTCGAAATGACGGTTGGCTTTGATAAAGCTATTGTCATTAGCTCATTCGAGGAACCTTTAGAACCCTTAGAACCCTTAGAACCCTTAGAACCTTGTAATCACTAGAGAAATCATGCCTACTAACTCAAATCCTTAACTTAACAGCATTGCCCTGATAGGTAAGCTAAGAAACCAACAATAACTCTGTTATCCAATCCATATGGTATAATGGAAAAAATAGATTTCGTAACCAACAACTAACAACATGTATCACAAAAGGAGACACCATGAAACTACTCCGATTGACATTACAAGGATTCAAATCCTTTGCAGATAAAACGACCATTGATTTCTCTGAGGGCATGACCATCATTGTAGGGCCCAATGGATGCGGGAAGAGTAATATTTCCGATGCGGTGCGCTGGGTGCTGGGGGAGCAGAATATCCGAAACCTCCGCGGGCAAAAAGCGGAGGATATTATTTTTTCCGGTTCTGAAACAAGAGGACAGAAAAATGGGGCTGAAGTGACCCTGGTTTTGGACAATTCCGCCCATGAACTGCCGCTGGACACAGCGGAGGTGTCGATTAGTCGACGGGTGCTTCGCAATGGAGATAGTGATTTCCAACTGAATAAAAGAAATTGTCGTCTCAAAGACATACAAGAACTTTTTGCGTCTACGGGCTTGGGGAAAGGTTCGCTGGCGATCATTGGACAGAACCGGGTGGATCAGGTCCTGACGGCACGCCCCGAAGAGCGGCGGCTCATTTTTGAAGACGTGGCAGGGATTAGTCTCTATCGGATGCGGAAAAATGAAGGGCTGCGGAAGCTGGAAAAAACGGCGGAAAATATGGAGCGTGTGAAAGATATGACCGCCCTTTTGGATGAACAGTTGGTGCCGCTGAAAGAAGGGGCCGAAAAAGCAAAGACTTACAAGGTGCTGATGCAGGAGAAACGGGCGCTGGAAGCGTCCATGGCTCTTTTGAAATTAACCTCTGTCCGGCGTATGATGGCGCGCTATGAAAACGAATATTTGACGCTGAAAGACCAAGACGTGGAGTGGCAGACCCAGCTGGCAAATTGTAGCTTAGAAAAGGAAAAAATAGAAAAGGATCGGCTGGCCCATCAGGAAACGTTGCGTCAGGCGGGAGAAAATTTAGCCAAAGCCCAGCAGACCATGGAAGGTTTGCGAGGGGATTTCCGGGTCAAAGAAGAAGCGTTGCACCATGTGGAAGAAAAATTGGAAGAATTAAAAGAGGCAGCCGAAGACCAGGCAGAAGCAGAACAGGAGCTTACCGAAGAAATCGCAGAAGCCAAGGCGGAATTGGATCAAGCCCTGACCGATTGGCAGGAATGGAAAGAGAAGAAAGAAAAAGCAGAGCAAGAGAAGGAAACCATCAGCGAAGCCCTGCAGGCTTCGGAAGCGGCTTACGCGAAGGCCTTGGCTATTTCTCAGAAAAAAATAGCGGAAAAGGAAAAGTTAGAACAGGAAATCCAGCATAAAGAAGAAGAAGAGCGCCGTTTGCAGCAAGAAAAAAGGGAGCAAGAAATAGCAGCCCAGCAGCGAGCTGCCTCCATCGAAGGGATGGAAAAAGAATGGCAAGCCCAGAAGGCGGAAGAGGAACAGCGCACGAAACGGCTAGAAGAGCTGGCGGCCCAGGGAAAGCGGGATAGTGAGGCCTTGAAACAGGCCCAGGACCTCCGTTTCCAACAGATGAATCAGATGAATCAAATGGCCTCGACCCTGGCGGCGCTCAGGTCGAAGAGAGAATATTTGGAGCATGCGGACAAAGAGTATGCTAGCTTTTCTCGCACCACGAAGACTATCATGGAAAATCGCCACCTTTTCGGCGATGCCATCCATGGGGCATTGGGCGAATTGATTCAAGTGCCGGAGAAATACACCGCCGCCGCCGAAGTGGCACTGGGCGGACAAATTTCCTATATCGTCACCGATACCACCGCCCATGCGGGACAAATTATTCGCTGGTTGCAAGAAAAACGATTGGGCCGCACCACCTTCTATCCTTTGGAATCCATGCGCCCTCGCTATAGCAATGGGGTGGAGCAGGAAGCATCGCGAGAAGCGGGGGTATGCGGCATTGCGTCCCAATTATTTTCCTGTGACCCACTGTATCGTTCTTTGCTGGATAGTCTCTTAGGAAAAACGCTCATTGCGGACAATTTGGAAGTGGCGCGGCAAGTGGCGAAGAAATACAATTATCGGTTGCGTATCGTGACTTTGGATGGACAGCTGGTCAATGCAGGCGGTTCCATGACCGGTGGCTCCATGAAGAAAAAAGAAAATACCTATTTCGGACGAAAGCAGGAAATCGCAGGCCTCTTGCGAGAGGAAGAAACCAAGCAGCAAGAATGGCAAGCATTGAAAGGCCAAAAAGAAAAACAGGAAGCCTATTGTGATAGTCTGGCAGAAAAAGTCAGCCAGGAACGAGAAGAATGGCAGGCCCTCAACGTGTCCTTGGCAGAATGGAAAGGGAAACTGGAAGGGCTGGAAAAGACGTTGGCGGACCGAAAGAAATTAGCGGTCGACAACCAGCTGGCTTGTGCGAAAGCGGCGGAACAGCTGGAAGCAGTGAAAGACCTTTTGGCAAAAGAACGAGAAACTCTTTCTACTTATGGAGATATACCAGAAATGGGAAGCGATGAGGAAAGCCAAAAGCTCAAAGCATCGCTGGAAGTGAAAAACCAGGAAATTTTGGAGATTCACGTGGCTCTGACCAAAGCGGAAGAGGCGGTGGCTTTCGGACGGAAAATGGAAACTGAACGCCAAGAAGCCCAGAAAGAACAACAAAGGGATCGAGCCGATTTGGAAAAGGCCCAAGCCGAAAATGGGGCAGCGAAAGAACGGTTGAATCAAGAATTGAATCAGCTTAAGACCTCTTTTGCGGAAGCCGAAACGAAATGGCAGACCATCCGCAGTGAGCAAAATGATTTGCAAGATGCCTTTGATGCCTTTGCGATGCAGCAAAAAGAAGCGGATACGAAATGGCGAAAAGCCCAAGAAAAATCGTCCGCTATCCGGCAAGATATGGCGGAACGAGAAGGCAGGATAGAAAATTTCAAAGCCCAGGAACAGGAAGAACTGGATTGGTTGAAATCGGAAAATCTGACCTTGGAAGACGCGGAAGCCTTGCGGATTCCTGGCTCTATGACGGATATGAAAAGCAAAGAAGAAACATTGGCAGAAAAAATCGGCGCCCTAGGAGCGGTGAACCCCAATGGGGAAGAGGACTATGCGAAGCAACTGGAACGGCGGAAATTCTATGAAACCCAGATCGAAGACTTGGATAAAGCTCGGACAGGACTGGAAACAGTGATTCGAGACATCGATAAAACCATGCAGGAACAATTTGCCGAAGCTTTCGCGAAAATCAACGTGGAATTTGGCCGTATCATGCAGATGATGTTCCAAGGAGGCCATGCCAAATTGGAACTGACCGATGAAAAGAACCCACTGGACGGGGGCGTGGAAATGTACTTACAGCTCCCTGGCAAACGGCGTCAACCCCTCACCCTCATGTCCGGCGGCGAACGAGCTTTGACGGTCATTGCTCTTTTGATTTCCTTCATGGCCTATCGGCCGGCACCGTTCTGTTTCGTGGATGAAATCGATGCGGCCCTGGACGATGCCAATGTGGAACGATACAGCCGCATGATGGCGGAGTATAAAAAGAAAACCCAATTCATTGTCATTTCTCACCGAAAGAAAACCATGGAATTTGCGGACACCTTGCAAGGAGTCACTATGGCGGAAAAGGGCGTGTCTAGCTTGATTACGGTGAAGATGAAGGATTATGTGGAATAGCGGTGACTAGTGACTGGTAGCTAGGGACTAGGGAGTAGGCGGTTGGCAGTAGGCAGTCGGAAATCAGAAGTCAGACTTCAGACGTCTGATTTCTGAGGTCTCCGTCATTTCGACCGATGGGATTTGTGCGAATTGGCAGGGGAGAGCTAAGTGACTATGTGAGACAGAAGTGGAGAAATCTTGTGTTAATAGCGTTACTTTCGATAGTGTCTCAAGATTTCTCCACTTTTGTTCAACATAGTCACAGAAAAACAATACTGTCATCAAGCACTAATCCCATCGGTCGAAATGACGGTAGATATGACGCCGCTATTCTTAACTTAATATACAAGCAACCAACCACATTTTATGCTACAATACATATGCCATATTCTGAATGAGCGATTGTTGCTGGATGTGGGAACTAAACAACCAACAACGACCAACCAACAACAATGATGGCACAGAAATTGGCGTCATGAGGCATATTTCTATGCATGGAGGAGGAACATATGGGATTTTTTGATAAAATTAAACGAGGTCTGACAAAGACCAAACAAAGTCTGATAAAAAATATCGAAAGCGTAGTCATCGGCTATGCCCAAATCGATGAAGATTTCCTGGAAGACCTGGAAATGGTGCTTCTCTCCGGTGATATCGGCGTGAAGACTACGGATTACCTGATGCGCCAGATTCGTCGAGGTGTCACGGAAGGCACCATTCACAATACCCATGAAGTGATGCCATTCATGGAGAAGACAGTCATGGATTTGCTAGAAGACACCACTATTGAGCAGGAAAATACCCACCATCCAGAAGTGATTCTGGTGGTTGGTGTCAATGGAGTAGGCAAAACCACCACCATCGGGAAACTTTCGGGCAAGCTCCACAAAGAAGGAAAGAAAGTCCTCCTGGCAGCAGCGGATACCTTCCGTGCGGCAGCCTCCGAACAGCTTACTATCTGGGCTGAACGAACAGGGGCAGACATCGTGAAACATGCCGAAGGCGCCGATCCGGCAGCCGTAGCCTTTGATGCTGTTTCTGCAGCAAAAGCTAGAGGCGCCGACGTGGTCCTCATCGATACCGCAGGTCGTCTGCAGACGAAAGTGAACCTGATGGAAGAATTGGCAAAAATCAGCCGCGTAGTGAAGAAAGCCATCCCCGATGCACCGCACCAGACACTCCTTGTCCTGGATGCGACGACCGGACAAAATGCGATCAGCCAGGCGAAAAACTTTGGCGAAATTGTCCCACTGACCGGCGTGGTGCTTACGAAATTGGATGGCACCGCCAAGGGAGGTGTAGTACTTTCGGTTCATGAAGAGCTTCACGTGCCGATCAAGTGGATAGGTCTGGGTGAACGGGAAGATGACCTGGAACGGTTCAATCCGAAAGATTTCGCCAAGGCTCTCTTTGAAACAGAAGACCACGTGCTGGGAGAAAGTACGAAAGTGTGATGGCATAGGGAAGCATGTGAGTGTGTGGCATGCTTCTTTTTTGGGTTTAAGGGTTCTAAAGGTTCTAAAGGTTCTAAAGGTTCTAAGGGTTCTGTAGCGATGGCATGGCTAGGGGAACATGGAGATGAAACGTGTATTTTAGGGTTCTGTAGCGATGGTATGGTTTGCGGAACATAAAAATGAAGCGTGTAATTTATGGTTCTAAAGGTTCTAGGCACTAAAAATCCCCTTCCTTTGGAGAGGCCACTGAAAAAGTCCCTTTCTTGTGCATAGAGATAATAATTATACAAAACAGCAATCAAAGAATCGTGCTTCATTGGCTGTCAATGCATGATTTTGTGTATAAAAATAAGCTCTATACATTAAATCAGGGGTTCTGCAGTGGCCTCTCCTTTGGAAGGGGACAGGCCATGAGCGGAGCGAATGGACAAGGGGATAGCTCGCACTAGCGGTATGAATGTTTATTGATGAAATAGGTATAGGCGGCTAGAGACAGCGGGAATTTATTTAGCATATTTGACTTCTATGAAATGAAATTCCAGCGTCTTGTCTCCCCCGTCGGGGGAGAATAAAAGAGGGGGTAGCACTAGCGGTATGAAATGGTATGTTATTTCGACCGTATCCTCATACTGTACATATGGAGAAGCATACCGCAATAGCAGCCCCCTCTGCCTACGGCATCTCCCCCAAAGGGGGCGATAAAAAATAAGGGTTCTCGCTCTGCGTGAGCAGAGTGAGAACCCTGAGAACCCTATTTCAATAACGAGGAATACGACATGACAAAAGAAGAAAACGTCATCCGCGTCATGGTGACACAAAAACCAATTAAAAATATATACATGAGAATTTTGCAAGACTGCACCGTATCAGTGACGGCGCCGCTGTCTTGTAGCAGAAAACAAATCGATGAATTTATT
>CAVBRV010000085.1:0-914 GCA_963597965.1 Paludibacteraceae bacterium | reverse complement strand
AAAAAGCCCTGGATTGTGGAGCACATCAACCAAATGGCAGAGGTACGAACTTATCGCTATTTGCCACAAGAAGAACATATTTTCTTAGGACAGAAAGTGATGTTGGAAATTTCATTGCTTAGAACCAGCAAAAGCGGTGTAGGAAATTGCGGTTGCGTGAAAGATGGGAAGGTTCATTTGTATGTGCATTCCATGCGTAACAATCGAAAAAAATTATACACCGATTTGATGAAAGAGTATTTACAGGAAATATTGGAAGAATTGGTCGCCAAGTGGGCGAAGAAAATGAAGGTCCATCCCGGTGAAATTACCATTCGGAAAATGAAAAGTCGCTGGGGGAGTTGCAACGTTCGCACCGGGGATTTGTGTTTCGCCTTGGATCTGATTACGAAACCTATGGCTTGTATCGAAGAAGTAGTGGTCCACGAATTGAACCATTTACTAGAAAAAGGCCACACCCCGCGGTTCCATGAATTAATGGGAAAGTGGCTGCCAGATTATAAAGAGCGAGGAAAGGCACTCAATCAGTGGCCGAAGGAATTTGTATGAAAAGCAGTGAGAAATGAGTAGTGAGAAGTGAGAAATGAAGGAAGGGCGCACAATTCATAAAGCGCCCTTTTTAAGTTATGTGGTTTGAGCCAATGGGGAGGATTTGGTTAGAAGTTACAGGTTGCTCAAGGTTCTAAGGGTTCTCATGGTTCTAAAGGTACTAGGGGTTCTAAAGGTTTCTCCAATGTGCCAATAAACACTAACGGTATCATCTCTATCGTCATTCCTCCACTTCGGTCGGAATGACGACTAGGAATGATACCACTAGCGTATTTATCTCGTTCGAGAAACCTTTAGAACCCTTAGAACCTTTAGAACCCCGAGTACCTTTAGAACCATCGTCAATTTTCTTCCCCCTTCATGGC
>CAVBRV010000084.1:0-10808 GCA_963597965.1 Paludibacteraceae bacterium | reverse complement strand
AGGGGGCGAGGTCCTACGGACCTATCATTCATATTTAAAACCGCTAAATTACATTAATCACATCGACTTAACTCATCATTTCATCTGTGGGAAGTTTGAGCTATAAGGGTTATCGCCCCTTTCGGGTAAAATGCCGTAGACAGAGGAAGCTGCACCAGTGGTATGAATACAAATACTATTCATATCGTAGCTCCAGAAATCCCACCACATCCGCTACTCTGGACGCCTATCCTGCTAGGAGCGGGTATCACCGGGCTCGCGTGATATGTTCATCGCGAAGTATACCGCTAGTGCCTCCCCCTCTGCCTTCGGCATCTCCCCCGACAGGGGCGATAAATAAGGTGTAAACTTACTTACGAGCTATCCCCCTGCCCCCCTTTCAGCGAAAATGGGTAACCGCTACTGCCTATACCGCTTGATTATCATTTAATTATAAAACTCGCGGCGCTTCCAAATATTGATGCGCCGCACCACCATTACGCACTACGCACTTCGCATTACGCACTAAAAAAGTAGGCGGTAAACAGCTCTATCCACTGCTTACCGCCTACTGCCAACTGCTAACTTAATTCGGGTACGTCTCCGCTTCCGCCTTCTTTGCTCTAGTCATAAGCGTTTCCAGTGCCTCCATTGCAGAGTGATCTCCGTGAATCAAATGACACACCTCTTCTGTGATCGGCATGTCAATGCCCTCTCTTTGGGCAATTTCATGGACCAACTGGGCGGTGCGAATGCCTTCCACCACCATATTGGTGCCTTCGGTGATTTCTTTTGCCGTTTTTCCTTCCGCAATCATCATGCCTGCTGTATGATTTCTGCTGTGCACGCTGGTGCAGGTGCAAACCAGATCGCCCATACCGGACAGGCCAAAGAAGGTGGTCATTTCGGCACCGAAGTGGCAACCGAAACGAGTCATTTCCACCAGACCTCTAGTCATAAGGGCGGCTCGGCAGTTATCACCGAGGCCAATGCCGTCTAGTACGCCACAGGCGAGGGCCATGATATTTTTCAAAGCGCCGCCGTATTCCACGCCGCGAATGTCTTCGCTGCGATACACCCGGAAGACGGGGCTCATGAAAAGGTCCTGCACCGTTTGCACCGCTTCCGGTACCGCCGAAGCGGCCACGGTGGCACAGGGAAGTCCCTGTCCCACTTCTTCCGCATGGTTCGGGCCGGAGAGGGCCACGATTTTGTTGGTGATGCCTTTCACTTTTTCCGTAATCACTTCCGACAGGCGATGACCTTCGTTATCGGCCAATCCTTTGGAAGCACAAACCACGACCGCATCTTTTTCGAGCCAAGGCGTGATTTTTTCTGCCATGGATTCCACCACTTGGGAAGGGGTGCAGATGATGACGCAGCCCGCGTGTTCTACCGCTTTTTGTAAATCACTGGTGATTTTCACATTCACCGGAATGCGGCAACCAGGTAGGTAATCTTTGTTTTCTCTCTGTTTCCGAATGGCATCGGCCCGTTCCGGATTTCTACAATACATAATCAAATCGTCGTGACGGCCGGCCAGTTCGATCATCATGGCTGTCCCCCAGCCACCGGCACCAATCATGGCTATTTTCATAAGAAATTACCTCTTTTCCCTGGTAATCGGCTTCTCTTCTCCCCGCAAAAGCCGCTTGATATTATCTTTATGCTTTCCGATGACAATGATGGCTGCAAAGGCAGCAAATCCCACGTATTCCAGCGGTTTATCCATGACGAACATCACGATAGCCACCACCGGTGCCGCCAGGATAGACCCCAGCGATACGATATGTTTCCACTTGAAAATAGCAAGCCACACCAAGAAGGCGCAAACCACGGCGGGCCAGCAGATGTAAGCAAAGGCCCCTACGCCGCAAGCGACCCCTTTGCCACTTTTGAAATGAAGAAATATGGACCAGTCGTTTCCTACAATCGCAAAAACCGCACAGGCCAGCACAATGGTGGGATCTGGCATGCCCAGATGCACCGCGATAAAGCCTTTCAAGAAATCACACAGGAAAACCGCCAATCCCGCTTTGGCGCCCAGTTCTCGGTAGGCATTGGTGGCGCCAATATTTCCACTGCCTACTTTTTTCAAATCAACCCCATAACATACTCGTCCAATAATGTATCCGCTTGGAATGGCGCCGATGAAATAGGCCAGCACCACCCAAAGAATGGATTCCATCACACCTCATCACCATCCTTTTTGCTTCGTACCACAATACGAATCGGGGTTCCCTCGAAGCTGAAGGATTCTCGGAGTTTATTTTCAATGAAACGGACATAAGAGAAATGAATCAAGTTTGCGTCATTCACAAACATGACAAACGTTGGTGGACGGATGCCGACCTGAGTCATGTAGTAAATCTTTGCGACCCGGCCCGCATGAGCAGGAGGTGGATTCACCATTTTCGCATCTTCCAGAAGGTCATTCAAAACGGACGTCGGAATGCGGAGGCTCTGCTGCTCTGCCACATTGTAAATCATATCACCCAGGCGATGAATGCGTTGCTTGGTCAAAGCGGAACCGAACAACATAGGCACATAGGACGCAAAAGGAAGACCATTTTTGATTTCCTTTTCAAATTCCACCATGGTGTTGGTTTCCTTAGCGACGGCATCCCATTTATTCACGAAAAGCAAGAGACCCTTGCCGGCTTCATGGATGTAGCCGATGATTTTCTTATCCTGTTCTGTCAATTTATCGATGGCATCGAGAACGAAAATAGCCACGTCGCAATTATCAATGGCACGGATGGAACGGATGACGCTGTATTTTTCCAGCGGTTCATCGATTTTACTTTTCTTCCGCATACCTGCGGTGTCAACCAGAATAAAGGTCTTTCCTTTATAATTCCAAACCGAATCCACCGCGTCACGGGTGGTTCCCATTTCATCCGCCACCAAAGACCGTTCATAGCCCAGAAGGGAATTGATGAGGGTGGATTTCCCCACATTCGGACGGCCCACGATGGCGGTGCGGATGATGTCTTCCGATTCTTCTTCCGTTTCTTCTGGGAAACCTTCTGTGATTTTATCCAACAGTTCCCCAAAGCCCAGTCGATTGACGGCGGAAATACCAATCGGGTCGCCCAGTGCCAAAGAGTAGAACTCGTACACATCCATTTCCTGGTTGTCGCTATCCACTTTATTCACGGCGAGTATCACCGGTTTTCCCGTATGGCGCAGCAAACGAGCGATGGTTTCATCATCTGGCATCAAGCCCGCTCTGGCATCCACCACGAAAAGAATAACGTCCGCTTCTTCCATAGCCAATTCCGCCTGCTGGCGAATGCCACTGGAAATCTGGTCTTTCTCGTTTCTAAATTCAATGCCCCCTGTATCAATCAGGGTAAATTCATGGTTCAGCCATTTCACGTCGCAATAAATGCGATCCCGCGTCACGCCGGGAATGTCTTCCACAATGGACACGCGCCGCTGGGCCAGTCCATTGATCAGGGTAGATTTCCCCACATTCGGGCGACCTACGATGGCTACAAGAGGTTTACTCATATTCGATCCTTTCTGATATAGTGGGTGCTTGCTCGTTCAAATCTCAACTGGGTAGAAACCAAATGAGAGATTGTTGTTAGTTGTTGGTTGTTAGTTGTCTGGGTTCAAACAACCAACAACTAACAACCAGCAACAATCGATCATCTTATTTTTACCAGTTGAAAAGTAAATGATTAACCACACTATACAAAGCAACACTTTTCCATTTTTACTGTACTAAAAAATTGTATGATAGGCAGGGGGTAAAGTCAAGAACTTTTTGAGTGTTAGTCGTTGTTGGTTGTCTGTTGTTAGTTGTTTGATTCCCAACAACTAACAACTAACAACCAACAACAATCACTACAGAAAAAAACTCGCATGTCTATTTCAGACACACGAGTTTTTCCAAGAACCAATTACTGCTGGCTCTTCTTTACATTTGCATTTTTATATCTAGCCTGGCGAGAGAGAACCATCTTTCTCATACGGATACTCTTTGGTGTGACTTCCACCAATTCATCATCATTGATCCATTCCAGGGCACCTTCCAAGGTGAACTTGCGGCATGGTGGCAATTTGATGGCATCATCAGAACCAGCGGCACGGGTGTTGGTCAGATGTTTCTTCTTGCATGGGTTCACGTCCATGTCCTGATCACGGGAGTTTTCGCCGATAATCATGCCTTCGTACACTTCCACGCCTGGTTCCAGGAAAAGTTCGCCGCGGTCAAGAACAGAGTTCAAACCGTAAGCGGTGGTGACGCCGGTTTCAAAGGCAACCAGAGAACCTCTGGTTCTTTCCGGGATGTCACCTTTATAGGGGGCATAGCCCTGGAATACGTGGTACATGATACCGGTGCCACGGGTGGTGGTGAGGAGTTCATTTCTGAAACCAATCAGGCCACGGGCGGGGATGGAAAATTCCATCTTCATGTAACCAGCCAGTTCTTCCATGGAAATCATTTCTGCTCTTCTCGGTCCCAAACCTTCCATGACAGCCCCCATGAATTCCTGCGGTACTTCAATGGTGAGGCGTTCCAATGGTTCGCACTTCTTGCCATTGATTTCTTTGTAAATAACCTGGGGCTTGGACACTTCCAGTTCAAAGCCTTCACGGCGCATGGTTTCAATCAAAACGGACAGATGAAGTTCCCCACGGCCAGACACTTTGAACGCATCGGAGGTATCGGTGTCTTCTACGCGAAGAGCCACGTTGGTTTCAATTTCCTTATACAGACGAGCACGGATGTGACGGGAAGTAACGAAATCCCCTTCACGGCCTGCGAATGGGCTCTTGTTGACATGGAATACCATGGACAAAGTCGGTTCGTCGATGTGGATGGAAGGCAGTGCTTCTGGATTGTTCGCATCAGCCACAGTTTCCCCGATATTAATATCTTTGAAACCAGCCATAGCGATGATGTCCCCCACTTTGGCTTCGGTGATCGGCGTGCGTTTCATCCCCTGCCAGTTGAAGAGAGCGCCGATATGGTCGGTTCTGATTTTTTCGCCGTCTGTGATGGCTACATTCATGCCCTGCTTTGCGGTGCCACGGGTCACACGACCAATAGCCACCTTGCCCAAGTAATCATCGGCTTCCAGGGTGGTCACCATGACCTGCAGCCCTGCATCCGGATCCCCTTCTGGGCAAGGAATATATTTCAAAATGGCATCGAACAGTGGATCCAAGTTCTTGCCTTCATCATTCATGTGGAGCTTCGCAATCCCGCTTCTAGCAGATGCATAGAGCAACGGGAAATCGAGCTGGTCGTCGTCGGCTTCTAGTTCCATGAAGAGTTCCAGAATTTCCCCTTCTACATCGGAAATACGCTGGTCAGGACGGTCAATTTTATTGATGACAACGATAGGTTTCAATTTGTGTTCGAGAGCTTTACGCAATACATACTTGGTCTGGGGCATCGGGCCTTCGTGAGCATCTACCAGAAGGAGTACGCCGTCTACCATGTTCAGGATACGTTCAACTTCACCGCCGAAATCCGCATGCCCTGGGGTATCGACGATATTAATCTTTACTCCATTGTGCATGACAGAGGTATTTTTTGCCAGAATGGTAATGCCGCGTTCCCGTTCCAATGGATTGGAGTCCATGACACGTTCAGCTACTTTCTGGTTATCTCTGAAAATATGGCTCTGCTTCAGCATAGCATCTACCAGAGTCGTCTTACCATGGTCGACGTGAGCGATAATGGCAATATTGCGGATGTCTTCTCTTTTCATTTCTTTCCTTTTCCCCCTCGGGCAAACTATAACGCTTCAGATAGGTTTGGTATCTGAAACGTTCAATGACTACTACGTTTTTGTTATTATTGAAATACAACTAATTATATCATAGGGTTTCAAGAAGTGCAATAAACACGAAGAAAACTGGCTATAAAAAGTAAAAAACCTACAACTTACTTCACTTTTTACTTCAAATCGCCCTATTTATCCCCATTTCAAAAGGACGGAGCAATTAAGCCCCGCCCTTTTTATTATGTTTAGAAGGGAATCGTATCATTTATAACATTAATACAAGCCTCTTCTTTTTGCTTATCTGATAAACCATAGCAAGACATAATATTTTTAATTTCTTTTGAGTCCTCAACCATCTTACAAAAACCAGAAGAATATACCCATTTCCCGCTAGGATAGCCAGTGTTATGGTCAATAAGTGGTTCTGTTGGTATTTTAATATGAAAATCAATCCATGCACTAGGATATGAACGGTTTTCACATTCTTCTATTCGCACATCATCCCACCCCATAATGAACCGTTTTGGCATATCTACAAATAGAATTTTGCACCAATCATGGAGCGTGCGTGCCTCTTTACTCTTGGCGGTTGTTTCTTCCCCTGTCAAGAGCCAGTCCAATGACACGCCCCCCGCTCTTGCTATGCGTGCAAGTCGTGCGTAATTACGAGGTATAACTTTTTCCCCCGATAGTATTTTGCATACATCATTGTCCCTTACTGGTGCAGACGGTTCCATAATTGCCCCTAATTGCCCTTGTGTAATTCCTAATCTATCAATTAACTGTTTAATCCGTTTTCTAATCGCATCATCTGAACATTTATCTTTTAAATCGTCCATAATATCCCCCGCCGTAATATGGCAATATCGCCACAACAAATATGACAAAGCAGGCATGATATAAGCCGTTATCGCCAATAGTTTACTTCGTGCTTTCTTGCTATCATTATATCATACAAGGCTTGTATAAACCCGTATAACCCCACTTGATAAAAGTGATTGAAATCAAAGGAGAAAATGTTATGGAAAACAAGAGACTTATTAGCGTGGCTGAACTGCAAGAGTATATCGGAATGGGTAAAACCAAAGCCGTTGCATGGGGTAAAGCTATCGGAGCAGATACCCGACTTGGACGCCGTTTATTGTTTGACAGAGTGATCGTAGATAAAGCCATTGACGAATTGCACACCAGTGATAGTAATGAATAGGAAAGGCGGGATAACATGGACGCCCAAAATAAGATTGGAAATATAGAAAACTACTTAAAAGAACGTAACGCCGTTGGGCGTGAAAATGCGGTGCTTTCTCGTGATATTACTAAAGATTTGTCTATTAGTAAGCGGGCTATAGTCAAGCAGGTATTAGAAGAACGTTCCAATGGTGCTTTGATTTGTTCCACCACATCGGGGAATGGTGGCTACTACTTGCCCGCCACCATCGAAGAAATAGAGAGCCAAAAGCGAGTACTAGAAAATGGGTTTAAGATGCGGGCGTTGGCGGTGCGTCCTTTCCGGCGGGCGTTGAAGGACTATAAAGCAGGCGAGGAAGTTTTGAATGAATAGAAAGAAAGGAAAGCCGTTTCCCGCATGGCAAGCCCAACAACCTTATGAATCATTCAATAGGTTGTCTATTTCTATGCTACAATCCCCCGCATATAGAGCTTTAAACAAAATGCAAACCGATTTGTTGAACTGGTGCATGTTATGGACGTATGAGGCAAGTACAAGGAAAAAGCCCAATCCCACATACTACCCTAAAGACAAGTGGACAGAAGATAACCGAATACGAGAAACTGACTTCTTCGCTAATATCGACAAAGCGAAGGAATGCGGACTAGTTACCAGTACACAACGTGAAACTTTCTATAATGCTCGGAAATGGCTTGTAAAACTCGGTTTCATTGATTGCCTGGTAGATGGTGGAGCAACTAAAGCCCGCATCATGTCAGTGTATAGAATGTCAAAGCGTTGGCAGAATATAACAACGGCAGACGTGAAACGTTTAAAGCAGGAAGAGCGAAGAGAAAGCATGATAAAGAAATTGGAACGCAAATTAAAAAGCTAGGTAGGTAAATGACGACTACTTCTAGTCGTAAAAGCCGACTACTTAACGAAGAAAGCCATATAAATTCATGTGTAAGTAGTCGGTTTACACGACTAGCCCAAAACGCTAATAGAGTAAGGTTCTATCGTGCTGAATCAGTATTTTATAGCACATTCATTCTCTAGTCGTCAAAACCGACCCTATTTATATATATAGCCATCCCCACCATGTTAGACAGGCGGAACAGTGGCAAGAAAAAACAGTGGAGAAAAAGAAATACACCCTCTCTATAGTGTGTGAGTGTGGAAGGGGTATGGGGGACACTTCCCCCACTTACCACCAGTTAGTTATTAGCCAAGAATCGATAGAAAGGAACGTAACAATGAAGGCAGTTATGACACAAAAAGAAATTGAACAAGACGTTGATAGACTTAGAGCAGAGGGAAAACTTACAAGAGCCATAGCGATACGCTACTACTGCAAAGACTGTTCCGGCGGTTCTGCTTACTCCGTCAAGAAGTGCGAGCATGTTAAATGCCCTTTATGGGACTTTAGACAGTTGAAACGCAACACCACACAAGCAGAGAGTGAAGAGGAATAGAAACTATTCACTACATCTTGTATTCAAGAGAAGGCGATCACTCGCCTTTAGATACAAGATATGGGGCGTAGTTACTAAGCAACATACCCCGCTATAGTGTGCGAGTGTGATAGATGCATTTAAAGGGGTTCTATGCGTCCCCTATCCCCCGCATGATAAATCATACCTTTAATTACTCCCTCTCATGAGTTGCGTTGATTTTTCGGTGTACTTGAATCATTTTGAACGGATTAGGAACAGAGCAAGCACTGCACCATAGAGAGCCAGGAAGAAAAAGGGTGGTAAGGAACTCTATTCTATACAGGGGGGCGGGTGCGTGAAGTGGGTTCCCATAGGTAAGGAATCTATTAATATATACCCTCGTTTGGAACTATGCAGAAATAAAAGGCTAGTAAACAACGTCGCAATCACATTATCTTACTAGCCTTATATTGTAACCTCTTCGACCGCATCGATATTTATCTATACTTTGTATCGAGATACACACAAGCTATATATGCTTGGTGTTGTCGATGCCTATAAAAAAGAAACGAGCAATAAAAAAGGTTCTTATAACATGGAGCATGCAAGTTTACCGTCAAACATAGCATTCTCATAAGCACCTTGTAAGAGTGATTATAGACGGCACTTTTACAAGGCGTGTTAATAAGAACCTTGTTCCATTACTTCCGGCGGGAATCAATGGACATAGATATTATAGCAGTTATCCGCCGGAAATGATAGCACTAAACGAACTATAAAAGTTAAACAAAAATATTTTATAAATTCTTTATTTATCACTAGGTGCTAAAAGAAAATGGCGGGTCAAAGTCAATTTTTAGAGAACGATTAAATACCCATGTTTACCCCTGTTTAAATTAGCACCTACTAACATAGACTTAAAGTATTAAGCCCTGTATGATGGGGGCAGGTTCAAGAAAGGAGTGCTATACATGATTGGAACGGTACAGGAAAACATGGAAAAGATAGCGGGTACACTCCCCACCCCCTACCTTTTCACTGGTACAGATGCATGGGGGAAGTTAATGGACGCTAGCAAGTACGAAGGCGAGTACACATTTGACACGGTATCAAATGCCCTATACATGGCTTTTATTTGCGGATATGTGAACGGACACATAGCAACCATGCAGGGCGATTATAAAGAAAAGGAGTAGAAAACCATGGATAACAAGAAACTATATACCCTCACAATGAAAGATGATAGTATGAACCCCATTATCAGCAAGGGTGATGTTTTAATCGTTGCAGAGCCTAAAGGCGTAGAGGTGGCACTTAATGAGATTGAAAACAATAAACTATATGTTGCCATCATTGGAGACGATACCACAACGGCATGTATCACGGTGGCGACTGGTGGGATTATCCTATCTTATGCGAACCGGAAATACCCGCCCCGCTATTTCAGCAACGAGGATATAGAGAAAAAGAAACTCCGTATCATTGGAAGAGTAGTAGAGAGCCGACACAAGATAAATTAAAACGTTCATAGGCAAGCATATTTGCCCCCTGTAGCCGTTCCAACTGGTTACAAGGGGCAATATACCCTTATATCAAAAAAAGGAGCATAACGATTATGGCAAGACTTCCGGCGGGTGTGTCGAGACGAAAAAACGGCACATATGTAAAGCAATTCAAGGTAAGAGGAATTAATAAACGCTTTAGCGTCTATGGGCGTACCCTTGACGAACTGGCACAGAAAGAAGAGCAGAAGAGGAAAGAAATTAGCGAGGGATTATATACCACCAATAGCAACATCACATTAAACCGCCTTTATGAAGAATGGAAAGAAGAGAAAAAGCATGTCGTTAAGCCCGCATCACTGGAAATCTATATGACTAACTACCGCCTATACATTCAATCAGAGTTTGGAAAGCGTAAAGTAAAAACGATTGAACGACGGCACGTAGTGCGATTTCTTCAAAAGATAGCTAAAAACAAAACCGCCGAAACGGCGAACAGGTGCAAGGGGTTAATATACACGCTTTTAAAATATGCATTGCAAAATGAAGTGATTTCTCGCAATGTTGCACAAGATATACCCGCACTAAAAGTAGATAAAAGCAATGCAAGGGAAACAATTCATCGAGAACTGACAGAGCAGGAACTAAAGGTATTCTTTGAGTATTGCCAAAACTCCATATATCGCCCCGCTTTCCTGTTTATGCTTAATACAGGCGTGAGGGCGGGTGAGTGTCTAGCGTTGCAATGGGGTGATATTGGTAGAAATATAATCCATATCCGCCGGACTATGACAAAAGCAGGAACAAAATACATAGTAGGAACAAGCACCAAAACAAGAGCGGGCAAGCGTGACATTCCTATCAATGGAATTATCAAAGCTATCATTGATAAACAACTAGCCCTCTATCGTGCTACGCACAACGAGCTTAATTTAAAAGCCCCTGTATTCCCTAGCGAAGGCGGTTTATTTAGTGA
>CAVBRV010000083.1:0-10978 GCA_963597965.1 Paludibacteraceae bacterium | reverse complement strand
GGGCTATTGTGCAGATTCCTGTGCACTCACTGTTGTTAGTTGTTTGTTGTCGGTTGTTTGATCCCAACAACAAACAACTAACAACCAGCAACAATCACCAATCCGAGTTCTTTCTATTGAAAAAACGAATTAATGAGCACTCACTACTTATTGGGGATAGCCTGATATGGAGATTTATACGAATACAGTGAATGTGTTTCTAACGAAACACTCTATCCCCCCTGCCCCCCTTCTCCAAGGGGGAACGCAAATTACTGCTTATTTCAAAAAATGAATGACCATCCACTAAGTTCGATTTTCACACAAAATAAAAAGCCGCTACGATCAAGGTTATAAAAGGTTATTTCATAAACGTATAACCCTTTATAACCTTGATCATAGCGGCTTTTTTTCTTTGTGTGAAAATCGAAATCCGCAGAGTAATAACCTTTAACCTAGCGGCATCTCCACTTTGTTACTCCATCGAAGTCACCATAATAATAACCCCGTTTCACGTGAAACATTCCTAGTCACCAGTCACTAGTCTACCAGTCACTATTTATGTTCAAACACATCCACTCGTCTAGCCTCTTCATGATTGCCGTTCATCCCTTCCGAGGCTTTGATCATTTCTACCAGTTTCGATGCATCTACGCCCTGGGAGATGGCATAGTCTTTGACTGCTTTGATACGGCGGCCGGCCAGTTCTTTGTTATAGTCTTCGCTGCCTGTCGGGTCGGTGCGGCCCACCAGTTTGAAGACGTGTCCCGTGGCTTTGGCTTGTTTCACGAAGGCATCCAAATTCACTTTCTGAGCATCTGTGAGTTCAGCGGAATCGGCGCCGAAGCGAATGCTATTGAAATAGTAATCATTTTCGGCTGCTTTTTCCGGCGCTGCAGTCGATTCTTCGACAGGTACGCTGGTAGAGGCTTTCGGTGTTTCTGCTTTTCTCACCACAGACACTTCCGGTTCTTCTTCATCTACATAACTCTGGCTGACTTTTTCCGCGCGAGAGGTTGTGTCATGTCCGCCGAAGCGATAAGAAACGCCTGCCATGAAGCCTTTGAAGGACACGTTGCGATCCTTATTTCCACGGGTATTCAGATAATGATAGCCTGCGTTCAAATCCAAATTCTGGTCCAGTGCCATATTGACGCCCGCTTCCCACATGGACGTTTCTTCGGTACCCAGCGCCCCTTTGGCGTACACATCCACCACTTCATTGATGGGCTGGCGCGCAATGACGCCGACTTGCCAAATGTTGTTGGTCACTTTGCCATCATGAAATACACTTCCCGGGAAATCTTTCAAAGAAATATGATTCCACCCACTGAAAGCAGCCACCTGGGGATGAATCGAATAAAGCGCATTCAATTCGTTCATATTTCCATTGGTATGGTCCGTATGAAGGCCGGTGTACTGGTACTGGGCCGCCCATTTGTCATTGATGCCATAGGTCACGCCGCCCAGGAAATTCCATTCGCCGTCGGATTTGTAATTCTTCGCGCGGGTGGAGGCATCCCACATGCCAACATGGATTTCCGTTTCCCCTTCTTTGAAATTCGTCTGGGGCGATGCATAAGCCGCGGTGGTCAGAGCCGCCATAGCCAACATCAGTGCGATTGTCTTTTTCATAAAATCACCTCGTCGTTTTTTAGGTATGTAAATATGTGTATTTATTATAGCATGAAACCACTAGTGCTTTGAGTGCGTAATGCGAAGTGCGTAGTGCGTAATGGTGGCGGCGAGCCCTCGAATTGCTCTTATACCGATTATATTCAAATAACAAGAATTCTTTTTATATAGCTCGCCGATAGATGCATGTTTCACGTGAAACATTTTAGTTGTTGGTTGTTAGTTGCTTGAATCCCAACAACCAACAACCAACAACTACATACATATAAAAAGGGGTATTGGGGCGCTTCCAAATTATGTGCGCCCCTTCCTCCATTACGCACTACGCACTTCGCATTACGCATTTTCACAAAAGTTTCCCGTGAAACATTCCCAGTCACCAGTCACTCCTTTTTCATCGCTTCTTGCATTTCTTCCAAGGAACGAATATTGACTTCGGACAGTAATTTCTTGAACTTCGCTAGCTGTTCTGCCACGTCCGGGGCCAGCGGTGGGAATTGGGGATTGATTTTTTCTAACGCCGACAGGGTAATGAGGGCCACCAGGTAGCGAGTGTACCATTTGTTATCCGCCGGAACGATGTACCAAGGGGCATAGTCTTTGGAAGTTTTGGAAATCATTTCGCCATACAATTCCTGGTACCGATCCCAATATTGCCGTTCGTTGATGTCGGACATGGAAAATTTCCAATTTTTCTGCTGGTTGAAAATGCGGTCCATGAGGCGCTTTTGCTGTTCTTCTTTGGATACGTGAAGGAAAATTTTGACCATAGGAAATCCATTCTGGTACAAATATTTCTCCCAATGATTGATTTGTTCATACCGTTCTTCCCAAATATTTTTCTTAATCAAATCCTTCGGCAGTTGCCCCTGATGCACCAGGTCATGAATGCGGGTCACAATCACATCTTCATAGTGGGACCGATTGAAAATCCCAATGTCCCCTCGTTCTGGCAAGGCTTTGTTGATGCGCCACATGTAGTCGTGATTTTTTTCCTCGCTGCTGGGCTGTTTGAAAGAAACCACTTTCACGCCACCGGGGTCCAAATTGGCAAAAACATGATTGATGGTCCCATCTTTCCCTGCTGCATCCATGGCTTGCAAAACCACGATGAGGCCGTAGGTATTCTGGGCATAGAGCTTTTCTTGAAATTCCTTCATCTTTTCCACGGCTTCCGGGAAATACAGGGATTTCACCTTCGCTTTATCCACCTTCCCATCGCAAGCAGTAGCGAATTTTTTCAAATTCACCGTGCTACCTTCTTTGACCCGGTATCGTTCGATGTCAACGATGTTTTCTTTACTACGATCTGCCATGATAGTTCTCCTTTCTGCTTGAGATGTGAAACCGAGGGAGAGTGAGGTTTCACGTGAAACTTTTTTGAGAATGCGTAATGCGAAGTGCGTAGTGCGTAATGGTGGCGGCGAGCACACCGAATTGCTCTTATACCGGAGCATTCCATGTATCATAAATCCGTTTCTATAAGCTCGCCGATTTTAATATTATTGAATGGTCATTCATTTGCTTTTTAGCTGGTAATAAACTGGATTAGCGATTGTTGCTGGTTGTTAGTTGTTGGTTGTCTGGCTCCAAACAACAAACAACCAACAACTAACAACAGTGAATGCATGGATTTATACATTTAGGGACAAATTTTCTTGCATCAAATGTATCTTTCTATAAAAAGGGGTATTGGGGCGCTTTACAAATTTGATGCGCCCCTTCCATCACTACGCACTCCGCACTACTCACTACGCACTTTTCAGCAAAAGCGAATAAACAACAAAGAATATTCACCATTTCTTCTGCGGCATCCGCCTCAGCACCCGTGCCGCCTCTTCCCGGCTGATTTCTTCTATTGGCTTATGAAGCAAGAGAGACAGCAATTTCCGTTTTTCTTCTTCGGTGGCGAATTTATGAAATATATTTTCCTTGTACCGATGAATCAAAATATCTCGTGCTTTCTGGTACATTTCATAGGAACAGGGAAATAGACTTTGCACTTCTTGGTAGGTTAAATGGGATTTCGCTTTGAGCAATAAAGTCACTTGATTTTGATTTTTCTTTTTCAGCTGGCTCTCGCAAGCATGACAAATTTTTTTCTCCGCCGGACACAAGCTGCCACACAAGGGACAGGGATGAAAGCCATTGGCCAATTCCCCTTTGCGAATTTTCAGCACTTCTTCCATCATGTGGGAAAAAGGGCCTTGGAGTTTATCGTTGGCAATGTGCCCTTTCACCCATTTCTGGATCCACTCCGTTTCCCCTTCTGTCAAAGTCTGGTTGTACATGACCTGTTCTTTTTCAATCTGCCGATTCACTCCATCTAAGGTGGTGGTGGCTCGGTATTTTTTCTTTCGAGGCCCTGCCACAAAACGAATCTCCGTGAATCGGTTGCCAAAAGGGTCCTGGTGCAATCGTTCCAACAGTTCCATTTGGGTCATGAAGAGCTGCTGCATGTAGACCGAGTTGGTGACGGTCACAAACAAAGTATTTCCTTTATAACTGGAAATGTAGGATTCCTTCGCCATGATGGGCCCCACGATTTTTTCCCATTTCTTCTGCAGCAAAAAGAATTGGAACCCTTCCGCACCAAACAATTTCTGATTCAATTCGGATTCTGAAAAAACATGAGCAATGGTATCCATCTTGCGATACCGTTTGCCAAGAGGCTTTTTGTCTTCGTCCATAGAGGCACCTCCTTCTTTAGTTGGCAGTTAGCAGTAAGCAGTTGGCAGTGAATGTTGTTAGTTGTTAGTTGTTTGATTCCCAATAACAAACAACTAACAACCAGCAACAATATCTGTTATCAAAAATAGATACTGCTAACAGCCTACTGCCAACTGCTAACTAAAAATGTTTCACGTGAAACATGCCTCTAGCGATTTCACGTTCCTAGTCACCAGTCACTAGTCACCAGTCACCAAAATCTCCTGTCCGCCCCCAGTTGCTTCCGTCCCGGTCATGATGGTCTGTATCTGTTGCTGTAAGAGGTAATCCAGCAAGGCCTTTCGACGATTGGCGTCGAGTTCGCTGCCGATGTCATCCAAAAGGAGCACCGGATAGGTGCCGGTTTCTTCTTTGATAAATTCCATTTCCGCCAGTTTCATCGAAAGAATTGCTGTCCGCTGCTGGCCTTGGGAGCCGTAAGCGGAAATATCCATGCCATTCATGAGAAAGACCAAATCATCTCGATGGGGACCCACGGAGGTTCGGCAGAGACGAGCGTCCTCGTCTCTCGCTTGGGACAACGCTTGTAAGTACCACTCCATGTCAGTATGATGGCTTTCGCCTTCGTTCTGCTGGTACACCATTTGTAATTGTTCTTTGGCTCCTGTCAAAACCGATTCCATGGCGGGCACCATATCATTCATGCGAGAAATGGTTTCCCACCGTTTCTTCACCAAGTACGCCGCCCCAGAGGCAATTTGCATATCCCACATATCCACGTCTGGCGTTTTCCCTAGAAACTGGGCCCGCCGAAATTCCGCATTTCGCTGCTGCACCGCCCGATTATATCGCAGCAAGGTTTCGTAATACCGCGGCGAGACTTGGGATATTTCCATATCTAAAAAGCGACGCCGAAAAATCGGTGCCCCTTTGATGAGTTGCAATTCATCGGGCGTAAACAAAACGGTCCGAAAAAGACCAATCAATTCTTTTTTCTTAATGGGCGTATCATTGAGAAACAGTTTCTTCCCCTGCTGCCGGGACAATTTGATTTTCAGCTGATGTGACACTTGGTGCACGGTGTAATCCAATAAAATAGTTCCTTCATTTTCTCCGAGTTGAATCAATTCTTGGTCATTGGAAGTGCGAAAGGATTTTCCGATGGAACTGTAATACACGGCTTCTATCAAATTGGTCTTTCCCGCCCCATTGGGCCCCAAAAGCCAAGTCAATCCGGGGGGCAGTGATATGTGTTTGTCTTCCATATTTCGGATATGAATAAGCCGAAGCGAGGTACAGAGCATGTGATTTCTTTCCTTTTTCAATATTTTCTATATTATAACCCAAATACGTGCATAATGCGAAATAAGTAGGCAGTTAGCAGTAAGCAGTAAACTTCATGCATCGCCGGTGCATCACTATCAATGAAAATGATAAGAGATTAAGTGGCTAGGGATTAGGGATTAGGGATTAGAAAGAGCATTCCCTAATCCCTATTTTCATAATAAAACACGGCAAACCGCTAACTGCCTACTGCTAACTAAAAATGTTTCACGTGAAACTTGGCAATAAGAAGGTTCCTCAGGTTACTAAGGTTGCTCAAGCTTCTCAGGTTTCTCGAATGAGCAATGTCATTAAGTTAAGCGAAATATGTAATGATTTCTTCTTCGCCAAAGGTTCTAAAGGTACTAAAGGTTCTAACGGGGCCTGAACGCAATGATATCTTCAGCGTCTATCGGCTCATTCGAGAACCTTGAGCACCTTTTGTACTTTTAGAATCCTTAGAACCTTGTACTCACTAGCAGAATCATGCTAACTACTGCCAATCCTTCACTTAACAGCATTGCCTTATGTTGTCGGTTGTTTGACCCCAACAACTAACAACCAACAACCCACAACAAAAAAGGTTATGACACTTTCGTTAGTATCATAACCCTTTTAACCTTTTGACAAGCGGACTATTCGATTTGTTAGATAGAAGATAACAGCAGAATAATAACCCTTCCAGGCTATTCTGCTTTCATCACATATGTCTTCCCATCGATAACGACTTTATCGCCGGGGCGAATTTTCTTCCGTTTTTCATGAACCTTCTGCCCATTGAGACATATTTCATGAGCTGCCAGGAAGGGACCCGTTTCTCCACCAGACGAAATGAAATCCAATTTCTTAAGCAGCTGGTCCAGTTGGATGTAATCGCCGTAGATTGTAATGGTTTCCATTAGCCTCTACCTCTCATGGGAGTCACCACATACTGGTAGCTCTTGTCTTCTTCCTGTTCCACCAGCATCGGGCCGCTGCGGAGCAGGTGCAGAATCACCGTTTCTCCAGAAGAATGTTTCAAAATATCTTCGATGTAGTTGCAATTAAAGGTAATCCCCAAATCCTCTCCATCAAACTGTACCGGCAAGGACGTATCGCAGCGGCCAATTTGCGGGTCTTCTTCAAAGACTTCCAGTGTATTTCCTGAAAAATGGAAATTGATGGTCTGGTAATTGACATCTCTGGAAATCGGGCTGACAAAGCGAACCGCTTCTTCAAAGTCTTTCTTATTTAATGTGGCGGTGGCATCGAAATGGCTGGGAATAACCCGGTGATAATCGGGATAATCCCCATTGATCAGATTGGAAATGAAATAAGTGTTTCCAAACGTGAAGGCTACATTGTTATTTGCCCAGGAAATTTCCACTCGTGCGTCTTCATCTTGTGGCAACATGCGGACCACGTCGGACAGAACATTGGCAGGAACAATAAAACGGCCTGCTACGGGCGCCGATTCTTCCAAAGACACTTCTTTGGCTGCCAGACGATGGGTATTGGTAGCAGCCATAGCAAACAAGCTGTCATGGATTTCAAATAGGATTCCTGTAAATAAAGGTTTCTGTTTGTCCGTAGCGGTAGCAAAAGAAACTTGGCTGTTCATTTCAATCAAGTCTTTGCAGCGAGCAATGGCATGATTTTCATGACTGATTTCTTTAATTTCTGGAAATTCATTCATATCGCGAGTCGGAAATTTGGACAGATAGGAACCGCAAGTAAAGGTGACGGTGTTTTCCCCTTTTTTCTGTTCCATCGTAATCTCTCCTTCCGGCATCATGCGGATGGTGGTCAAAAGTTGGGGTGCTGCAATGACAAGAACCCCTTCTTCTTCAATATTGGCAGCACACATGGTTTTGATCCCTGTGGTGTAATCATTGGCTTGCAGTTCGATTTGCCTCTCTTTGGTAGCAAAGAAAAATCCGTTATTCGTGTTGGAATTGATTTTGGTTTGTGCTGCCCGCTGTACGCGGTCGAGAGCAGCACTGAGTTCGTTTTTGTCGAAAATGGCTTTCATGGCAGCTCCTTAAAAAATGACGATGAGAATATAAAGAGTAGTAGTCGCCGTAGTAGTACGGTGTGAATAAGTGAACAACTTTGTGAAAAGTAAGATTTTTTCGGATTTCGCCATTTGTCACAACCTGGTGAATAACTTTTTTTTTATTTCACAGGTTTCACAGGTTTTGACAGATCCCTTGTTGTTCACAGCTTTTAGACAAATTTGTTCGACTGGATTGGGGAGGTTGTTCACAGCGGAAATTATAGTGAGGAATGAGGAGTTAGGAGTGAGGAATGAAGGCGGCGAGCCCTCAAATTACTTTTATTCCGAATAATAGCAAGTAGCAATCTCCCTTTTTATATGGCTCGCCGAAAAAGTAAAATCGCAATCATAGTATCATGTTTCACGTGAAACCGAATCGTAATCTGTACATAGGTATGTTTTTAAGAGAAGTGAAACATGCGATAAGTTCTTCTATCGCAATGGTTCGTAAATCAATACATTAAATATATAAGGGGTATTGGGGCGCTTCCAAATTTTGTGCGCCCCTTCCATCATTCCTCATTCCTCACTCCTAATTCCTCACTCCTCACTGTTTTTTGTTTCCCGTGAAACATGAGCTTATCTGGCTTTTAGTCGCTTCCGAATCGCATCGATAGCGGCTTTAGTCTGTGGATCCTGAGCCTCCAGGTCTTTTTCTACTCGTTCGCAGGCGTAGAGCACGGTGGAGTGGTCTTTCCGTTTGAACGCGTCTCGCAGGGTGGGATAGGATTCATTCAGCTCATTGCGGCAGAGGTACATGGCAATCTGCCGAGGAATGACGATTTTTTTTGGACGCCCATTTCCTAAGAGTTTATCCTTTTTCACGCCATAGTAATCGCAAACCGTATCGATGATGAAATCCACGGTGAGTTCGTTGTTGTTATCAATGGGAATCTGATCTTTTAAAGCCTCTTTGGTAAAGTCCAATGTGATGGGCTGTTTTTTGATTTGGGAGAACGTGACCAGTTTATTGAAGGCCCCTTCCAGTTCACGGACATTGGTATGGATGTGACTGGCGATGTAATCAATCACGTCATTGGGCAGGGTGAGATTCAGTTTTTCGGCCCGCTTCTGCAGAATGATGCAACAGATTTCATAGTCAGGCGGAGAAATCGGGGCGATGAGTCCACTGGAAAAGCGACTTTGCAAGCGGGCTTCCAATTTATCAATATCCGATGGGGTACGATCACTGGTCATGATGATGTGTTTCTTTTTATCAAAGAGATCGTTGAAGGTGTTGAAAATTTCCATCTTTGTCGCGTCTCTGGAACCAAAAAATTGTACATCATCGATGAGAAGGAAATCCAGGTTGCGGTACTTGTCCCGGAATTTTTTCATGGTTTGTTTCTGCAGAGCATCGATCAGTTCATTGGTGAAGGTTTCACTGGAAACAAAGAGAACTGACATATTCGGCGCCTTGGCATGAATGTAATTGCAAATGGCGTGGAGCAGATGGGTTTTTCCCAATCCGGACGGACCGTAAATGAAAAGAGGATTCATTTTTTGATCATCCTGTTCCGGATGGTCGGCGGTCATTGCTACCGCCTGGGCGGCCGCGAAGGCGATATCATTACAGTTGCCATGGACAAAGGTATCGAAAGTATACTCTTCATTGATGGGATTGGGCTGGAAGGCGGTACGCTTTTTCGGTGATTCCGTTCTCGGAATCGATTCAAAGAGAGATGGTTCATGGAGGGAGGGCAAATCCTGCATGGTGGGGAGTTCCACTTCATCCGCTGTTTTCGGCTTGAGTTGATTAATATCAGGAAGAATGATTTCCGAAGGAAATGGATCTTCCTGAGGCGGTTCAGGCGTTGATTCTTCAGGGATACCAAAGGGCGCAGGCTCTTCTTGCAAAGTTTGCGGAGAGGGTGCCGGGGAAACCGGGGCTGGAGCGGGCGGGGAAATAGGTTTCTTTTCCTCCGGCTTCATTATGGGAGCCATGGGCTGGCTCATGGGGGGGACGATTTCCACTGAAATATGCTGTCCTGATAAATTAAAGATGATTTTCTCTAATTTATCCTTATATACATTTTCAATCCACCGGACCAAGTAAGGCCGCTTGGGGGAAATGGTCAGGGTACCATCTGACATGGACAGGGGAAATACTTCATAGGAAAACATCTGGTAGTATTGGTGATCATGCTGGTCGATATAGTCCAGTATTTGATCCCAGAGTTGAAAAAAGTCCATACAATAACCTCGTTTGCTTGTGAGTATGTGATTTACTTTGTGAATAACTGTGAATCAGGGTGAATAGTTTTTTACAGGTCGTACCAGAGCTTCGATAGTTTCTGAAAGGAAAGACTTTGAAAAAGATTGTGGATAAGTGGATAACTTTGTGAACAAGTTCAAAATACTCAATTGGGCTCCTTTTTAGCCCTACTATATATAGGAGTTTTTACCGCCATTTATCTACTATTTTTAGTAGGCTGTGAAAAAGAGTGGATTTCTTTGTCAAAGTCATACCCTTGTGAATAACTTTATTGTACCATTCTTTTTTCTATCTGTACATTCACAAGATGTGGGACGGAGTTTTGAAATTTTATACTATAGGCAGTAGGCAGTACACACTGAGAACCGCCTACTTTTGATGTTTCACGTGAAACGCGGTGGTAAAGGTTGTGATTATGCCTTGTCCATTGGATTAACAAAGAGAGAATTACTGCTTGCGACAAGGTTATTATTGTGCTGCATACTATTTCTAACATGGAGTTGCAACGTGTAGCAGAAGGGTTATAAAAGGTTATGACACTGCTCGTTTTTTTATAACCTTTTATAACCCTTCATAACCTTGCCTCAAGTGGTTATTATTTATTTGTTATGCAAGCGGACAAGGCAGAATTATAACCTTCATCCTCTATGTTTCACGTGAAACATTTTTCTAGCGGTTACATTCTCCTCCTTGTTTCCTGCTAGACACTCTATGCTAAGAATGGTAGGATAAGAACATCATTGCTTAATGCCATTCAGTGAAGCAACACGTACGCGGAATCTTACTGATGGAAAGGTTACTCAAGTGACTCAGGTTTCTTGCATGAGGTGATGATGCTAGCGTTTTTTATGGCAAGAAATCGGATTGGAGATTGTTGCTGGTTGTTAGTTGTTTGTTGTTGGGGACAAATAACCAACAACAAACAACTAACAACAGTGAGTGCACAGGAATCTGCACAATAGCCCAGATTTCTATTGACTTGAATACCAAAATTTAACTTCGTGTATTCAGTGAACATAGTGCGTATGAATTGTCGAGCATCCACTTGAGAAACCTTTAGAACCCTTAGGGAAACGCTGATTTAATCAAAGAATTTGAAATGATATGAATTTTTATCCAAA
>CAVBRV010000082.1:0-11319 GCA_963597965.1 Paludibacteraceae bacterium | reverse complement strand
TACAACCGGCCTTACGGCCGAGGGAAATGCACCCCCTCTTTTTATTTCTCCCCCGATGGGGGAGATGCCCGATGGGCCTATCATCTATATTTAAATACTGCTAGCCCCCCCACTGTCTACTGCTAACTGCCTACTGTCTACTATTCCCTATAAAAAATACGGCGCTTCCAAATTATTATGCACCGCACCACCATTCCTCACTCCTCATTCCTAATTCCTCACTATTCAAAAAGCCCTCACAAGGACCTATTGTCCTCATGAGGGCTTTTTGAATTATATATACTGCCTACTGCAAACGGCTAACTGCCTACTTAACCAAGGCCGCCGCTTCCATCGCAATCTTTGCTGCCTGGATAGTCTTTTCAATATCTTCCTCACTATGAGCATAAGACATGAAGAGGGTTTCAAAGGGAGACGGTGCCAGGTAAATGTGCTGGTTCAGCATGGAAAGGAACCAGGCTTTGAATTGAGCGGCATTGGCATTGCAGGCGTCCTGGTAGTTCAGTACATCTTTTTCGGAGAAGAAAATACCAAACATGGATCCAGAGTGGTGGCAAATGAGAGGTACGCCTGCTTGATCAGCTGCTTCTTTCCATCCTTCCAGAAGAGTTTCGGTTTTCTTTTCCAGAATGGTATCGAAATTTGGAATCGCCATCATTTGTTTCAGTGTTTCAATCCCAGCGGTCACGGCCAGGGGATTTCCGGACAGGGTGCCTGCCTGATACACGGAACCATCGGGGGCGATGCAGTTCATGATTTCTTTTTTGCCACCATAGGCTGCCGCCGGAAGGCCGCCGCCAATGATTTTTCCTAAGCAGGTCATATCCGGGCGGATATGGTATCTGGCCTGGGCTCCGTGGAAGGTGCTGCGGAAGCCGCACATGACTTCATCAAAAATGAGAACTGTGCCGTGTTTTTCGGTTTCTTTGCGCAAAGTTTCCAGGAATCCCGGAATCGGTGGTACGCAGCACATATTTCCTGCTACTGGTTCTACGATGACAGCGGCAATGGTATCGCCCTGTTCATCCATCATTTTGGTAAAAGCAGGAATGTCATTGTAAGGAACGACGAGCGTGTCCTGGGCCGTCCCTTTGGTGACACCTGCACTGTCTGGGCTTCCGAAAGTAGCGGCACCGGAGCCAGCTTTGACGAGAAGGCTATCGCCATGACCATGGTAGCAACCTTCAAATTTCAAAATCTTATCTCGTCCGGTATAGCCACGAGCCGCACGAAGGGCGCTCATGGTGGCTTCGGTACCGGAATTCACCATGCGCAGTTTTTCGATGGTGGGATAGACGGAATGAATGAGTTCGGCGATTTCTGTTTCCATCACCGTCGGTGCGCCGTAGGAAGTGCTTCGTTCGGCCGCTTTCTGAATGGCCGCAATCACAGCAGGATGGGCATGGCCCAAGACCATAGGCCCCCAAGAGCCGACATAATCGATGTAAGTATTTCCATCAATATCTGTAATATGAGAGCCTTTGGCAGAGGCAATAAAGGGCGGCGGGCATCCCATGTGAGGATAGGAACGAACCGGGCTATTGACGCCGCCGGGCATGTATTTCCGTGCTTCTTCAAAAGCAGCTTTGGATTTGGTGAGATCAATCATTTCCCTGCTTCCTCCTTCAGCCATCTAGCTACGTCTGGTGCATGATAGGAAATAATAATATCCGTACCAGCTCGTTTCATACAAAGGAGAGATTCCATGACGATCCGTTTTTCATCAATCCAGCCTTTGGCAGCGGCAGCTTTCACCATAGCATATTCGCCAGATACGTTGTACACCGCCACAGGTCTGTCGATGCGGTCACGCACTTGACGAACGATGTCAAGATACGCCAGTGCAGGCTTCACCATGATGATATCTGCCCCTTCTTCCAGGTCCAGGTCCACTTCTTTCATGGCTTCTCGGCTGTTGGCGGGGTCCATCTGGTATCCTCTTCTATCGCCAAACTGAGGCGCCGAGTCCGCTGCATCGCGAAAGGGTCCATAGTAGCCAGAAGCGTATTTGACTGCATAGGACATGATAGAAACATTGGTCAAATCGTTGGCATCCAACGTTTCACGGATTTTTGCCACACGGCCATCCATCATATCGGATGGAGCAATGATGTCGGCACCACATTCGGCCTGGGACAGAGCTACTTTCGCCAAAAGTTCCAAAGTTGGATCGTTATCGACTTCGTGACCTTTCAGCTGTCCGCAGTGACCGCTCTTGGTGTATTGACAAAGGCATACGTCACCGACAATGACCAAATCCGGCACGGCTTCTTTGATGGCTCTCATGGCACGCTGCACCGGGCTATTCATGTCCCATGCAGAGGAACCAATGTCATCTTTGTATTCTGGCAGGCCAAAAATTTCTACCGCCGGAATGCCCAGTTTGTAAATTTCCTCCGCCATTTTCACGGCATTGTCTACGGACAGATGGTATTGTCCCGGCATGCTGGGAATTTCTTCTTTGATATTCGTGCCAGGTACTACGAAGATGGGGTAAACGAAATCATTGAGTTCCAGAGAGTTTTCTCTCACCATACTGCGAATGGCAGCGGTTCTTCTCAAACGACGAGGACGAAGGGTATTCAGTTTCATGTTTGTCAGACTCCTTACAAAATCAATGAGTAATGAGCAATTAGAAATGAGTAATGGTAGTAGCGGCGCACAAATTAGAAAGCGCCGCTTTTATGATAAAGAATAGGGATTGGGGATTAGTAGCTAGGGATTAGGAAACTGCAATTTTTCAGCAGCACGTCATTTCGACCGATGGGATTTGTGCTTGATAATTCTATCGCTTTACTGCGACTATGTTAGACAGAAGTGGAGAAATCTTGTGGGAATAATGTTGCTTTCGATAGTGTCTCAAGATTTCTCCACTTTTGTCCAACATAGCCGCTTAGCTCTGCAAATCCATCAAGCACTCATCCCATCGGTCGAAATGACGCTAGATATGATACCGTAATACTTAACTTAATGACATTGCCCCCAAGGAGGAAATAAGATGGTAGACCAGTCACTAGTCTACTAGTCACCAGTCACTAACTATGCTTTTCAATCGCTTCCACCAATCCCGCAATAGTATATACCTCGGAAACGATATCCGGTGTGAGGCCGTAGCTTCTACAGGTATCGGCTGTGATGGGGCCGATGCAGGCCAGGGAAACGCCCTGGAGTAGTTCCGTTTTCCCATCGATTTGTTTGATTAAGTTATGGACCGTGGACGAGCTGGTGAAGGTGATGATGTCTACTTTTTTCTGTTCCAGAAGAGAAATGAGTTTGTCTTTGTTTCCTTTATCCGGTACGGTCTGGTAGGCTTCCACCACTTGAACATTCGCTCCAATGGCAGTCAAGCCTTCTGGCAGAATGCTTCTGGCTTCTTTGGCCCGTGGAATCAGGATGGAGTCTCCCGGTTTCACTTGGTGCTTCATTTCTTCCAGCAAATCTTCGGCCTTGTATTTCTTCGGCACGCAGTCTGCACGCAAACCGTAGTGATGAAGTTCTTTCGCCGTCACCGGTCCGATGGCTCCGATTTTCAGATGACCCAGCGCACGGGCATCTTTTCCTTTTTTGTAGAGCCGTTCAAAGAAACAATTTACTCCATTTTGACTGGTGAAAATGATCCAATCGAAATGGGATAGGTTTGCTATGCTTTCATCCATCCCTTGGTATGCGTCGGAGGGGGTGTCAATCAAAATGGTGGGGATTTCTTCGCAAAGGGCGCCTTTCGCATCCAGTACGTGAACCAGTTTAGACGCCTGACTACGAGACCGGGTCACCACAATCCGTTTGCCGAAGAGAGGACGATTGTCAAACCAATCCATGGTTTCTCTGAGGTTCACTACATCCCCCACGACGAAAACCGCCGGTGGCTGGATGTTCAATTTCTCTACATCTTCTGCCGCATGTTCCAGGGTGGTGGTGTAGGTTTCCTGGTACGGGCGAGTCCCCCAACGGACAAAAGCCGCCGGAGTGGAGGGGGCTCTGCCATATTTCATAAGCTGGGAAGCAATCATTCCCGTATGTCCTACGCCCATGAGGAAAATCAAAGTATCTACGCCGCCTGCCAATTTATCCCAGTGAATGGAAGAACGGTCTTTGGTCGGGTCTTCATGACCGGTGATGACGGCAAAGGAAGCGGCCACGCCCCGATGGGTGACAGGAATCCCTGCATAGGCGGGGGCTGCAATGGCACTGGTGATACCGGGGATTTCTTCAAAAACCACTCCATGCTCACGGAGCACTTCTATTTCTTCTCCCCCACGACCAAAGACAAAGGGATCGCCCCCTTTGAGACGAGCTACAATGTGCCCTTCTTTTCCTTTTTCTGCCAAAAGCTCGCTGATTTCCTGCTGCTTCATGGTGTGGTTGCCCGCTTTTTTCCCGACGTAAATGTATTCGGCATCGGGTTTCATAAAGCGAAGAAGCCGTGGGTCTGCCAGGTAATCTCCTACCACCACATCCGCTTCTTCCAAGCAGCGTTTCCCTTTCAACGTGAGCAATTCCGGATCCCCTGGTCCGGCACCAATTAAATAGACCTTTCCCTGTTTCATATGGTTCTCCTCTTTTTTAATGTTGGCAGTTAGCAGTAGGCAGTTTGCAGTTTACTATGAAAATATATCTGGTAGCTAGTGACTGGTGACTGGTGACTAGGAAAATGCATTTCCAGTCACTAGTCACCAGTCTACTAGTCACCGATAACCGATATTAACATTTTCATACATCGTGATGCACTTACATCACATGAAAATCACTGCCTACTGCTAACTGCTTACTAGATTCTATTCAGCTTCTCCAAAATGTCACGGCCGCCTTGGTCCAAGAGTTCTTTTGCCAAGGACTGACCGATGTTTGTTGCTTCTTCGATGGTGCCTGTCCGACTTCCTCTATAGAGCGTTTTCCCATCGGGCGAGGCGATGAAGGAGTGGGCTTCTAGCTGTTTGTGATGGGTAGGTACAGTGAAAATGCCTGCCGGCACTTTGCAATCGCCTCCGACTTTTGCCAAAAAGGCTCTTTCGGTTTGGATACAAGAAGCCACTTCTGCATCATGCAGGAAGGAGAGAAGTTGTAATGTTTCTGTATCTTCGCAGCGGGCTTCGATGGCCATGACGCCTTGCCCAGCGGCGGGGATGCTTTCTTCCGTAGAAATATAGGAAGAAATCCGGTCGGCCAATCCCAAGCGTTTCAAACCTGCCGCTGCCAAAATGATGGCATCGAAATCGCCTTCATCCAAGTGACGGAGACGGGTTTGCACATTCCCGCGAAGGGACTGGATTTCTAAATCTGGCCGTTCATGAAGAAGCTGTGCCTGCCGACGCAAACTGGAGGTCCCCACTTTCGCATGTGGCGGAAGTTCGGCTAAGTTTTTGTATTTATGAGACACGAAGGCATCTCGTGGGTCTTCTCTGGAAGTTACGGCGGCTATGGTCAAGCCTTTCGGACATTCGGCGGTCATATCTTTCAAAGAATGAACCGCTATATCTGCCTTTCCTTCTAGGAGCATCACTTCCAGCTCTTTGATGAAAAGCCCCTTCCCGCCGATTTCTACCAAAGGCCGATCCAAAATCTGGTCCCCCTTGGTGGTGACTGGAAGCAATTCTACCGAGAGTCCGGGGTATTGTTCTTCCAGTCTACGTTGTACATACTTCGCCTGCCAAAGAGCCAATAGACTTTCCCTGGTGGCAATGGTGATTTTGTTTTTCAAGTCTTTAGTCCTCATATAAAAAAATATTGTTAAAGTGACTAGTGACTCGTGACTGGTGACTAGGGAAATAAGTTTCTAGTCACCAGTCACGAGTCACTAGTCACCAATGATTATTTCACATCCAACTTAAACAACCGTGTCACTGCCGATTTATCTGCCGATTCCCATTCGGTGCCCGCAAATTCATTGAGATGCATCATGGGTTCACGCAGAATTTTCCGTACAATCATATGGGTCATATGCTGCAAGACCCGTTTGTCTTCTTCTGTGAGGCCTTCGATTTTCGCCAGGCCATGACGAAGTTCTCTTTGCCGAATTTCTTCTGCTTTATCAGACAAAGAAACCATGACGGGACGAGTGGAAAGATAGGTGAATCGGTCTTCAATGGACTGAATTTCTTCTTCAATGATGACCTTCGCCCGCTGTGCTTCTCCTTCCCGGAATCGAATGTTATTTTCTACGACCCCCTGCAAATCATCGATGTTGTAGAGCGTCACATTACGGATATTTCCTACTTCTGGCTCGATGTCACAAGGCACAGCAATGTCAATAGCAACCAGAGGCGTGGAATCTCGCTTAGCCATAAGGTTCTGCACGTCCCAGGATTTCACGATATATTGGGACGCCCCGGTGGCCGTCACGATGATGTCCACATCTTCAGCATGCTGCAAAGCCCCTTTGAAGGGTACCGCTTCACCGCCGATTTTCTTCGCCAATTCTTCCGCTTTTTCGATGTGCCGATTGGCAATGAGTACTTTTTTGAGCCCTTTGCCCTGGAGATTCTTCACCAAGAGTTCTGCCGCTTCCCCCGCACCAAAGACCATGGCGGTCCGATCCTCTAAGCCGCCCAATATTTTTTCCGCCAATTTCACCGCTGCATACATGACGGACACGGCGCTAGTAGAAATCTGGGTCTCCGTCCGTACTCGTTTCCCGGTGGTGATGGCCCTATGAAAAAGGGTATTTAAAATGGTTTTCGTCGCTTTTTCTGCTAGCGCCATGGTATAGGCCGTTTTGATTTGATTCAAAATCTGGCTTTCCCCCAGCACCATAGAATCCAATCCCGATACCACTTCAAAGAGATGGCGAATGCAATCTTCCCCTTCAAAGTAGAAGAAATATTCTTTCCTGGCTTCTCTATTCCCTGATAGAGCCAAGAAGAGCTTCTTCAACGTTTCTTTCGCCCCTTCGTCCCGAAGCACCGCATAGATTTCGGTGCGGTTACAAGTGGAGAGCACCACCATTTCCTGGATGTCATCCTGCTCATCCAAGTGATGCAACCCGCTTCTCGCACTCTCCGGTGATATGGCGAATTGCTCGCGAATATCTACAGGGACTGTCTTATGATTCAGCCCTAAAACGACCAATTTCATGACGTACACACTCCTCTGCTTCGTCTATTTTTCCCTCCATGACAAGGTGCATCACCTCATCACGAAATACCACATGCCAAAATTTTTCCCTGCTTTGGCTGCTATGCACTTCTTCTTTGAGTTCCTCTCGAATCGCGCTCACCCGATCGAGCCAAGCGCCGAAGTCTTCTGGAATTTCTTTCCTAAGCCATTCTTTCACATACTTCGACATAGCCGGCGAGCGTCCTCTCGTGGAAATCGTGAACTGCAGGCCGCCCGTTTCAAAAGAAGCCGGTAGCTGACAATTTCCCAGCGGCGGAAAGTCAGATGCATTGTACAGGAAATACTCTTTTTCCGCTGCCTGGTGAACCTCTTCCGCTACCCCACGAATCCCACAAGCCGTCACCACCAATCGATAGCCGAGGCAATCCTTCTCTTGATAGGCTCTCGAAATCCAACGCAGCTTTCCCGCCTCCGCCAGCTGCCGAATGTCTTCACACGCCTCTGGCGATAGCACCGTCACGTCCGCTTTTTCTTTCAGCAGTTTGGTAACTTTCCGAAGAGCCACATGCCCGCCACCAATGATGAGACAGGGGGCACCTTGTAATTGGAGATTCACAGGATACACGATAGTTGACCTCCTGGTATTTTGGAAATAGGTTTAAGGTTTACTTTCCGAGTACACCATCCATCAATGGCAACTCACGAAAACATCATTGGTTTAAGGTTTTAATCCAAGCAGACAAACCATAAACCTTAAACCCTAAACCATAAGGATAAAGAAATTTCTGCAAAAAGTGAATCAACGAGCAACCATTTCTTTATCATTCCGCTCAAATTTTAGCACTGAAAGAATTATAAAACAACACGAAAAATGCTTAGAATTTTCCGCAGGACGCATTAATTCTAAGCATTTCACTTCCCATATATTATTAATTCATATTTTAGATTTAGCGTTCTAGAAATATACGCCATCTCGCCAATTCCTATGCGGGCACGGTTGTTGGTTGTTGGTTGTTAGTTGCTTGGCACCAGACCACTAACAATCAACAACCAACAATTCAAACTTCCCACCAAAGAAATATTATTTTTCATTGATGCAATCTAGCATCAAGCGATATTTAAGGCCCATCGGGCCATCCAGAAGGAATCTCGTTAAATTAAGAAGAAGGTAACAGCGAAGCCGTCATTTCGACCGGTCATATTTGTGCGAAATGGAATAAATAAGAGTTGTAAATACCAATGTGTCCCTGAGTGGAGAAATCTCAGCGGCACCAGCGGTAAAGGCTTGATGACAGAATCCCGTTTCTGTCTTTAAGCCTTTACCGCTAGTACTGAAAAGATTTCTCCACTCAGGGACACAAATCTATTTATTTCTGCATCATTACTTGGTGCAAATATGACCGGTCGAAATGACGCTAGTGATGATACCATAAAGCCTTATTTCTTTGATAGCATCGAAATGAATCTCCGTTTTATGGTTGGGAAATTTGAGGTGTTAATTGTTGGTTGTTTAGTCCCAACAACTAACAACTAACAACTAACAACTAACAACCAACAACAAGCATCCATCTGGCTTCTTGCTATTGAAAACTAAGAAGCAGTCCACCGATCATACAATATTAGAAAACCGTTCCACCGCTTTCGCAAATTTCGCAATGGTTTCATCTGCATTGCCATGCTCGATACCATCCCGGACGCAGTGCTGCAAGTGGCCTTCCAAGATAATCTGTCCCACTTTATGCAAAGCAGACTTGGCCGCATTCACCTGGGTAATAATATCTTCACAGGGAATGTCTTCTTCTATCATGCGGTCAATGGCTTGCACTTGACCCATGATCTTTTTCAATCGACGATGAAGGTTTGCTTCATCCATACATTGTTTCATAACTCTCTCCTCTTTTTCTAGTGACTAGTAGACTGGTGACTAGTGACTGGGCGCCCTCCTAGTCACCAGTCACTAGTCTACCAGTCACCATACTTTATAATTCTGCGGTGCTTCATAAGCTGTGCGCCGCTTACCTTCATTCCTCATTCCTAATTCCTCATTGCATTTTCAGTACCATACTCTTCACCGGTTCAAAACTTTTCCGATGAATCGGCGTAATCCCCAAAGTTTGTAAAGCAGCAATATGTTCTGCCGTGCCATAGCCCTTATTTTTCGCAAAGCCATAGCCGGGATAAATGGTGTCATATTCATCCATGATTTTGTCACGATATACTTTGGCGGCGATAGAGGCAGCCGCTACAGACGCACTTTTCGCATCACCGTGAATCAGTGACACAGTGGGACACTGAAAATGAAGAGGCATGGCGTCTACAATGACCGCATCGGGCTTGACTTTCAAATTTTTTACCGCCTGATACATAGCCATCATGGTGGCTTCGTAAATATTCAAAGCATCGATTTCTTCTGGTGGCAGACTGACAATAGAAAGGTCCACCGCTTCTTTCTGAATTTTCTCCGCAATTTCTTCTCGGTGTTTGATAGTCACTTTTTTGGAATCATTGAGGCCATAGGCGAACCAATGGGGTTTCAGAATAACCGCTGCCACCGTCACCGGCCCGGCCAACGGTCCGCGCCCTACTTCATCGATGCCCACGATGTGAGTGAGTCCCTTTTTATAAAATTCACTTTCCACATCGTACATAGACTCTACCCGAAGACGTTCTTCGCTTTCTTTTTCTAGTCGTTTCATATAGGAAACTACTAGATTCTGCACGCCTTTTCTCTCGTCAGACAAAATTTCCTGCAGCACCTCTTCCGGCACTTCGTCCTGGCAAAGGATGTCGCGGATTTCAGATATTTTCATCATGCATTTTCCTCATTCTGCAAATTACTGTTATTAGTTGTTGGTTGTTGGTTGTTTGAAGCCAGACAACCAACAACCAGCAACAATCTCTAATCCCTAGCTACTAATCCCCAATCCCTTTCCTAGTCACTAGTCACCAGTCACTACTTCTCCGGCAACGGATCCAACGTAATCTTTCCCAATTTCCCATTGCGAAAATCTCGAAGGACGACCATTTCTGCTCGGTCGTAATCGATGGCGCCGCCAGGCAAGAGGCAACCTCTTCGTCGGCCAGCGGCTTCCAAGAGAAGCTGTGGGTCCTGGTTCGGGTCTTCGATATTGTATTTCTCCTGTAAAACCCAAGGCGACGTTTCCGCCAAGGATGATAAAAGGGCTGAGACCACTTCACTGGAATTGAATACATCCCCCGCAATGGCGCCCGTAGCAGCCAGGCGAAGTGCCGCAGTCTGGTCATCAAATTTCGGCCAAAGAACGCCTGGGGTGTCCAAAAGGTCTAAGCCATCGGACAGGCGCACCCACTGTTTCCCTCGGGTATGTCCTGGTGTATTGGCGGTGCGAGTGGCAGCAGTGCCGGCCAGGAAATTGATGAGAGTAGATTTTCCCACGTTTGGAATCCCCAAAATCATGAGACGCACAGAACGGCTCTTGATACCTCGTTTCTTCCACTTTGCCAGCATCGGTTCCGCCGTTTCTCGAATCAGTGCCAACAGTCGTTTCTTGTTTTTGCTATTTCCTACACTCATAGGCACCACAGGGATATTTCTTTTCTGGAAATAAGAAATCCAGCGGTCCGTGGCTTTCGGGTCTGCCAAATCCGCTTTGTTGAGAATCACAATGCGAGGCTTTCCCTTCACCAATTCATCAATCATGGGATTCGCACTGGAAGCAGGAATGCGGGCGTCCAACAATTCCGCCACCACATCCACCGCTTTCAGGTGGCTTTCTATCATTCGTTTCGTCTTGGTCATATGACCTGGAAACCATTGTATAAGCATATTTTCCTCCATTTTAGTAGCTGGTGACTAGGGACTGGTGACTAGGGAAATTCTATTTCCAGTCACCAGTCACCAGTCTACCAGTCACTCTTCATTCACTATACTATACGGGGTATACTATCCTTAATTATTGTAACATAAATCAGCCATTTCTGTAAAAATGACTTTGGTAGCTAGTGACTGGTGACTAGTGACCAGGAAAACACGTATCCTAGTCACCAATCACTAGTCCACCAGTCACCGATGCTAACCATTTTCATTGATAGTGATGTACCATCGTGCATGAATCTTTACTGTCTATTTAAATTGGCGGCGCTTCCCAATTTTATGCGCCGCTACCTTCACTCCTCACTCCTAACTCCTCACTCCTAATTTTCAGGAAATGGCACATTTGCCTCTATCTTCTTCTTGCTAAAACCATCATCACCATATATACTAGAAAAGAATTGTTTATTTTAAAG
>CAVBRV010000081.1:0-11437 GCA_963597965.1 Paludibacteraceae bacterium | reverse complement strand
CATATGCGATGAAATCATAAATAGTGCGTAATGCGAAGTGCGTAGTGCGTAATGAAGGTGGCGGCGCATCAAATTTAAAAGCGCCGCAAAGTATAAATTAATCAATAGGAAAACGGCTAGAAGTCAAATATCACATACATTTTTGTGATATTTAATTTCTAGCCGTTTTATTGCTTACCAAAAATATAAAAAGGGGTATTGGGGCGCTTCCAAATTTCGTGCGTAAATAAGTTTACACCTTATTTATCGCCCCCATCGGGGGAGATGCCGTAGGCAGAGGGGGCTGCTACTGCGGTATGAAATGATATGTTGAAATATCCACTACATCTCATCTTCCACCATTACGCATTACGCACTGAACACCATATGCGGTATTAGATCTTAGCCAATGCCTGTTCCATATCTTCCAGCAAATCATCAATATTTTCAATGCCTACGGAAATACGAACGGTGCCTGGTGTGATGCCGGCTGCCAGCTGGGCTTCTGGGGAGAGCTGCTGGTGAGTGGTGGATGCGGGATGTACTACGAGAGACTTGGAGTCGCCTACATTTGCCAGGTCGGAGAAGATTTCCAGGTTGTCGATGAATTTTCTAGCCGCATCGAAGCCATCTTTCAATTCAATGGAGAAAATGGAACCAGCCCCTTTCGGTAAATATTTCAACTGAAGCTTATGGTATGGAGAAGATTCCAGGCCCGGATAGTTGACTTTGGCTACCTTAGGATGTTTTTCCAAGTATTCTGCTACTTGGGTCGCATTGGACACATGACGTTCTACGCGAAGAGAAAGAGTTTCCAATCCTTGAATGAAGAACCAAGCCGCAATCGGAGAAATAGCTGCGCCAGTATCGCGAAGG
Source organism: Paludibacteraceae bacterium (assembly GCA_963597965.1). Classification (GTDB taxonomy): domain Bacteria; phylum Bacillota; class Negativicutes; order Veillonellales; family Dialisteraceae; genus Dialister. Next base: position 10,582 of record CAVBRV010000081.1, on the reverse strand, counting down.
ACTTTCGCACGAATGCGGGTCACGAAACCAGCACCAGGAATGTCAGTGGCAAAGTTAATGCCATGATAGGAGGCATCGGGAGCGGCGAAGTGTGGATATTTCTCTGGCTGATTCCAGTTGAACTTTCCATTTTCAATGATAGCACCACCCAGAGTAGTTCCATGTCCACCGATAAATTTCGTGGTGGAGTGAACCACAATGTCCAATCCGTGTTCCAATGGACGGAAGAGATAAGGAGTAGCAAAGGTGTTATCGATAATCACTGGCAATCCATGAGCATGGGCAATGTCGCGGATGGCATCAAAATCTGGAATGTTGATAGCTGGGTTACCCAAAGTTTCAATATAAACCGCCTTGGTCTTCGGTGTGATGGCTGCTTCGACTTCTTCTGGATGGTCTGGATTGACGAAATGGGTGGTGATACCCAAGTGTGGGAGAGTATCGGTGAAAAGTTCATAAGTGCCACCGTACAGCGTAGAAGCGGAAACGATTTCATCGCCGGCCCCAGCGATATTCAGAATCGCATAAGTCACAGCCGCTGCGCCAGAAGCGACAGCCACCCCTGCAGTACCGCCTTCTAAAGCAGCCAGTCTCTTTTCCAATACATCCTGGGTCGGATTGGTGAGACGGCTATAAATATAGCCTGCATCTTTCAGTGCGAAACGGTCTTCTGCCTGCTGTGCATCTTTGAATACATAAGACGTGGTCTGATAAATCGGAACAGCACGAGCACCTGTGGTCGGATCCGGTACCTGGCCGGCATGCTGCTGTAAAGTTTCAAAGCGATAATTTTTCTTTTCTGTCATGATGATTTCCTCCTATGCTTTAGTGACGGTATGCGTCATGTGTTCTACAAAACAATTTTATACTGTTCAGGGATTAGGGATTAGTAGCTAGGGATTAGGAAATTCTCTTTCTAATCCCTAGCTACTAATCCCTAATCCCCAATCCCTAGCTACTTGGTCTTGTCCCCATTTTTTATAATATTTCACTAGCAACCATCATTCCTACATCGTATCAATCCCATTTCTACTCTCCTCCTATTTTCTTAGTGACTGGTAAATGCTTTTCTAGTCACAAGTCACTAGTCCACCAGTCCCCTATAAACAACAAAAAATCTCTCGTCCAACTAGGACGAGAGACTCGTGATTCCACCTATTTTTCTCTGCTTGTCGCCAAGCACAGCTCATGAAGTATCTAACAATACCTCTGCTCTATATCGGGAGCTCCCGGGAAAGCCTACTCCTATTTCAGCCCGCCAAACTCAGAAATGCACTTCCACTTCTCTATCCCTACCTGCTTTCACCATCCAGGCTCGCTATGAAGTCATCAAGAGGTGTACTCTTTTCGTCCTCGTTTAAAGTTGTAGATACTGTATCATGGATGGAGATAGTTGTCAAGAGTTTTTCAACTAGTAGACTAGTGGCTTGGAATCAGGAAAATAGAAGAACTTAAATTACTTTTAAATAATCCCAAAAGTAATAGATTAATAGAGAACATAACAGTAAGTAAACGCCAATCCCCAAAACGACTTTCCAATTTTCTTGTACCCTTGAAAATCGACCAAAGCTCATTTCAAAATTTTGGTATATATATTTCAAGGATATACCGCCAAATATCCCCAGCATTCCGAATGAATAGAACACAAGGAAAAGAGTGTCTCTGACAGAAGATAGTATCGGATCGTGAATTACAGGCAATGAAAATCCAATTAGGAGAAAAAGAGTAGCTAAATAATCAAAAACACGATAAACCAAGGGTGCTTTTCTTTCCCTAATAAATCTATATAATGAAAATAGAAGTATAAATATCTCAAAAACATATAAAGGCTAAAGCTCTATAATTGCTTTCTCCAGAAGTTGCAATTTTTGAATGAAATCCATTTTTTACCCCTGACTAAAGCAATAAGACTTTCATAGAAAACACAAAATCACTCTTTTCTTCACATTCCTGCCCTAACTACGAATTCCCTATATTTACACTATGTATAAACTCCGCTATCTTTTCTGGATCCTTCCCTGGTTTATCCCCATATTCCACGCCAGAGGAAACGTCTACCATGTCTGGGTGAACCACTGCTATGGCTTTTCCTACATTGTCCACCCTCAGTCCGCCAGCAAGTATCCATTTCTTAGTCCGCTTCATGTGGGATAAAATGGACCAATCAAAAGATTTCCCGCTTCCCGGTTCGGCGGCGTCAAATAAATAGGCCTTAATCCGGTCATTGGTTTCATAAGCCGGATTCTGCTCATCGCCTAAGTTGAAGGCTTTGATGATGGAAATAGAAGTTTTTGCCAGCACTTCGTCTGATAAGGTGCCATGGACTTGCATGTAATCGAAGCCAGCTTTTTCTATTTCCATAGCCTGCTCTACCGTAGGTGAAACCACCACCGCCACTTTCTGAATCCGTGGGTCCGCAGCTTTCATGATTTCTTTTGCTTTTTCAATAGAAATATTCCGTTTGCTTTTCGGAAAGAAAAGAACCATCCCCATCATGGAAACGTCGGGATAGGAAATATAAGTTGCTTCTTTCGGATCTGTGAAGCCGCAGATTTTAATTTTTGTTGTCATGTTTGCACCTTCTTTCTCAGGGTTCTCAGGGTTCTCAGGGTTCTCGCTCTGCTCACGCAGAGCGAGAACTCTTTATTTTATCGCCCCCATTGGGGGAGATGCCGTAGGCAGAGGGGCTGCACTAGCGGCATAAATACAAATGTTATTCATACCGTAGCATCACAGCTTCCACCATCATGCATTTTCCGCTAATCCGGACGCCTATACCATTTTTCTCATCAAGCCATTCAAATCGCTAGTGCGATCTATCCCCTGCTTTATTTGCTTCGCTCATACGCTATCCCCTTCCAAAGGAAGGGGATTTTTAGTGACTAGAACCTTTAGAAACTTTAGAACCCTAAAATGCAGATTCTATTTCTATGTTCCTCTAGCCAAACCATCGCTACAGAACCTTCAAATGCACGCCTCATCTCCATGCCCCTCCAGCCCCGCCACCGCTACAGAACCATAAAAAATGCGGCGCCCTATAATTTCCAAAGCGCCGCCACCACCATTTCTAACTTCTCACTTCTAACTTCTCACTGCTTTTACCTTGCCACTCCGGTCGTCACATCCACCCGCAGAGTCTCCAGCGACATACCGGTAGTATGCTCAATTTCTCGTTGCACTTTATCTCGCATGGTATGAATGGTTTTCTTGATTTCCTGAGGAGTGCCATTTCTGACAGACACGTCTAAGTCGAGGATGAGGCCATTCAACTGGCTGGTGCTCTTTTCGCTTGCCACATGAGTGATTTTCACTTTTCGCATATCTCGCACCGCATATCGTACCAAGGCATCGATGACGCGGTTGGAGAAAGATAATTTCCCGTAATAGCTAAATACGGGGCGTACCACGGAGCGTTCATTTTCTTCACTGAAGCGACGAGGCATTTCTTTTTTCCTTGACCGGAAGAATTTGAGAGGGTCCACCAGATAGCCTTTGAAATAGGGTTTCAATTCCATAGTCGGCACAGGGATAACGTGTTTGCCTTCTTTATGGCGAGCTTCGCTGGCTTTCATCATTTCTTCTGGCCTAGCTACGTCTTCGATGCGGATATATTTCTCTGGCATCGGAAGTTGTAAGGCTTTCGCAATAGTCACTGCCATGCGATCCGACGTGCCTAAAATGAGTACCCGTTTCGGATTGATTTTTTGTAAAGCCGCCCGCACTTCGTCTCGTTGTTCTTCATCCCAGAAAATAGCCCGGCGCACCGCTTTCAATCGACTGGCTTCTCGTTTCGCCGATTTTCCCGCTACAATGCGGCTATGATAAATTAAAATCCCGTCGTCAATAATACAGGAGCAATCATTTTCATAAGCAATCACTAGCGCGCGATCGCTCTTCCCCGTTCCCGGTGGGCCATAAAAGGCTACGACTTCCATGACTCTTCCCCTCCTTCGAGTTTTTCTTTATTATAACATAGATAATAGTTAGCAGTTAGCAGTAGGCAGTCTACTGCTAACTGCCTACTGCTAACTAAAAAGGGAGCTTTCGCTCCCTTTTTAAGCCTCCCCTACAATCTGCACTTCTGGATGCAAGTCTACATTGTAGGCTGCTTTGACTTTGCTTTGAATGGCGTGAATCAGAGAAAGCATGTCTTCGCAGCTAGCGTGACCATTATTGATGAGGAACCCCGCATGTTTCTCACTGACCTGGGCGTCTCCTACAGAAAATCCTTTGAGTCCCAATTCTTCAATCATTTGTCCTACGAAATGGCCGGTGGGCCGTTTGAAGGTACTCCCTGCGCTTCGTTTTTCCAAAGGCTGTTTATCCTTGCGCCGCTGGTTCAAATCGTCCATCAAGGCTTTGATGTCTTTCTGATTGCCTTCTTTGAGTTTAACTGTCACATTGACAATGACTTCCCCACTATCCATAAAAGGGCTCTTCCGATAGCCATATCCCAAGTCTTTGATGTCATGGACAATGAGGTCCCCTTTTTCGTCACAGGTGGTGGCGGACACGATAATTTTTGCCATTTCTCCGCCATAGGCACCGGCATTCATGTAGGCAGCCCCACCAATGGAACCAGGAATGCCACTGGCAAATTCCATGCCCGACAGTCCTGCATCCAGTGCCGAACGAGCGGCTGCGGCGGTGGAAATACCACTGGAAATTTTCAAAAGGTTGTCTTTCTGTTCCATCTGGTGCATGCGGCCCGTAAAAATGACAACGCCGCGAATCCCTTTATCTCGGACTAACAGATTGGCCCCGCCGCCTAAAATGAATACGGGAAAGTGGTTTTTATGAGCCACTTTGGTAATCAGGCAGAGCTCTTCCGTGGTTTCAGGCATCAAAAAACAATCCGCCGGTCCACCGATGCCAAAGGTGGTATGACGGGTCATGGGTTCATTGATTTTTATTTGGTTCTCACGAAGTATATTGGTGAAATAAGTTGCATATTGGTTGTTCATATTTGTTATTGTTATTCCTTATCTTGTAAAGTTGGTAGTGACTAGTGACTGGTGACTAGTCACTAGAAAAAACGTGGCTCAGTCACGAGTCACTAGTCTACCAGTCACCTTTTTCACATGCTTTTTCTATTATAAAAGTGCAAGATAACCACGTCAAGGATATTTCGTAGACAGTTGAAAGTATGCAGCATGTGGTATGCAGTTAGCAGTTGGCAGTTGGCAGTTCTTTTTTCGCTAGAAAAACTATCCCCCGCTGCACTCGCTACGCTCGTTTCGCCTCCCCCTTCCAAAGGAAGAGGGCAAAAAATGACAGCCAACTGCCTACTGCTAACTGCCTACTAAATATGAAAAAGCCGCAGCTCTCGCCACGGCCTTTTGTATACAATACTCAGGTTGTCAGAAAAGGAAAATTATTTATTTTCTACCAGTTTCAAATCTACAGCAATGTTCTTTTCTACATTTTCACCCTTAGCCAATTTGATAGCGGTTTCTACGCCGATTTCGCCCATCTTATCTGGCTGCTGAGCGATGGTAGCTGCCATGGAACCATCTTTAATGGCTTTGATGCCATCGTCGGTGCCATCGAAGCCGATGATGAGGAGCTGTTTGTTCGCTGCTTTAGCTGCGCTAACAGCTCCGAGAGCCATTTCATCGTTCTGTGCGAAGATCGCTTTTACATCCGGGTTAGCCTGGAGGATGTTTTCAGCAACGGTCAGGCCCTGGCTGCGATCAAAGTTTGCACTCTGTTTAGCCAATACTTTCAGTTTCTGGTCAGCAATGTTATGGAAGCCCTGTCCACGTTCACGAGAAGCGGAAGCCCCTGGGATACCTTCCAGTTCTGCTACTGGAGTCTGTTCGCCCAGTTTGGAAACGATGTATTCAGCTGCCATTTCGCCGCCCTTGACGTTGTTGGAAGCGATGTGTACAGCCACTTCGCCTTTGTCAGAAGCACGGTCGATGGTGATAACCGGAATCTTTGCTTTGTTCGCTGCCAGTACGGAGTTGGAAATAGCAGCGGAGTCTACCGGGTTCACGATGAGGACGCTGATATTTCCCTGGAGAAGGTCAGCTACGTCATTGGACTGTTTAGCCGGGTCATTCTGTGCATCCACGATTTTCACGTTCACACCTGCTTTTTCAGCAGCTGCTTTTACGCTATTTGCCATGGTGACAAAGAATGGGTTGTTCTGGGTGGAAACAGAGAAACCAATGGTGATTTTCTTGTCTCCAGAAGCGGCAGAATCTGCCTTCTTGTCGGAACCACCACAACCAGCAACAGATACGAGTGCTGCACCAATCAGAGCAGCCAATGCAATTTTCTTTAACACTTGTTTTCCTCCTTAGTTTTTCTTGCGATCCATAAGAACAGCAAGCAAAATAACAATGCCCTTGACAACCTGCTGATAGAAGCTGGAAACGTTCAGGATATTCAGACCGTTGTTCAGTGTACCAATAATCAGGGCACCAATGAGAGTGCCAGAAATGCGGCCTTTGCCGCCAGCCAGAGATGTACCGCCCAATACAACAGCAGCGATGGCATCCAGTTCATAGCCCATGCCGGCAGTCGGCTGCGCACTATTCAGACGAGCGGTCAGGATAGCACCGGCTACGGCACAAAGGCACCCAGTCAAAGCATACGCAAAAATCTTGATTCTGTCAATCTTAATACCAGAAATATAGGAAACTTTTTCATTGCCCCCGACCGCATAGGTCTGACGGCCCAGAGGCGTTTTCTTCAAAATGAAATAGAGAATCCCAAAAGCGATGAGCATCACAATCGCTGGAACCGGGATATCCATGATGAATCCCTGACCAAAGCCCGTGAAAAGAGGATCATCGGAGAGACCGGAAATCGGGTTCCCGTTGGTATACACCAAGGTGGCGCCACGATAAATGGTCATGGTTGCCAAGGTCGCAATGAAAGGGGCAACCTTGCCATAGGAAATAATGACACCATTCACACCGCCCAGCACAATGCCGATGAAAGCGGAAGCGATGATCGCCATTTCTGGATTGGTGCCTTTCGTAATCATGCTTGCCATGAGAGCCGAAGACAGAGCCAAGATACTGCCTACAGACAAATCGATGCCGCCAGTCAGAATGACGAAAGTCATACCGAATGCGATGAGGGCATTGATGGAAATCTGACGAGCCAAGTTCTTTAAGTTCGACGGATCGATGAAGCTGTCATTCAAGGCAGCAATGACAATGAAGAGAGCAATCAGACCAATGAGCGGTCCCATTTCTCTTACTAAATTTTTAACTTTTTCGGAATTCATTCTCTTACTCTCCTCCGGTTGCAAGTGTCATAATACGTGTCTGGGTGGCATCTTTGTGTTCGATAATGCCTGCCATATGTCCTTCATGAATGACCATGATGCGGTCGCTCATGCCGATGACTTCAGGAAGTTCTGAAGAAACCATGATGATAGAAACGCCTTGGGCAGTGAGTTCATTCATCAAGTCATAAATATCTTTTTTCGCGCCAATATCAATCCCGCGGGTCGGTTCATCCAGAATCAAAAGCTTCGGATGCATACCCACCCATTTGGCGATGACCACTTTTTGCTGGTTCCCGCCGGACAGGGTACTGGCTGCCAAATTGATGTCAGCCGCTTTGACGCCTAATTTATGAGATAAGGTTTCAGAAAATTCAAATTCCTTCTTGTCATTGATGATGTGGGCATGACACAGGGCTTCTTCGCTAGGAAGAGCAATATTTCTTTCAATCGAGAAATCCAGGATAAGTCCTTCGGTCTTTCGATTTTCCGTAATGAAGCCGAATCCATGCTTAATGGCATCCAAGGGTTTCTTGATTTTAATTTCCTTACCTTCTAAGTAGAGCTTGCCAGACTGGTGCGGGTCCACACCGAAGATAGCACGCATGATTTCTGTACGACCAGCCCCCATGAGGCCTGCCACGCCGAGGATTTCCCCTTTGCGAACGGAGAAGGAAATATTATCAAAGACGCCGGGCTGGGTGAAGCCTTCCACCCGGAATACTTCATCTCCCGGCACATTGGTACGAGCTGGATAGTATTCGCTCATCACGCGGCCCACCATATCCCCTACGATCTGGTCCATATTGGTCTCTTCTGTGGGGCGACTGCTGATGGTCTGTCCATCTCGCATGACCGTAATGGTGTCGCATTCATTGAACACTTCTTCCATACGATGGGAAATATAGATGATGGAAACCCCTTTCGCCTTCAAGCGGTGCATCACTTTGAAAAGGCTATCCGTTTCTCTTTCGGTCAAAGCGGCGGTTGGTTCATCCATGATGACCGTTTTCGCATCAATCATCAGATTTCTGGTGATTTCTGTCATCTGCTGCTGCCCTACAGAGCATTCCCCAGCGATGGAATCCAAAGGCAATTCAATGCCCATTTCCTCACATTTCTCTTCTGCCATTTGGCGCATCTTTTTGAAATCAATGAAGCCAAATCTCGTTTTCGGCTGGTTGGTGAGGAAAAGATTTTCCAATACCGACAAATTCGGCCAGATGTTCAATTCCTGATGAATGAAGGCAATGCCGTGTTCTTCCGCATCTTTATTATTGCGGAAGATCACCTCCTTACCATCCACCAGAATGGTGCCCGCATCGGCTTTATGGATGCCGGTCAAAATATTCATCAATGTGGATTTGCCTGCCCCGTTTTCGCCCATAAGCGCATGAATTTCGCCGGGTCGAATGTGGAGATTGACGCCCCCCAGGACTTTATTCGTCCCGAAGGCCTTGCAAATCCCTACCATATTAATATCCATGTACTACCTCGCTTATATGATGGATGTCCTTATTTAATCAATTTTTCATGAAATAATAGCATGGGTGACTGGTAGACTAGTGACTGGTGACTAGAAAATTATTTCCCAGTCACTAGTCACCAGTCACTAGTTACCTATTTGGCCCTTAGAAAATCACGCCGGATTGCAAAATAATATTGGAAAATGGGGTAATCTCGCCGGTGCGAATGACCGCTTTGCAATCCTTTTCCCAGGTTTTCAGCTGTTCGTGGCTGTCCAGCATGACCCATTCCACCTGGTCTTCTGGAAATACTTCATGAAGAGCTTTCCATTGCGCTGGATTTTCTTTTTCTGTTTCTGGGGCAATGTAGACCTTTTCAATCTGCATGTATTTCGCCATTTCCTTCACCACTTCGATGAATTTCGGTTCACCCAAGCGAAGAGCCAAGTCAATTTTCGGCGTACCGGTCGGTACCGGAAGACCGCAATCACCGACACAGATTTTATCGGTATGGCCCAAATCAGCCAGTACTTTGGCGATATTGCTATTTAAAATTCCTACTTTTTGCATGTTAGCATATCCTCCACTTCATTTCGCCAAGGCATACCACCCTGGGCGCCAATTTTTCCAATAGAAAGAGCAGCCGCCGCATTGGCAAAACGGATGGCTTCTTTCACAGACATGCCCTCGCAACGTCCCACCGCAAAGGCGCCATTGAATGTATCCCCCGCTCCGGTGGTATCGACGACAGGAACAGTAAATCCGGGAACATGGACGATTTCCTCTTCTTCTCCATAGAGAACCCCGTCTCCGCCAGCGGTCATGATCACTTTGCCGGCCTGGGATTTCAAGATTTCATCCCGATCCATGCCATTAAATAGTAGGGCTGCTTCATGTTCATTGGGCGTGAGATAGGTGACTTTATCAATCCATTCTTGGGGAATATCCATGTAAGGAGCAGGATTTAGCATCACCGGAACCCCCGCTTCATAGCAGCGATCGATGATATAGCCGATGGTATCCATCGGAATTTCATGCTGCAGCATCACCAGAGAAGACCGAGAAATTACATCCCAATCTTTATCAATGATTTCTCGGCTCACCAGAGCATTGGCCCCTTTGATGACGATAATACTATTATCCCCTTCGGCCAATGTGATATGGGCGGTACCGGTCGTCGTACCTTCCAAGGTTTCCACATAATCGGTCTTCACGCCGCTGTCCTTCAAAGCTTTCAGCATCAGCGGTCCATAGGCATCATCGCCGACGCAACCGATCATATATACATCATATCCCAGACGAGCAGCTGCCACGGCCTGATTGGCTCCCTTACCACCAGGAGAAACAATCAGACGGTTTCCCATAATGGTCTCCCCCGCCTGCGGTCTTCTATCTGCTTCTACGGTGATGTCCATATTGCAGCTACCAATGACAGAAATATATCCCATAAAGCCTCCCATGCATTCTTACTCTTGTTCTATACAAGTAGCTAGTGACTGGTGACTCGTGACTGGATGCTCAATATTTGCTGAATAACATTTAAGTACATAGAAATGTGGACTATTACTCACTGTTGTTAGTTGTTAGTTGTTTGTTGTCGGTTGTTTGGTCCCAACAACAAACAACCGACAACAAACAACAATCGCTCATTCGGCTTTTAGCCCTAAAAAGGCGAATGAATGAAGAACCACTTTCTACTTTCTAGTCACCCGTCACTAGTCTACCAGTCACTAAAAAACATAATTTACGTTCAAGTCAACGCTCCTATTTTAGCATAAATAACCATGATAGAAAAGAAGAAATAAGAAAATTACATTTTCAAATTTCAATTTTTTCATATTTTATTATAACTCATTACAGAGGAATATAAAAT